>CAXDOZ010000256.1:0-1634 GCA_963991145.1 uncultured Chitinophagales bacterium | reverse complement strand
CAATCAGGGTTGCCCATGGCCAGATAGCGACAAGGATGGTGTTCCTGATGTAGAGGATGAGTGTCCGTTCGCAGCTGGAGTAAAAGCTACGAAGGGATGTCCGGATGCTGATGCTGATGGAATCAAAGATGGAGAAGACAATTGCCCGAAAGAGTTTGGTCCTGCCAGCAACAAAGGCTGTCCATTACCGGATTCTGATGGTGATGGTATTCCAGATGAGAAAGATGCCTGCCCGAATGAAGCGGGTGTGGCAGCAAACAATGGCTGTCCGGAAATTGGAGATAATACCGGAGTTGTATATATGAGCTTTGACGCTATCTACTTTGACAAGTCTTCTTCAGAATTAACTGAAAAGTCTAAATCTGATCTGGACAATGTTGCTGATATGCTTCGCAAGAATCCTGACTACAGATTGAGAGTTGAAGGTCACACGGATAGTGTTGGAGATTACTCTGTTAACTCAAATCTGAGTCAGAAGAGAGCTAGACAGGTAAGAGATTATCTGGTTAGAGAAGGAGGAATTGATCCAACAAGATTCCAGGTGATTGGATATGGATCTGCATTGCCTATTTCAGATAACTCTACCGAGGAAGGAAGAGATAAGAATAGAAGAGTTGAGATCAAGCTCTACAAGAAATAATCTTGGTTTTTAAATAAGAAAAGGCGGGCATTTGCCCGCCTTTTCTTATTTCTGTCCTTTTAAGGTTTTGATCTACATATTGCTAATGATAGCTGAACCAAACTCAGAGCATTTTAGCTCAGTTGCTCCATCCATCAATCTTGCAAAATCATAGGTAACCTGCTTTGATGAGATAGTAGCTTCAAGGCCTTTCACGATTAGGTCTGCAGCTTCCTGCCATCCCATATACTCAAGCATCATTACTCCTGAAAGGATAACTGAGCTTGGGTTTACCTTATCTAAGCCAGCGTATTTTGGAGCCGTTCCGTGCGTAGCCTCAAAGATTGAGTGACCAGTGGTGTAATTAATGTTAGCACCTGGAGCGATCCCAATTCCACCTACGATTGCAGCAAGTGCATCAGATACGTAATCACCATTAAGGTTCAATGTTGCAATTACTGAATACTCAGCCGGACGTAGAAGAATCTGCTGAAGGAATGCATCAGCGATTGAATCTTTAACAAGGATCTTACCTGCTGCCATAGCATCGTCTTGTGCTTTATTGGCGGCGTCTTTCCCTTGCTCTTCAGCAATTCTATCGTATTGAGCCCAGGTGAAGACCTTATCTCCATACTCGCGTTCAGCCAACTCGTATCCCCATTCTTTGAACTTACCTTCGGTAAATTTCATGATGTTCCCCTTGTGTACAAGAGTAACAGAAGGACGTTTCTGATCAATTGCATATTCAATAGCTGCGCGAACAAGGCGCTCAGTTCCTTCAATTGAAACTGGTTTCACACCAATAGAAGCAGTTTCAGGGAAGCGGATCTGGGTAACTCCCATTTCCTGCTGTAGGAATGCCTTTACCTTATCTGCTTCTGGTGTTCCATTTAAGTACTCAATACCGGCATAAATGTCTTCAGTATTCTCTCTGAATATCACCATGTCTACAAGCTCTGGATGAACTACCGGGCTTGGAACTCCTTTGACCCAGCGTACCGGCCGCACACAGGCA
>CAXDOZ010000255.1:0-1643 GCA_963991145.1 uncultured Chitinophagales bacterium | reverse complement strand
CATTAATGGCAGCCATCAGGTTTGAACCGTGCAGGTCACCAGATGCTTCGCCGGAAACGATATAATACTTCATTGATTAGGCTTGGTCAACCGTGAAGATAAGAATGGCCATGATCACACCGCAAATGATGGTTGCTCCTACAACTCCAGTGAGCGATTCATTGAGCTTGCGACGTTTGTACACTTCGAAGAAAGCAACATTGGGGAGAATGGAAAGGATCAGCTTGCCCTTCAAAGTGAATCCTCTGAAACCATCTCTCGCAAAAGGATCGGCGAAAGAATCATTGATAAGGCTAAGCAGGGCAAATAGCACAATCGGGCCGATGAGGCCCACCAAAAGACCAACTAGCTTACTGTCTCTTCTAAGAGGATGATTCATCCCACTGCCAATTTTGATTGATGAAATTGATGCCGTGATGCGCCGTCATATCGTATTGCACCGGCACTACAGATACATAACCGTTTGCCAAAGCCCATTCGTCTGTATCTGTGCCTTTATCGTGGTTGATGAAGTTTCCGGTGAGCCAATAGTAATCGCGACCGTACGGATCCTGGCGATGAGCGAACACCTCTATCCATTGAGCCTCGGCCTGGCGGCAGATCTTCATGCCATTTAGATCCTCGGCAGCAACTTTCGGAATATTCACATTGAGTAAGGTGTTTCTTGGCAATCCATAATTGAATACCTGCTCAATGATCGTCTTTGCAAATTTCTTAGCCCCATTAAAGTCTGCTTCCCAGGAAAAGTCGCATAGTGAGAAGCCAATGCTGGGGATTCCCTCCATCGCTGCTTCAACCGCTGCCGACATGGTACCGGAATACAGAATATTAATAGAAGAATTGGAGCCGTGGTTTATGCCGCTTACGCAGAGATCGGGCTCGCGATGAAGGACTTTATCTACTGCGAGCTTTACGCAATCTACTGGGGTGCCCGAGCATTGAAAAGCCGGAATTCCATCAAATTCGTCCACCTTGTTCATTCGAAGAGGGCGATTCAAAGTAACGGCGTGTCCCATACCAGACTGAGGGCTATCTGGAGCTACTACTACAACCTCTCCCATATCACTAACTACTTCCACTAAGGCACGAATTCCCGGTGCAGTTATACCATCATCATTCACTACCAAAATAAGCGGCTTGTCACCCTTCATTGATCAAATTTTTATGAAGGTAGAAAAGCGAAGACCATTTATTCATCTTTTATTGCCCACCATTGTTCATTGGTTTTTAGATTAGATGATTCCAAGCTTTGATAGAATTAATGAAAACACATACTACAGTAATTACCGGTGCAAATTCAGGCATCGGAAAGGAGACCGCGCGCCGAATTGCCAATGATGGAGGAAGACTCATTATGATCGCAAGATCAAAAGATAGAGGAGAGGCCGCTCAAATAGAATTGATCGAAACGACAAAGAATCCCAATATTGAACTGCTTATCGCTGATCTTTCTTTGATGGAGGATGTTCGAAAAGTCTCTGAGGAATTGCATCAGAAAACAGATAAGATCGATGTACTGATCAATAACGCCGGATTCATGGGCTACCCAGAACGAACCCTAACAAAGGAAGGAATCGAAGCTACTGTAGCTGTCTCTTATACACATCTACGCGCCCACGAGACAGGCAGAAAGGTCGTATGCC
>CAXDOZ010000254.1:0-1643 GCA_963991145.1 uncultured Chitinophagales bacterium | reverse complement strand
TCTCTAAGGTCACCAAAGGCAAGCTCTACGTCAAGACCTTCGATCTCTCTGTTGGAGCTATCAGGTCTTACCAGTGCTCTTACTTTTTCTCCGCGTTTTAAAAGCTCGCGGACAAGATTAGCGCCTAAATGTCCGGTGGCGCCGGTAACCAATGTTATCATGTATGAGCAGGTTCTAATTCCTCAATCGGATTGGCCTCAAGGTAATCCTTGATGTCTTTTCTTGTTAGACCCGCTCCAATATGAATGAACTTCTTCTTATCTGCTTTCTGTTGCATGTAGCGCTTCGCTTCACTTGCAACGTACTGATCCCATTTCTCAAGACTCATTTTCTGGAAGTCGGAAACGATTGGATTGAACTCGTAATGAGTTTCCTCTCCAAATCTATCGTGGCCGAGCTGCTCTTCTTCAAGTGCCCAAAGGTCCTGTCCCAAAAGTGGAATGACATAGAATTTATTGATCATCCTGATCAGAGGCTTTCTCATGAAATCAGGGATCTGCCATCTAACAACCGGAATCTCCAGGCTGAAAAGGAAAATGAAAAAGCAACGAGTGGTTTTCTCATCAATTGGAACCATGAATAACCAGTGCAGATACTTGTCTTCAATGTTTGAAGCCTGGAATGGATAATTGTACCAAAGAGTCATTCCCTCGAAATCTTTCCCCTGGTTAGTACCAGCGATCTTCACAACCTTTGATTGGCTCAGATCGGTCTCGTACTCCATGGTGATCTTGTCTTCCTTTCTGTAATGCTCCTTGAGGTGCGGATCAGTGAAAGGACGAAGGTCACGGTGAAGGAAAGCGTGGTTGAAATCACATACATTCTCTAAGATCATAGAGAAGTGAGAATTGATCGTAACGTCGATTGGAATGAATTTCCAGGGCTTCTTCTGCTTCAGCTGAGGGATCACCGGGATCTCGGTTTTCTCTGCAAGCTCAGGGTCTCCCGGGAAGATCCAGATCAGACCGTATTCTTCTTTTGCCGGGTATGATCTAATGCGGATATCCGGAAGCTTTCCGTCTTTTCTCTTTCCGATCTCATGAGAGATCTGAACACATTTCCCGCATCCGTCGTATGTCCAGCCGTGATACTGGCAGATCAGATCATTCCCATCAACAACTCCGGTAGTCAATCGCAGCTGACGATGAGCACATCTGTTTTCGACAGCTCTGATCTTTCCATCTTCTCCTCTGAAAATTGCAATTGGGCTTTTCCAAAAGATTACCTCCTGTGTTTCGCCCTTCTTTACGTTCTTGCTAAGCTCTACAGCGTACCAGTAATTCCCGCTTTGGCCTACCGTACGAGTTCTCTCTCGTCTGCTTAAGTGACGGGTAGTCCCATTTTCCATGATGTGTAGTCGTTTGTTGTTTTGTTACAGCTTGAAGCTGTGCAGCAAATGTATGGATAATGAGGTTTTATTGCAATCGAGTTGCAATTGAGATATGTCAACTATGCGATAACACATTGCAAACAATTTGCACTCATAAGCCATTGTTTTTAATAACTTTACCCCTTACCAAAAATTGAATTATGTCAAAGAAACTCATCGCTGAATTTATCGGCACATTTTGGCTGGTTCTTGGTGGTTGTGGTAGTGCAATGCTTGCTGCAGGTTTTCCCGGAGTTGGAATTGGATTAGTGGG
>CAXDOZ010000253.1:0-1663 GCA_963991145.1 uncultured Chitinophagales bacterium | reverse complement strand
TCGGTTTCGCCGTAGCGAACTCTTACTGTAGTCTCTCCTTTAAACATCAGTTATAGATCCCCAATTTATTCAAGTAATCGTGATAAGCTGCTGCGTTTTGCAGATGTTCATTATAAGAACTGGCAAATGCATGGAGCCCTGAGTCATCCGGTCTGGCGCAGAAATAGAAATAGTCGTGGTCCTGAGCATTTAATACAGCATCAATCGATGTGATAGAAGGCAAACAGATCGGCCCTGGCGGCAAGCCAGGATATTTATAGGTGTTATAAGGTGAGTCTACTTCCTTATGCACGTTCAAGACCCTTCTGATTGTGGGATCTCCAACCGCAAATTTCACTGTAGGATCTGCTCCCAGGAGAAATGGTGCGGTTTCAAGCCTGTTTAGATATACTCCTGCCATAACAGGAAGCTCTTCAGCATGCTTGTATTCCTTTTCGATAATGGATGCAAGTGTGATCACCTCATTACTAGTCAAGCCCTTCTCTCCTGCTTTAGAGCGTCTTTCCTCATCCCAGAAAACTTCTCTTTCCCGAAGCATTCGAGCCATGAACTCTCTGGCATTGGTTGTATAGTAGAAGTTGTAAGTGTTTGGAATGATAGCACAGAGGATGGTTTGTTCGCTATATCCAATACTGTCCAGGTAATCCTGATCAGTGAGTAGCTCAACTAGTGAAATACTATCAAACTCTAATTTCTCGCTAATAGAAGCAGCAAGATCCTCAACTGATTGAATGCTCACTTCTGCAATGGCAATTGGGAAGTCCAGAGGTTGACCCTGACGGAGCATGTAAACGATCTCCCGGCTTGTCATCTCAGGCTGAATCTCATACATCCCCGGATGTACATTATTTGGGTAGTTCATCTTATTGGCGATGAGATCAAATCCATACTCATCGATCAGAACTCCATCATTGGCTAGAATGGACAAAACATCATCATAATCTGCTCCACTTGGAATTTTTAAGACATACAATTCCTCACTCGCTACATTGTCCAGGTATAGAATTCCATATGCCTTCCATCCTATGAAAGCCAGAATGAGGAATAGCCCCAAAATGATAGATATGATAGCGGTTTTACGCATTCAATTCGATTTCAATTAAAGATATTAAAAGGATGAAGTATCAGCCTCAAATCGAAAGGTCAGTGATTCGATTTGTTGCTTCCTGATAAAGGTCTGAGTCACCACTTGCCATTCCCAGTTGCTGCATGGCTTCCCAGGCTTTCTGATAATCGGGAGACAGCGCGATGGCTTGCTTTAGATAATACTTTGCTTTCTGATGATCTGAATTCATCAAATAGTAATAACCAAGGTTATACCAGTGCTTTGAAACAAAAGGGTTTAGCTCTACGAGCTGATTGAAGACGATCAATGCCTGGTCTTCTTTTTTTCCTTGATACAAGGCGATTCCCAACTTGTCCAGAAATCTGAGATTCAATGGCATTAACGAACAGGCCCTTTGGAAAAACTCAATTGAGTTCCCCTGTTGCCCCATCTGGCCGTAGGCCTCACCAATTCTATAGGCAGTCCAGGGGTCACTAATTTCTGAGGTGTCCAGATCCATTGCAATTCCGCTAATACTGTTGTAATCCTCAAGGAGATAACCCAGATGCACTTTCTCATCAATTGCTTTGCTGGTCGTACTTAAAAGATAAAATGCAG
>CAXDOZ010000252.1:0-1736 GCA_963991145.1 uncultured Chitinophagales bacterium | reverse complement strand
GGGTCATAGCCAGCACTCCAGCTTTGGCGGCCGCCGATGGTACCACGTAGCCCGATCCGGTCCAGGCATAAGTCGTTACGATATTCAATATCACTCCGGCTTGTTTCTTTTCTATCCAGTGCTTCCCGAAGGTCAGGGTGCAGTTTGAAGTTCCGCGCAATACAATATTGACAATTGTATCAAAGGCACGGGTAGATAGCATCTCAGTTGGGCTGATGAAATTTCCTGCAGCATTATTCACCAGAATATCTACACGGCCGAATTTCTCAAGAGTAGCATTCAGCATTGCTTCCACTTCGACGTGATTCCTAACATCACAAGCCACAGGCAAAACCTCTGAACCAGTTTCCTTTTCCATCTCGGCTGCAGTCTTTTCCAGCACTTCCAGTTTTCGGCTGCTGATGACCACTTTTGCGCCCAATTTGGCAAACATGGTACTCATGGCTTTTCCCAATCCGGTACCTCCACCGGTTACAACTACAACTTTGTCTTTGAGGCTTCCCTCAGGTAACATTTGGCTTGTTATCACTGTCGAAAAATTTTGACTTAAGGTAATTAAAATTGGCCTGTCCGAAGCATCACAAGAGTGCAAGCTTCTAGTACTTCGATCCCGGCTTCATCGGCCCGTAGGGCCAGATTTTCATTCTCTGCCCCCGGATTGAAAATGATGCGCTCAGGCATTGTTTCCAGGATCTTCTCTACATATTGCTCCTGATTGATCGCGCTCAGATACATGCTAATGGTATGGATGTCTTTTAGAGCAGCGTCCCAATCTTTCTGAATGGTCCACCCTGCTACTTCCTGGCCTACAATCCTGCCGACAGGCAGAACCGGTACATTATTCTCCGTAAGCATTTTCACTGCCATATTGGAGTATCTGGTATCATGTGATGAAGCCCCTAAAACCAGTGTTTTCTTATCCATTTTCACCTCTTTCTCTAATCTTGTTTATGAAGGAAATGTCAAATTACTATAACCTTTCAACCGAAACTCCCGTAAAATGCCCTGAGAGCAACAATTACATTATATACAAGTCAAGAGAGCTTATGGTTTTAGCTTTAGGACTCGAAGAGTTGAGAGGGATAAATTTTATGGAACGCGACTCAAATAGAAGCTACGAAGAGAAGGTGAAGCGCGACGAAGAGATCTTCAGCGCGATGCTTATGGGTAATAACTATGGGCAGGATATCACTTTAATTCTAGACACCGAAGAAGGGCCGCGAACTGTGAACGCCCGGATATGGGCAACGACAGAAAATCACCTGATACTCCATACAGGAGACCAGGTGCCTAGAAAGTCGGTGCTGGAAGTATTAGTCTAAACTAGTAATGTAACCGGATCCTCGATATAGGATCTCAATGTCTGAAGGAAGCGAGCTCCAACCGCACCATCTACAACGCGGTGATCGCAACTCATAGTTACCTTCATCACTTTCTTGATCACAAGTTCATCACCATCAACCGATGGTACCTCACGGATATTTCCAATTGCCAGAATACAGGCATCAGGTGGATTGATCACTGCTGTGAACTCCTCGATGCCCATCATCCCAAGATTTGAAATACTGAAAGTGTTTCCACTCATTTCATCCGGAGTAAGCTTCTTGGACTTTGCTTTTCCTGCGAAATCCTTGCTTAAAGCCGCGATTTGAGATAGTGAAAGTGTATCAGCGAAACGGATAACAGGAACTAGCAGACCTTCATCTACTGCTACTGCCATTCCAATGTGTACGTGG
>CAXDOZ010000251.1:0-1737 GCA_963991145.1 uncultured Chitinophagales bacterium | reverse complement strand
TTTGATTTCTTCAATAATGAGGAGAACGTACATTTGATCGAGCGATTGGGAGATCTTGGAGTGCAAATTGAAGTCGATGAATCTCAGATCGTTGAAACTAATGATAAGCTCGGTGGTCAAACATTCCTTTTCACCGGAACACTGGAGCGAATGACCAGAGATGGAGCAAAAGATCTTGTCGACCAAAATGGCGGTAAGAATCTTAGTTCAGTAAGTAAGAATTTGAATTTCCTCGTTGCGGGTCCGGGAGCCGGAAGCAAATTAAAGAAGGCTCAGGATCTGGGAATCGAAGTGATCAGCGAGGAGGAGTTTTTTAAAATGATTGAAAGTTAAATTATGTACAGTGTACAAATCAGAGATCATATCATGATCGCACACTCATTGCCGGATCCCGTTTTTGGTCCTGCTCAGAACATGCATGGAGCAACTTATGTAGTTGACGCTATCTTTTTCCGCGAAGAACTGGATGAGCATGAAATAGTAATTGACATTGGAATTGCGCATAAGATCCTTGGGGAAACTCTTGATGGCTTGCGCTATCAAAACCTCGATGAGCATCCTGATTTTAAAGGCAAACTAAGCACAACAGAGCATATTGCTCGATACATTCATAGGAAGCTGGGAGAGAAGCTGAACGGAACTTTCCCCGGGAGCTTGAAGATCACCTTAGGTGAGTCACATGTAGCCTGGGCTTCTTACGAGGGAGAACTGGACTAATGCTAAGTTTTAAGGAGGCATATCTTCTTTTTTTAGGTCCCGACCCTGCTTCAGGAATTAGCGGTGGGAACATCTTCAACCAACGATTTTTGAAGTCTCTGCAGGAGGAAGGAATTACCACAGTTGGTCTTGATGACTGGCCGGAGATAATTCCAAAGAATTTAAAACACATTGTTGTTGATTCGCTTTATATCAGTTCTGCTGCTCAGATGCAGGAGATCAAAACCCTAAAGAAGCGCAGGCCTTACCGATGGTTTTTACTTCACCATTTGCATAGCATGTATCCAAGAAAGGATATAGATAGTGATGAGTATTTCTACAAGCATGAAAAGCCATTATTGCAGCATTTCAATCGCTTTATAGTTACATCACCTTATTCAAAATCCTATCTGGAGAATAGGGGATTTCAGAAATCAAAAATTGAAGTTTTAAAGCCTTATCCATTTTCGATGGAGCCCTTTTCTTCACCAGAGAATAAGCCGCCAAACGTACTCATCTTAAGTAATTTAATTTCTCGGAAGGGAATACGTCCATTTTTAAATAGACTGACGAAGATTAAAGCCAAACCAAAGTTTAGGTTGGTAATTCATGGACGAAAAGATATTGAACCAGACTATGCAGAGCAGTGTATCAGCCTAATACAAAAGACTCCTGGTGTTAGATACGAAGGTCCTATTCCACCAATGGGAACAAGTAGTTTATGGAGCCAGTACGAGTTGCTTTTATCTCCTGCATATCTAGAGACATTTGGCATGTCTTTACATGAAGCCAAATATGCCGGCATTGTTCGAATGGCTGTGAATGGCGGTTATGCCAGTAATCATATTCAAAAGGGTTATCCAGATTTGTTAGCCGAGGATCCAGAAGAGCTGGCAGAGAATTTCGTCAATCTTTTAAGCGAGCCATCCCGACTCTCAAAATATCGCAAAGAGGCAATTCGCGAGCAAAAGACTCTACCGGATCCAGATACCGCCTGGAATGAGCAGATCAGGGAGTTTGTGGGGAAGCTTTAACCCACCT
>CAXDOZ010000250.1:0-1755 GCA_963991145.1 uncultured Chitinophagales bacterium | reverse complement strand
GATCCGGATACAAGAGGATTGAAAAGCTGGGAAGCACTTAATCCTGCTCCCTGGCCACAAGCCAAAGCCGGCAAGGAGGATCCACGGATTGCTGAAGCTCGGAAAAGTGAGAATGGATTGAAATTCATCTCTCCGGATTTCTTCGCCATTCACCCTGTTGAATACAATGCTCCAGAGGAGGATATTCTTCTATTGGACATGTCTTTTAGAAGCACTGTTGCTGAGGCAACGATGCATGTTCCAACATATTCAGATTGGATAGCAAAGCAGGATCAGACTCCCGCTTACGAGTTTATGGATAAGCTGCTAAAACTGCTCCAATGGCAACAACCTGCAAAGCGTTGGGTGCTGAAATCACCGCATCATCTTGAGTTTCTTGGAACCTTTACAAAGGTCTTTCCGGATACCAGGATCATATGGCCCCACAGAGATCCATTAAAAACAATGGTGTCTTTCTTTAGCATGGTGGCCCATTCCAGATACATCTTCTCAAATGTGGTTCTTGCTAGAGAAGTAGCCGACCATTGGGGCAACAAGATTGCTTACATGCTTGATTGTGCGATGAAGTATCGGGATGAAGTTGATGGGAAGAACTTTTTTGATTTGAGATATGAAGATCTTATTGCTGATAGTCAGTCTGAAATTAAAAAGCTATACGATTCAATGGATGAGGAATTGACTGCAGAAGCCGTACAGGCAATTATTGAGTCAGAGAAAGGACATGGTCAGCATCGATATGGCAAGCATGAGTATAAGATTGAAGATTTCGATATGACTCAGGAAGAGCTGGAAGCGATGGTTCGAACATATCGAGAGCGATTCGGTTTTTCAGAAATTAAAACAAATTAAATGGCTAACACTAAGTACAAGAATCCTTTTTTAGCAACCATTAATGGAGTTGCTGAGCTTTTTAAGAGCTATCCCAAAGTTGATCCCTTAAAGGATTCAGAGCGTATTGACGGTAAAGTATGTTTGGTGACAGGAGCTAACTCGGGTTTGGGTTATGCTACTGCCGTTCAATTAGCTCAGCGTGGAGGACATGTGATCATGGCTTGTCGTTCAGGCATTCCTGAGGCAGGGGAGAAAGTAAAAAAGGAATCTGGCTCGGATAAAGTTGAGATGATGAAAGTTGATCTTTCTGATATCGATTCTATTCACGCTCTGGCCGATGAACTTAAAAACCGAGGAATTAAGCTTGATATAGTTGTTTCAAATGCTGCTGTAGTTCCGGGTGGTTCAAGAAAAACACCTCAGGGCTTTGAGCAGATGTTTATGGTAAACTATCTGGCGAAATTCATTCTGATGAATCGCCTATTAGGTGACGGAACAATCCCAAATGCTGTTTACGGAAACAATGCAAAGGAAGGAGATCGCCCTAGAATTGTATTTGTCGACTCGGAATCACACCGCTCAGGAGACGATCTCGATTTTGAAAAACTCGGAGTTTACGAGGACTTTACCATGGGGAAAGTAGTAGCGCTTTACGGATATTATAAGCTTGCACTTCTAACTTTCGCCAAAGAATTGAATCGTCGTTTAAATCCAGATGGGGATAGATGTGGCGGTTCACACGCTTTGTCCTGGTCCCGTAAATAGTAATATCGCCAAGGAAGCTCCAGGCTGGGCAAAACCTTTGGTAAAAGTAACTTTCAGTGTGTTCTTCACTGCTCCAGCCAAAGCTGCAGGCCCGGTAATGTATCTGGCTGTTTCCGAGAAACTGGAGGGAGAATCTAATACCTACATGCACCTTATGAG
>CAXDOZ010000249.1:0-1808 GCA_963991145.1 uncultured Chitinophagales bacterium | reverse complement strand
CTTAAGATGTATTGGAACTGCTCTGCGGTTCCTGTCATCTTATTTCTGCGACCCATGGATAGGATTTGAGTAAACCCACAATAGAAGAAGATGCCTTCAAGCACGCAATAAAATGCGATTAAATTCTTCAGCAACTGCTTATCGGATTCAACATCACCAGTGGTGAAGTTTGGATCGGATATTTCTTTGGTGTATTTGAGACCCCAGGAGGCTTTCTTAGCCACACACGGTATTTCTCTATACATGTTAAAGATCTCACCTTCATCCATTCCTAAGGACTCAATACAGTATTGGTAAGCATGGGTGTGGATCGCTTCTTCCAGGCTTTGTCTTAGAATATACTGTCGGCATTCTGGATTGGTGATCAGTCGATAGATCGCCAAAACCAAGTTATTTGCCACCAAAGAATCTGCTGTTGAGAAGAAACCCAGGCTTCTTTTCACAATCATGCGCTCATCTTCAGTCAAGCCTTCTTCAGACTTCCATAAGGCCACGTCAGCCGTCATATTAACTTCTTGCGGCATCCAATGGTTGGCGCTGCCATCAAGATATTTCTGCCATGCCCAATCGTATTTAAAAGGGACCAGCTGGTTAAGATCTGCTTTGCAATTAATCATTGCTTTTTGATCGACTTCCACTCTACCGCCAAGAGCATCCAGCTCTTTAACGCCTTCTTCTACATCTAAATTTTGTAATGACTGAGCTGCTTGTGCTGCTCTTGCTCCAGCTTCAACACTTGAAGCTTCTTCTTTGACCTCTGGTACTTCAGCGATAGCCTCTTGCACAACCGGTTTGGCTGTCAGAGCTTCTTGCTGAACTACAGCGGCTTCGTCTTTATTATATTCATCCCAATTTAACATTTTCTACTCCTTATACTTTATTGGCATGCCTCACAATCTGGATCATCCAGAGAGCAGGCACTCGGTACCGGGGCAGGTGTTCCAAGTTGACCATTTTCAGTAGTTTCTGCACCTGAGCTCACTGCATTCAGCGTACCCTGGTTCACTGTTGATTTTTCTGTGGTTGTTGCGGCGATTGATCTCAAATAATAAGTTGTTTTGAGTCCGCATAACCACGCCATTCTATAGGTGACATCTAGTTTCTTGCCGTTCGCATTGGAAATGTATAGATTGAGCGATTGTGCTTGATCGATCCATTTCTGCCTGCGGCTGGCTGCTTCAACTATATATCTAGGCTCCACCTCAAATGCTGTTGAGAATAGAGTCTTTACTTCATCTGGAATTCTTGAAATTTGAGCAAGGCTGCCTTCAAAGAATTTTAAGTCATTGATCATGACATCATCCCAAAGCCCAAGCTCTTTTAATTTTGTTACGAGGTGCGGATTTACTATTGTAAATTCGCCCGAGAGATTCGATTTAACATACAAGTTTTGATAGGTAGGCTCAATTGATTGAGTCACACCAGTAATATTTGAGATGGTAGCAGTTGGAGCAATTGCCATCACATTTGAGTTCCTCATACCGTCTTTTTTGACTTGTTTGCGTAAAGCGTCCCAATCCAAGGTTTCTGATTTATCAACCTTAAGGTACTCTGATCCTCGATTCTTTTCTAAGATCTCGATTGAATCTTTTGGGAAGATACCTTGGCTCCACAAAGACCCTTCATAGGTTTTATAGCTGCCTCGTTCTTTAGCCAGCGCTGATGATGCTGAAATCGCATAGTAGCTAATCATTTCCATGCTTTTATCAGCAAAATCTACCGCTGCCTCTGAGCAATAGGGAATGTCTTGCATGTAAAGTGCATCTTGGAAGCCCATCATTCCAAGACCGATAGGTCTGTGCTTAAGG
>CAXDOZ010000248.1:0-1851 GCA_963991145.1 uncultured Chitinophagales bacterium | reverse complement strand
GAAGTACGTGTCCACCCCCAATCGCATAACCATTCACCATGGCGATTACTGGCTTAGGAAGCGAGCGAATTCTCTTGTGCAGGTCAAGTACATTTAGTCTTGGAACTCCATCCTCACCGATGTAGCCACCAACGCCTTTTACGTTTTGATCTCCTCCCGAACAGAAGGCTTTATCGCCTGCTCCTGTCAGAACCACCACATTGATATCTGTACGCTCACGCGCGATATCCATGGCCTCGATCATCTCTACGTTTGTTTCAGGTCTGAAGGCGTTATATACCTCCGGACGGTTGATCGTGATCTTCGCAATTCCCTCGAAGTACTCAAACTTAATGTCTTGATATTCTTTTATTTGTGTCCAGTTACGCTTGCTCATTATAGCGTGATTTTATGTAGTTAAGATATTCTCGTAACACTGTTGCGCTCTCATTGTTGGGCGTCTTTACTTCCAGGATACGAGCATTAGAATTTTTATCAAACAGCCAGTTCAAGCCTTCTTCAAGCTCGCTTTCATTTTCAGATAGCTGATAGTCGATACCAAAGCTCTGTGCGATTGAACCGGCATCCAGATCTTGCGGAGCTTCAAAGAAATCTGGGTAGCCCGGCACCTTATCCGGACCAGGAATGATCCTGAAGATATTCCCACCGCCATTATTGATCATCAGGACTCTGAAGTTCTCTGAGATCTGCTTATTCCAGAAGGCATTTGAATCGTAAAAGAAGGATAGATCTCCACAAACACAGAGCGTTAAGCCATCGTGCATTTTTGCTGCTCCTACAGCCGTTGAGATGATTCCGTCAATACCGCTGATCCCACGATTTGAGAAGACTTCCACGCCAGTTGGAATCGAAAACAAATTCGCATAACGAACAGGAGTGGAGTTACCCAGATGCAGACAAATACCTGATTCCAGCTTTGGGACCAGCTGTTCAAAGACTTTGAAATCGGTGAAGCTCTGCTCTTTTAGGTAGTCGCTAGTCCAGGTATTGCACTTTTCTGCGATGGCTGTCCAGCGCGAAGAGTAGCCATTTTGCTGGGCTTCCGTTTTATTCAATACTTCTCTGAAGAACCAATCCGGTTGGCAGTTCAAAACATGCGTCAGACTTTGGAAGGTATCCCAATGCTGATTGGAGTTAGTGATATGCCAATGCACTTTTGGTCGGTGCTTGCGCAGCAAGAATTTCAGCTTCTTGCTCACCACTCCGCCACCAAAGGTGATCAGGATGTCGGGAATGTATTTTGTTTTCTCTTCCATTGAAGAGATAATCTCTACGCTAGGGTCGATCTGATCAATGTCGCACTCCTCCTGAAGGTTAGAGATCGACTCTGTTAATACAAGAACATCCTCGCGCTTTTTAAAATCAGTCATTGAGCCTTTTAGCTCATTACTCGGACGAATACCACCCGCGATGATCATCTTCTTCTCAGAGCTATTCCAAATCTCAAGCAGGGACTTCATTCCTTTTTCAGAGATCTGAGATTCACTTGAAACCACCTCAATGGTCTTTGGCTCATCCTGAACTTCTTCCACTGTATTGTAAAGCGGTTCGCGCAATGGAATATTCACGTGAACGGGCCCCGGATAAGGATTCATAGCGATATTCAATGCCTCAGAAACGATGCGATTTGAATACCAAAGCTCGGCTTCCTGCTCCGTATTGGAAGGAATTCCCAAACTCGCCTTGATATAGTTATTATAGATGCGATATTGATTAATGCTCTGATTCTCGCCCTGATCGATCCATTCATTTGGTCGGTCCGCAGTGAAGAGCACAAGCGGCATTTTCTGATAAAAAGCCTCAGCAACTGCGGGTCCGTAATTAAGTACTGCAGAACCACTGGTACAAACT
>CAXDOZ010000247.1:0-1852 GCA_963991145.1 uncultured Chitinophagales bacterium | reverse complement strand
ATTATCCCATTATCCCACTACCACAATACCAAATCAAACCTCTCTCCGTCAAACACAAATGCCCCATCGCTCTCCGTACCAAGCCAGATCTTGCCATCATTATCCAGATAGATCGTATAGACCCTGGTGCTTCCTGTTTTGTTATTGATTGGGATCTGGTGGAGGTTTTCACCATCGAATTTCCATACGCCTTCCTGGTAGGTGGCGAACCAGAGATTGCCTTCTGGGTCGATTAGTCCGGAATTGAAGTATGGGTAGATGTCTTCAGGAAGCTGGGAGAGGATTTTTTCATTTTCGATTTTGCTATAGCTAGTTTCTGTGATTTCATATTTGTACATGAAATTGCTGAGCCAGATATATCCATCCTGATCATGGATGATGGAGCGCACACCAGGAGCTCTTCCATCGCCTAAACCTGTGAGCTCTTTTGAATCGATCCAGAGGAAGTTCTCTCCATCAAATCTGATGGCGGCAGCCATGGCTGTTCCAAACCAGATGTTACCAAAGTTGTCTTTTTCAATTTGGTAAGGTGAATAGGCATTGAAAAATGAATTGCTGGTATCTACATCTAGTTTTCCGGCAATATCAAATTGAGGAAGCATTAGCTGGAAGAGGCGTTCTCCATCATAGCGATAAACATCTTCTGCCATGCCATTACATGAAAACCAGAGATCGCTTTCTTTGAGCTTCCATTTTTCGCTTCCTGCCGAGATGGCTTTGAGACTTTTAAATGATTGACCATCATAGAGCGATACTCCGCTCGATGTTTCAATTAAGATATTTCCCTCTTGATCTTCCTGAATGCCGCGGATCTGATTGCCTATCAGGCCATCTTCTGTAGTGAACTGATAGATGACTTCTCCATTGAATTGGAATAGGCCTTCGCTATTGCTTCCAAACCAATGATTGCCTTTTGAATCCTGAAAGATCGCCCAGATATTGTTGGAGATGGTGGGCACCTGAGTTTGGGCTGCTGTGAGGAGGGTGGTGCAGAGGAAGGAGAAGAGAAGGATGGGGGTTTTGAGAGGGTGCATGTAGAGCAGTCAAATTAAGAAATATGAATTTGACTGGTTATTTAAACTTCAATACAAGAATTACAAAGTATCCCCATTCTCCCCTGAGTTCAATCGCTTGATCATATTGTAAACCCTGAGCTCTCCAGCTTCTTTGTTGGTCATCTCCTGAGTGATGTACTTGATTCTCTCCTCTTTAGGTAAAGCCATGATCTCCTCTGGGCTCAACAGTTTGCTGCCTAGTTGCAATTTTTCTTCTTTGCTCATATTAAGCTCCTTTATACAGGTACTTACTCTTCCTTCTAATGTGCTTTGGTCCATTCTTGGATCGATAAGCCGTTACTAGTTCAGTCTCATCTGAATTTAAGACCAGGACAAGGTTTGAAAGGCGCTCTCTGATCTTGTGATCTAAATCAGAAGGAAGATCTCTATCATGCACAACATAGAAAACAAACCCCTGCTTAAACACTACTTTACCATACATTTGACCTAGAAGAATTAGCTCATTATCAATCCCTCTTTGAGCAGTTCGCTTTTTTGAGTGCCTCGTATGAACGATTGAGAATTTCGCCTTCTTTTCTTCGTGAGTTTGAATTTCAATCTTCACAGTTTCTTGCATGCTTTTGCCAGTGTTGATCTTCATAGAATTTACCTGTGCTTTTAGTCTTGGCGTGTATTTCTTCTTCATGATTATTGATTTTTCTCAATATCGATTCACAAAGTGCATTCTATTTGCGGTTTGATTCTTTCCTATTCTTTACCGTATCAATGCCTTTTAAACACCACCAATGCAGCTCGTCTGGAATTGGCCTTCCCTCTTCATCCATGATGATTCCATA
>CAXDOZ010000246.1:0-1894 GCA_963991145.1 uncultured Chitinophagales bacterium | reverse complement strand
TTGCGCCAAAGGTATGCTCATTAAGGGAAGAAATCAACTAAGAAGTCAACAGCCGTGCTGAATAGTGCAAATATGCACTTGAGCCGAGCTTTAAGGGAATAAAATGAAACAGAAACCCGCATTTACAGGCTATGACGATTAAGTTTTGGTTCATCGGAAAAGATAAACCTGCATTTGTTGAAGACTCCGTTGAGCTCTTCTTCAACAGGATAAAGAAGTACCAAAAGGTAGATCTTGAGTACATAAATGCAGGAAAATTCACAGGTTCTGATGCAGCTGCAAAAACCAAGCAGTTTGAAGCCACAGAAGTACTTAAGCGCTTAAAAGCAAATGAAAGGCTCATCCTTCTTGATGAGAAAGGAAAGACCTTTAACTCTCGCAGTTTCGCTAGCTGGATGGAAAACCAATTGGTAAGTGATAGCAGGAGCCTGATCTTCCTAATTGGAGGGGCATTTGGTTTTGATCAGTCTGTTTATGAAAGAGCGGAAACAAAGCTCCGGTTATCAGATTTCACTTTCTCTCATCAACTAGCCCGACCAATTCTCCTAGAGCAGGTCTACAGAGCTTTTACTATTATTAGAAACGAACCCTATCACAACGATTAAATGGAAGCATCTCCAGTTACATTTGCACTGATTTTCAGTGCCGGATTCATATCAATGTCTGCCTTTAGAAGGCCTGAATTACTTGAAAAGCTATTGTTCTGGCCTTATGTGATGCAGCAAGATAAAAGCTGGTATCGCTTTATCTCAAGTGGCTTTGTACATGGAAGTTGGTCTCATCTACTTGTAAATCTTTGGGTTCTATGGGTATTCGGTACTTACGTTGAACAGGCATTCAATTTCTACTTCGGAACAGCAGGCTCCATTCTTTATGCATTTATGTACCTCTCAGCTATTCCAATATCAGAGATCTACAGTTATAAGAAGAACCTTGAAAATCCAAAGTATAGAAGCCTTGGTGCTTCTGGTGCTATTGCCGCTGTGCTGTTCAGCTTTATTATAATTGAGCCTCTGCAGGGAATAGGAATCATTTTTATTCCCGTCTACATTCCGGCATTCCTTTTTGGGATCCTCTACCTTCTTTACTCTTATGTGATGGCCAAGAAGAATATTGACAATGTTGGTCATGACGTGCATTTCTTTGGAGCTCTATACGGGGTTATTTTCACCATCCTTGCCAGACCTGCATTCATTGGTGAATTCATTGATAAACTTACTGGCTATATAGGATGATAGTTGATCTAAGAAGTGATACGGTTACCAAGCCATCGAAGGGAATGATGGAGGCAATGTTTTCAGCTCCCCTGGGTGATGATGTTTTTGCAGAAGATCCAACAGTAAATCAGCTACAGGAGAAGTGCGCTGAGATGTTTGGCATGGATTCGGCCCTGTTTTGTCCCTCCGGGACGATGACCAACCAGTTGGCAGTAAACTGCCATACCGTGCCAATGGAGGAGATTCTCGTTCATAGATTAAGTCACATCTATAACTATGAGAATGGAGGCTTTGCATTCCACTCAGGCTGTTCGATAAGGCTATTAGAAGGTGAAAGAGGAATCATTGACCCTGCGGACGTTCTGGCCAATATCAATCCTGAATTTGATTGGCTGCCGCGCACCTCGCTCCTCTGTCTTGAAAACACAGTAAATAAAGGTGGCGGAAGCATTTACAGTCTTGAGCAGATGTCTTCTCTTTCAAATACAGCTAAAGAGGCGGGCATTCCAATTCACCTTGATGGAGCCAGGCTATTTAATGCTCTTGTTGAAACAGGAAACACTACTCAGGAGATCGGGTCGATCTTTGACAGCATCTCAATATGTCTATCAAAAGGTCTCGGGGCTCCTGTAGGTTCTCTCCTTTTTGGCAACAACGATTTCATTAAGCAGGCAAGA
>CAXDOZ010000245.1:0-1957 GCA_963991145.1 uncultured Chitinophagales bacterium | reverse complement strand
GCAATAAACTGCATTCGAGGATATGGGATGATGCTGGATTTCCTGAGTGAATTCAATATTCCTCACGAGATCTGCGGAAAGATCATTGTTGCTACCCGGGAAAGTGAGCTTCCTCAAATTGATATTCTATTTAAGAGAGGACTTGAGAATGGTTTAGAAGGTCTTGAACGGATTGGTCCGAATGAGATCCGGGAACTGGAACCTCATGTTGCCGGAATAGAAGCGATCAGGGTACCTCAATCGGGGATTGCAGATTATCCGGCTGTAAGCCGAAAACTTTCAGAGCTAATTACAGAGATGGGAGCCGAGATCCGATATTCTGAGCCTGTAACTGATTGGACAGATAGAAGGGTCAAAACCACTGATGGTGAGTACTCCGCTCCTTTGATCATTAATTGTGCGGGCTTACAAAATGACATCCTTGCTTCGAAACGCTTTCCAGACCTCGATGTAAGGATAATTCCATTCAGGGGTGAGTACTATGAGCTTAGTCCATCGGCCGAAGGCCTGATAAAGAACCTGGTCTATCCCGTGCCCGATCCCGCATTTCCATTTCTTGGGGTGCACTTTACCAGAATGATACAGGGAGGAATTGAGGCTGGACCGAATGCTGTTTTTGCACTTGCAAGGGAGGGTTATTCCTGGACAGATATAGATCTGAAAGAATTAGGCATGAGTCTTTCCTGGCCGGGGTTTAGAAAACTGGCTGCCAAATACTGGAAAACAGGTAGTGCTGAGATCTACAGATCATTGAGCAAGAAGGCATTTACAAAGGCTCTTCAGAAGCTTGTTCCAGAGATTCGTGAGAATCACCTTAAGCCTGGTGGATCTGGGGTTAGAGCTCAGGCCTGTTTTAGAGATGGAAAATTGCTGGACGATTTCGATATTCGGGAACGGAAAGGTGAGATCCATTTGATCAATGCGCCCAGTCCTGCCGCTACATCCAGCCTTTCCATTGGATTGACCATAGCAGAGCTGGCGAAAAAGAAATTAGAATATGAACGCAACTTGTGAGATCAGTTTGTACCCATTAACCGAGGATTATGAGCAGGTAGTAACGGATTTTTGTCTGGCATTGAAAGCCATACCTGAAGCCCAGGTAATTGTAAATGGAGTGAGTACTCAGGTCTTTGGTCCTTATGAAGCGATATGGGAAGGAGTGGGTAAAGCTGTCCACGAAGTTTTTGAAAGTGAAAAAGCAATTGCAGTAATGAAATGGGCAGGATCTGAGCTTCGGCCAGAGGGGATCAGAACTGAATTAAAATAGAGTCCAATTAAACCTTTGTTAATTATAAGGGTCAAAGAAGCAAAACAAGAAACATGAAAACATTAATTGCAGCCATATTATCACTTGGTATTATTCTTCCTGGCTTTGCCGGAGAAAAGGGAAATCCTGAAGACAGAGCGAATCATCTAATGGATATTCTTCCAGAAGATCTTTCACTTACCGAATCGCAAACTACGCAGCTAAATGAGGAACTGGTTTCATTCTTTACGGATGCCAGAGCTCTTAGAGAAGGAGCAACAGAAGGCGATAAAGAAGCTATAAAAGAAGAAATGAAAGGATTGAAAGACGGCTTTTCAGCCGGATTGGAGGAATTTCTTTCAGCAGAACAAGTAGACGCAATAAAGGCTACTATGGAGCAATTGCACCAGGGAAAAAAGAAGCGTGAGCGCTTTGCCGATATGAGTGTTGAAGAGATCAATGCAGAGCGCGTTGAGGGAATGACCAAGCATCTTGGTTTAAGTGAAGATCAAGCAACTGAAATTTCAGCAATTTTTAATTCTAAGGCTAAAACAATGGAAAGCCTTAGAGAGCAAACTGAAAAGAATGCTGAAGCAATCGAAGCTCTAAGAGGGCAGATCGAAGCTGAGATCATCGAGGTTTTGACAGAGGAGCAGTTAGTAACTGTCTCTTATACACATCTGACGCTGCCGACGAATAGACAGGTGTAGA
>CAXDOZ010000244.1:0-1960 GCA_963991145.1 uncultured Chitinophagales bacterium | reverse complement strand
CAAATTGACAAATTGGCAAAGGAAGTCTCAGCTAAAATGTTTCAATTTCAAATCACCTCCACCTGCTTGGAAAGAAGATCTTCAAGATTTTCTCTTTCTCTGATCAGGTAGTCCTTGCTTTCGTGAATTAAAACTTCTGCCGGGCGGAATCTCGAGTTATAGTTGGATGCCATCGCAATTCCATAGGCTCCTGCATTTTGGAAGGCGATAATATCTCCCTCTCTTACCTCAGCAATTCTTCGATCCCAGGCAAAGGTGTCGGTTTCACAGATATAGCCAACAACAGTATAGATCCTGTCGGTCCCTTCGGGGTTCGACAGGTTTATAATATGGTGATAAGCATCGTAAAACATTGGGCGAAGCAAGTGATTCAGACCAGAATCGATCTGAACAAAAACAGTTGCTGTAGTAGTCTTGATCGCGTTCACCTTTGCAAGGAATAGCCCCGATTCACTTACGAGAAACTTTCCAGGCTCAAACCAAAGCTCAAGCTCTTTTCCATAGTTATCACAGAAAGTATTGAATCGGTCCGTTAGGACCTCTCCCAGCTTTTCAATATCAGTTGAGATATCATTTGGCTTGTATGGAATTTTAAATCCTGAACCGAAATCTAAAAACTGCAGCTCTTTAAAATGCTTAGCAGAATCGAACAGCATTTCAGCTCCTCGTAAGAAAACTTCTATATCCAGAATGTCAGAACCTGTGTGCATATGCAAACCATGAATATGCAAACCAGTTGATGATACAACTCGCTCAACATGACGAAGCTGGTAAATTGAAATTCCAAACTTAGAATCGATATGTCCGGTTGAAATTTTTGAGTTTCCTCCTGCAAGGATATGTGGGTTGATTCGAATGCAAACCGGAACAGAATCTCCGTACTCATGTCCAAATCGCTCCAGGATGGCAATGTTATCTATATTGATATGAACCCCGAGCTCAACTGCCATTCTGATCTCCTCAAAGGCAACTCCGTTTGGGGTAAAGATGATCTCCTGAGGATCATATCCAGCTCTTAAGCCAAGCTGCACCTCCTGAATTGAAACCGTATCCAAACCAGCCCCCAACTGCTTGAAGTACTTAAGCACATTAATGTTAGACAATGCCTTACAAGCATATTTTGCTTTCATCCTTGTACCGGAAAAAGCATTTACGAGGCGATCGTACTGTTTCTTCATGATCGCTGTATCATAGACATACAATGGTGCCTCGTACTTCTCGGCCAAGGCTATCAACTGAGGATAGTTTTGCTGTGATTCGATCATGATTAAAATTTGAGCCTGCAAAGTTATTGCATTCGTCAATTCAAATCATCTTAAGTCTGGAAAATTATCAGGAAATCATGTCATCTATCCGCCAATTCGCCCATTCGCCAATATCCTGACAAGCAAGGCTTCGTCAGGGTCTCACATCAGAAAGTTTATCTTCTAAAAACCTTCTTCAGATTATAAAAGATCCGCTCGAGCAAACGCTTATCCTCGGTAATGATCTCAGCGTTCCCCTGCATCTCCTGATAGAATTCAAGCTCGATTTCGCTTGAGGTATTTAGCCCTTCGGGCAGATTAATTTCGATGAGATATGCATTGTCTCTTGGGATGAGTGAGGTGTGATCTACTACTCCGTGAACCAGACCGAATTCCTCAAATGGATAACCGTCGAGCTTAATATTCACGTCCTGACCCGGTTTTACTTTTCCCGATCCTGCCTGAGGCAACATCAGCTTTCCAATTAGATTTCCTCCCTGCGGAACAACAGTCATAACTTCGGAGCCGGTTTCTACAAATTGATTTTCCGACCAGAAACTAAAGAAGCTCACCTGGCCTTCAATCGGCGCAACGAGCAAGTGCTGTTGCTTCCAATTCTCAATGCTACTCTGTAATTGATTTAAGCTCTCCTGAACGAGAACTGATTTATTCGAAACCGCTTCGAAATCCCCCAATCTGATCTCATTGATCTGACT
>CAXDOZ010000243.1:0-1965 GCA_963991145.1 uncultured Chitinophagales bacterium | reverse complement strand
GAAGTGTAGCGATCGCACCGGGACCATTCCCAACCAAAGGAGCATGGGAAAGACTTCTTCCAGGTAATCTGGCCGAGAAGTTCGATATGAAGAAGAAAGTGCCTTTAGGCAGAGTTGGTGAGCATGGTGAATTGGCCAATCTTGCTGCATTCATGGTAAGTGACTACGCTGCCTACATTAATGGCGAGGTCATCACTATCGATGGCGGTGAGTGGCTGAAAGGGGCAGGCGAATTCAATATGCTGGAAGAGATTCCACAGGAACTCTGGGACCAGTATCAGCAAATGATCAAATCAACTAAAGGCAGCTAATGCTTTCATCCACCGAAGAGAATTATATCAAGTCGATCTTCAAGCTCTCTGGTCGAAGTCATAAGAATGTGAGCACAAATGCAATTGCAGATGATCTTCAGACATCGGCGGCATCTGTGACAGATATGATCAAGAGGCTTTCAGAGAAGAACATGGTGGAATATGCCAAGTACAAAGGAACTGTGCTAACAAGGGAAGGTGAGGCGGTTGCTAAATTGCTGATCAGGAAGCATCGACTATGGGAGGTTTTTCTCGTGCAGCATCTCGGTTTCAATTGGGATGAAGTGCATGAAATTGCCGAACAGCTTGAACACATCCAATCTCAAACTCTAACCGAGAAGCTAGATGAGTTTCTTCAATTTCCAAAAGTTGATCCTCATGGTGATCCAATTCCGGATGCCGAGGGTAATATTATTTACGAAGAGCAATTACCGCTAGCTGAATTTAAAGTTGGAGAAAGCGGAGTGATCATTGGAGTGAAGGATACAAGCTCAAGCTTTTTGCAGCATCTAGATAAGATCGGAATTGGATTGGGATCTAGAATTGAGGTGAAAGAAGAAGTTGAGTACGATAAGTCCAGGGTCATCACAATTGATGGTAAAAAAGAACGAGCCATCAGCAACCAGGTAGCGCTCAATCTGTTAATGCAATCAAAGCGATAATCGAGGCGTAAGCCTCAAGTTTTGTAATCGTCCAAAACAAAAACAAACATGAGGTCTCAACGAATCGAAATTTTACATCCAAAAGGTCACAATCTAGCTGCCGTTCTTGATCTCCCAGCTGATGGAGTGATTAAATCCTGTGCAATCTTTGCTCATTGTTTTACCTGCGGAAAAGATCTTCGCGGAGCTCGCAGAATAAGTGGGCAGCTGAATCAGGCGGGCATCGCAGTTATTAGACTGGATTTTACCGGCTTAGGAGAAAGTGAGGGTGAATTTCTTGATAGTGGCTTTACTGCAAACATCCAGGACATTGAAGTGGCAGCCGAGTTCTTAAAGGAACACCACGGAGCTCCTTCGATTCTGATTGGTCATTCTCTTGGAGGCACAGCAGCTCTTCACGCGGCTAAAAGAATCGATTCAATAAAAGCAGTTGTTACAATTGGCTCTCCAGCTGATGCTGATCACGTTGAGCACTTACTTAATATTCCTAATGAAGCCTGGGCGGCGGATGAAACTGCTGAGGTTCATATCGCTGGAAGGCCTTTTAAAGTGAATAAAGAATTTCTCGAACAGCTTAAAGCACATAGCTCATCAGAGGTGATCCCAAATCTTGGAAAGGCTTTGCTTGTGATGCATAGTCCGCAGGACAGGATCGTAGAGATAGATCAGGCCAAGAATATCTATGTTCTGGCGAAGCATCCAAAAAGCTATATCAGTCTTGATGGAGCCGATCACTTATTGAGTAATGTTGACGATGCCCACTATGTAGGCGATGTGATCAGCTCATGGGTGAAAAGGTATATCGACTGGCCTGAGGGTTCGACTTTAGAAACCGAGAAGCAGGTTGTTGCGCGTATTGGAACGGAGAAGTACGTAACCGAGATCAAAGGGGGTCAGCACAGCCTGGTAGCCGATGAGCCTAAATCTGTAGGCGGGCAGGATCTTGGAATGTCGCCTTATGAATTGCTGAATGCCAGCCTTGGAGCCTGCAC
>CAXDOZ010000242.1:0-1974 GCA_963991145.1 uncultured Chitinophagales bacterium | reverse complement strand
TCACCACGGTATTGGTGGTGCTGGCACTGATCATTGCCGCATCGATCACCTCTCAGAATCACCGCAAAAGCGCTGAGATCAAGGATGTAGATGTCGAGATCGACTTTGACTCGGGCATTTCATTTGTGGATGAAGAGGATATCATTCAGACAGTTGAGCTGGCTCTTGGCGATAAGATCGTAGGCATGAAGCTCGGAATGGTGGAGCTGGGAGAGATGGAGATGATCCTTTCGAAGAATCCATATGTGGATGCCGTTGAGGTTTCGACCGGTATCGACGGAACGCTTTATATCGAGATCGTCCAAAAGATGCCCGTATTAAGGATAATCAACACAGTTGGTGTGAGTTACTATCTGTCGGATAAGGGGCATGTGATACCACTCTCAGATAAATTTACTGCAAGGGTGATGGTGGTGACCGGTTATGTTGAAGGCAGCGAAAACGGTCAGCATCCTGGAAAGGAAAAAATGGCCCGAAACCTAACCCTCCTCTCCGAACTCATCCAGGCAGATAAGTTCTTTCAAGCATTAGTAGATCAGGTATATGTTCAGGCAAACGGCGAGATCGCGCTGGTTCCCAAAGTAGGGTGCAAGGATATTCTGATCGGTGAGGTAGATAACGAGGTATGGGAGCGCATGAATAAAGTGAAGCTCTTTTACGAGGAAGGCTTGATGGAAGTGGGATTGAACAGGTATCAGACGATTGATACACGCTTTAATGAACAAATAGTTTGTACACTAAAATAAACACCATGACAGAGCACCAGACTCAGCCAATTGTTGCCCTTGATATTGGAACTACGAAGATCGCATGTATCGTAGGCCAGAAGAATAGTTATGGAAAGATCGAGATCCTTGCCATCGGTAAGGAGGAATCTCATGGCGTGATGCGCGGCATGGTTTCGAACATCGACAAGACCGTAGAGTCGATCTCGAAAGCTGTTGCTCAGGCCGAAGCCAAATCGGGAATCAAGATCAAAGATGTACACGTAGGTATTGCCGGTCAGCACATCCACAGTTTGCAGCACCGCGGAATTCTTACGCGTGACGATGCGACCCAGGAGATCGGGCAAACCGATATCAACCAATTGGTTGAAGACATGCACAAGCTTGCATTGAACCCGGGTGAGCGTATCATTCACGTTTTGCCGCAGGAATACATTGTAGACAGCGAGCAGGGAATCAAAGAACCGATCGGAATGTGCGGTAGTCGTCTCGAGGCGAACTTTCACATCATTACCGGACAGGTTGCTGCTGCTCAAAATATCGAGAAGTGCGTAGAGAAGGCTGGATTGCGCATGGCAAGTTTGATTCTTGAGCCATTGGCATCATCTGCTGCGGTTTTAGATAATGAAGAGAAAGAAGCAGGCGTAGCGCTTGTAGATATAGGAGGTGGTACAACGGATATCGCCATTTTCCAGGACGGCATCATTCGCCACACATCAGTTATCCCATTTGGTGGTGATATCATCACGGAGGATATCAAAGAGGGATGTTTGGTGATGAAGAAGCAGGCTGAAGCATTGAAAGTTCGCTTCGGATCGGCGCTAGCCATGGAAACACAAGAGAATGAAATCATTTCGATCCCAGGTTTGAAGGGACGCGATCCAAAAGAGATCTCAGTAAGAAACCTCGCTCATATCATCCAGGCCCGGGTGGAAGAGATATTCGAGCAGGTATTCTTTGAGATCAGAAGCTCGGGATACGCCAACAAGCTGATCGGCGGGATCGTGCTAACAGGAGGTGGATCACAGTTGAAGCACCTGAAGCAATTAGTAGAATTTACCACTGGATTTGATACGCGAATCGGTTATCCGATCGAGCACCTGTCGAACTCAGATGTAGAGCATGTAAAACACCCGATGTTCGCCACGGGAGTTGGATTGATCATTAACGGTGATGCCGAGGTTCTCGCAAGCGAGGATGAGCCGGTAGCAACCAATGAAGCTGTCTCTTATACACATCTCCGAGCCCC
>CAXDOZ010000241.1:0-1977 GCA_963991145.1 uncultured Chitinophagales bacterium | reverse complement strand
GGCCAATATCGATGGGATAAAAGCCCAGCTTGAGAAGTTCCTCGATTTTGACTCGGGAGACAATCCCGCGATCCTGCTCAATAACTTCGACTGGATCGGCAAGTTCAGCTTTATCGATTTTCTGAGAGATGTTGGGAAGCACCTTACCGTCAACTATATGATGGCAAAGGAATCGGTGAAGAAGCGCGTAGAATCACAGACCGGTATTTCATTCACTGAATTCTCTTACCAATTGCTTCAGGGTTACGACTTCTACCACCTCTACAAGAATCACGATTGCAAATTCCAATGCGGTGGATCGGATCAGTGGGGAAATATTGTAACCGGAACAGAGCTCATCAGAAGAATGGATGGCGGAAAGGCTTATGCCTTCACTGTTCCTTTGGTGACCAAAGCCGATGGCAGCAAGTTTGGTAAATCGGAAGAAGGAAATGTTTGGCTGGATCCCGAGCTCACCTCACCTTACAAGTTCTACCAGTTTTGGATCAATGTTGCCGACGAGGATGCAGAGCGCTTCATCAAGATCTTCACCTTCTTCGACAAGGAAAAGATCGATCAGATCATAGCTGAGCACCGTGAAGCACCGCATATGAGATTCCTGCAAAAGACACTTGCTGAGGATATCACTAAGCGAGTTCACTCCGAAGAAGATCTTGAAAGAGCGATTGTTGCCTCAAGCATCCTATTTGGGAAGTCAACAAAAGACGAACTTCAAAAGCTGGATGAGCGCTCTATCCTTGAGATCTTTGAGGGAGTACCTCATTACGAAGTTGCAAAGGACAAGCTCGCAGCCGGAATGGATATGATAAGCCTTTTAGCAGGCGATACAGAGATCTTAAAATCAAATGGTGAGGCTCGCAGAGCTTTGAAGGAGAACTCGATCTCGGTCAATAAAGAGAAGGTTCAGGAAAGTACTTCAGTGAATGCCTCAGACTTGCTAAACGATAAGTATCTGATCGTGCAGCGTGGGAAGAAGAATTACTTCCTGGTGAGTGCTGTGTAATTACTTCAGAAAGAAGAATCCGAAGTTAAATCCTACGGCGTTGTTACGAGTATTATTGGGTAAGCTTGGTGTAGCCTTGTAGACCTTACTCATTCCAACATCAACAAACAGGTCGATTGAGAAACGACCTACATTCGCTCCTGCTCCAATTTTCCAGGCGACGTTCATTGGGTTGAAATCATCCTTGCTGATATCCGGTGTTCCGGCAACTCCATTCTTCCATTTTGCTCCCATCACGAAGTTGAAGGTCATCCCGGAGTACAACCTGAAATTCACCTGATCAAGATCCAGGAAGTAGTATCCGCCAAGCAAACTCCATTGCAGGGAATTGACTACGAGTTTGTCTCTTTGTCCGGAGATCGCAAAATCACCAAAGGTTTGATACCAGCCCAATTGTGTTTCAAAATAGATCGGGAAGAAAACCCTTGCGTAAGCGTTGAATTGATAGCCTGGACGAGTTGCTCCTTCAGCAGCATAAACCGAAGTAGATGACCAGGAAGCACTTGCTCCTCCCTGAAATCCCACTCCCCAAATAGTTAAGTCATTGGTTTCAGCACTAACTGAATCGGCCGGTGAGGCCAAAGAAACTGTTGCAAACAAAAGACTTGCTAGAAGGAGGCTTAGGGGTTTTTTCATTTTATCGAAGCTTTGTAATCGGCCATTGCCGCTACATATTTTCCAATGATATCGAATTCCAAGTTAACGAATGCCCCAATCTTTATGCCATGCATATTGGTGTGATCCCATGTATAAGGAATGATAGTTACGCAAAATTGGTCGGCTTTGACATCAAAGACTGTTAGGCTTATTCCGTTGATGGTCACCGAGCCCTTTTCAACCAGTAAATGCTCTGCACTTCGCTCATAACTGAATGTACAAACCCAGGATCCATCTTTGTCCTCCACATTAAGAACCTTTCCCATTCCATCTACATGGCCCTGAACGATGTGTCCGTCGAGCCGGCCATTCATCAC
>CAXDOZ010000240.1:0-1998 GCA_963991145.1 uncultured Chitinophagales bacterium | reverse complement strand
ACAAGATCTCCAACTGCAGGTCCAGAACCACCGGTACCTTCATGACGAACATATACAGTTACGGGTTGACCATTAAGAGATCCACCTGATTCCTGAAGAACAACAGTATCCTGGAATGTGATTCCATCTCTGGAAACTTCAAAAGAGCCAGGAGCATCAATTACTACATCATCTGTAAGATTGCTTCCCGAAACTGTATAAGTCTGCGAAGGACCAGGAAGACCAGCTAGCGCATTGAAAGTTGAGAATGCTGCAACTGTTGAGATTGAAGGCGCAGGAGCTCCGCCACCCTCAGTGATTGTAATGTTATCCAGATAAATACTTTCAGCTGTTGCATCAAGCCCATTGAACTGAATCCTGATATCCAAAGTGGTATTTCCTGATATAGAGACCGTTCTAGAGGTAAAAGTCGTGAAGACGGTTGTGTTAGAAACCAAACATCCATTCGCGTTTTGCTGTACACCTGCAGGCAGAATATCAGCTTGAACACAATCTCCAAACCCATTGGTATCTCTATCGATAGCAGCTGGAGAGTTAAAGGAATTTACAGGAGTTTCTGGAACTGCCTGAACCCATAGAAGATTTCTATAAGGTCCTCCATCAATTGAATAAGTGATGAGCATTTCATCAGTATCATCCCAATCGTCATCATTAAGAGTGTACAGATCAACTGCTAAATTAAAACTAGTCGAACCTGTGATATCGATTTGATCCAGGTCAAGTCTTGGGTTTGCGATGGGTAGATCCTCCACTGCCCAATAAAAAGAGTTGTTCCCCCCAAGTAGTGATTGAGTTCTATTAAACACATCAGTAGTACCTGTGCCGGATGTGGCAGAAGGGGTATACCCGGCATTGGCAGTTTCAAAATCGATTGTCGTAACCTGTGCCTGAGCGTTCAATCCAAAAAGGACGAACATCGCCATTGCACAAATTCTAATCATGTATAGGTTTTTCATTAGAAAGGGTTTTCTGTGTTGATTTAGGGCGCTAAAAGTAGCAGTGTACTATAAGCGCAGGGTAGCGGTAGTGTTAATTATCTGTTACTATATGGTAATTGATATACATGCGTAAATTAGTAGTATTGCTTTAATATTTTAAGAATTTTCACAATATGTTCAGGAAAAGGGTTTGACCCTTTCCGCTTTTAAGTCCCTCTCATGAAATACCTCTTTATCATAATTCTTGTTTTTGCAGCATTTTGCTCCTTTTCTCAGGATCAAATAGTCACTACTGATGGTGATATTATTGAAGGTGATGTCAAGAAAGTAGGCACCTCTGAGATTGAATACACTAAAGCAGATAATCCGGATGGACCTGTTTACTCTATTGAGAAGTCCGAAGTACTGTCCATCAAGTATGAGAATGGATCGGTAGACAAGTTTGAACAGGATGAAAGTCGTGAGGGACCACCGCCACCAACAGGAGGTTCGGCACCTCCGGTTTACACTTCACCTGAGGAAGAAGAAACAGCTGCAACTACAACTGCCGTTGCAACAACAAGCTCATCTGACAAAAAAGGATGGGATATTCAGGATGTCTCAAGAACTTTCTCTCTGGGTTATTCTCGTTTTATCTTAAAATCTGGGGGCAAGGGAACAGCAAATTCCTTCACCTTATCTTATGAGTACAGAGGAACAAAAAGAACCGGGGTCAGATACCCTGTCTACCTTACCTTAAGCAATGGTTTCTACTCGATTGCAACAGGGGTTAATGTTAAGATCTACACAAATGATCATCCATGGATCCGAGGGTTTATTGGACCGGAATTTACTTTAGGATATGTGACCGGAAACATTGGCGAGTTTACTGCTGTTGGTGATTTTGGAATCGATATCAATCCAATCAAGAACCTCAACATTAGCTTTCATCCATCTTTTGGGTACTATCTGATCTTTAATGGAAATGGTACAGCTGATGCTTTCATGATGAGGATCAATTTAAGCGCCGGAGTGAATTTTTAACTTTATGCAAATCTGCAAATCTGCAAATCTGCAAATC
>CAXDOZ010000239.1:0-2049 GCA_963991145.1 uncultured Chitinophagales bacterium | reverse complement strand
ACTTTGAGCAGGTAATAGATGCTATACAAAAGCTTAAAGATGAAGGTTTTACGATCATGTCGATCGAACAGGCTCACAACAGCGTATCACTTGAATCACTTGAGCTTGAGGCGGGAGGGAAGTATGCGCTTGTGCTCGGACATGAGGTCAAAGGCGTGAGCGATGAGGTGATGGAAATGAGTGACTATGCGATTGAGATTCCGCAATACGGTACCAAGCATTCACTGAATGTGTCGGTCTCGGCTGGAATTGCGATCTGGGAATTCTTTAAAGCCTGGAAATGGCCTAGCTAGCTTGCATCAAGCTTTCCTTCAATTTCTCTGAAGAGATCTTTCCGTGTGAAGCCTGATAAAGCACTTCACCTTTGAAAACGGCGATCATTTGCGGTGATTCGTGTCGGACGCCGGTTAGATTGGCAATCTCATTTGACACATCGCGATGCTCGATCAGATTGAGGAAGTAGAATTGTCCTTCTTCAGCAGAAATGGTGTAATCGCGCTCCAATTTCCCTTTCACGTGAAAGCTCACACTGCAGCGATTGCTGTGCTTGAAGAAGATCACGGGCTTTTCAAAAGACTGTTCCCAGGCAGCCTGCAAATCATCCAGGCTGAACATCTCCTTCCAGCTCTCTGGCCAGTTTTCTGATGATCCGTTAAATAGTCCTTTTAAAAATCCCACGGGTAATGAATGCTCTAGCTTCTAAAAAGTTTAATCAGGCGAGCTTATGAATTCGTTTTCGAATAGAAATGACATTGCTGATCCCGAAAACTAGCGCAAAAATGACAGCAAAGCCAAGCACGGTAAAGGAGACTCCTGAACCCACGGCATTGCTGATCTCATCGATCCCTGAATTCTGGAAATAGTTGATCAGTATTTTCTTTCCAATAAAGAGCAGAAGGAGAGATGCTGCGGTTACCCCAAGGAAGATCTTAGCGAAGATGCCGCTGTAGTATTTAGCCAGATAGCCAGGCTCGTAGCCCAGATAGATCAGGTTTCTGAGGTTTTGCTCTGATTCTGAGATCACCAATTGGAAGTTGAGAATGAATACCAGGATACTCAGCAGAATCACCACCAAACCAATTAACATGATCACACCTACGATCATCACTAGAATGCGGTTTGTCTTGCTCGCTTTGAGCTTCTCTCTATTGGTTTGAAGATCATTTTGATCCATATACTCGGCCAGGGCCGGATTGGTGGGATCATCCGTTACCAGCAGGATCTGCAAAGGATCAGAGTTCACATCGGGAGCGAACTTAGCATTTGCATAATCCATGAATTCCTGCGGAACGAGGATCGTAGTACTTACACGTTGTGAATAGCCAACGATCTTTCCCATAAAGGTCTCCTTGGGAACCGCTCCTTTGATCTTGAACTTCATGGAGATATTCTCGATCAAAGATTCTGAAAGCATTGGCAATCCCTGACTTTGACTAAATCTGAAATTGAACATCTCAAGCCAGTCTGATGAGATCACAATTGGCAGGAAAGTATCGCCGGGCGCCCAGTTCCACTGTTCATCACCAAGGTCGAGATACTCACCGGGGATAGATTCAAACCAGAGATCGGTTTGGAGAGCAATTCCTTTCGTAGAACCCTGAAACTCACCAGTAACATCGTAATTGGAGATCACGAAGGGGGCAACATCTTCAACAAATGGCTGTGACTTGATCTCATCGATCTCAGCCTGAGTGAAGTAATTGCCCGAGGCATCGGCGGTAGACATGATGGTCACTTTCTTATTTACCGTGAGGTAATCAGTACCAATCAGATCTGAGTCCTTAGAAATGATCTTATTCGCATCAATGTAGAGCTGGATGGAAAAGAGCATGAGCGTCATCCCGATCAGAGATCCTCCAATCGCTCCGGCCATCAAAAGCCTGCTCTTATTTTCCCATAGCAATCTCCTCAGCATCAGATCTTGAGTTCTCTATCGTAGTCTAAAAAATACTTCTCGCCCAGACTCGTAAGTACAAGTCCGGCCTGTCTTTCAGCGCAAACTTCCTTTATCAGGCCGCAGGCCTTTTTGATATTCTCTACATCCAGGTG
>CAXDOZ010000238.1:0-2051 GCA_963991145.1 uncultured Chitinophagales bacterium | reverse complement strand
TGCTAAGGCTGTAAAGGAGTTGGGATTAAAGCCTACTCCGGTTAAAGAAGCCTATCGCGAATCAGTTGACTGGTTTCGAAAAGAAGGAGTGATTTAGAAGAACTCAATGTATGCCACCTCAAGGTGGAAATTCCCTTCTGCTTTATCCGCTAAAAGGAAACCTACATTCTGAACCTTATCTCTGTCGGTGAAGCTCTTTCCGCTAGTTTGACCCATGAAGTAGTAAACGCAATCTTCAAGATCGACCTCGATTACTTTCCACTTTCCTCCGGTTCCTTCAAGGCGCTTCTTGAAGCAAGCAACATACTGTGCCTCTGGAGTTTCAAAGGTTAGATCGTAACCTCTGTCATCGCTTTTATATTTGATCTTCACTTTGGTCTTATCGCTTAGATCAAGACTCTGATATGGGCTCTTCGCCCATGAGAATCCACCGTTATTATCCAGGGAGATAAAGCCTTCGAAGATCAGGTTTCCACCTTCTCCAAATGCTTTTCCTTTCGATAGTCCGCCCATTACACCGTCATTGGTAATGGTCCATTTTGGCTCTGAATCAAAGTCCATTTTGTAATCAGATCCATTTGCTCCAAGCAAACCTGCGATAAAGAGAATCAGTAGAGTTTTCATGCTGCCTTTTTACCTAGGACAATTAGGACGCAGCATTGTTTGGGATTTAAGGAATCTTAAGACTTAGATGGATGGATCAAGAGGGATAAATACCTCGTAATGCTCAAATCGCGCGAAGATCTCCTTAACGTACATATAGGGTTCCATTCCGCGAACATAACCGTAGTAGACGGCATCGTCATTGTAGTATTCAGAATAGGTGAGCTTCAGAATGTATTCTTCTACATTCTCATCCCAAACCAATGGATCAAGCCCATATTTCTCAGTGAGTCTCTGTGCATCCAGAACGTGCCCATAGCCGCAATTGTAGCTAGCCATAGCAAACTTGATCCGTTGAACCGAATCGGTAATCTCCGCCCAGTTCTCCCACATCTGCTCAAGGTATCTGGTTCCTCCCATGATGTTTTGTGTAGGATCATTGATACTATAAACTCCAAGCTCTTTTGCCGTAGCAGGCATTAACTGCATTAGGCCGCCTGCCCCAACCCAGGAGGAAGTATATGGGTCAAATCTCGATTCCTGATAGATCAATGAACTCACAAGTCTCCAATCCCAGCCAAGTGAATCTGAGAACTGGCGAACGATAGCATCGTATTGGCTGATCTTGCCCGTCTTCTGACTAAAGAATTCTGAGCCGACTCTCTTCTTATGACTACTCTTGCTTTGATAGTATTTGTTGTAGATCACATTGTAGGTAGTGCTGCCCTTATTCTCAAGGATCCAAACATTGATAGAATCGAGTAATTCAGGTGCGTTTTGCCTTACTGCCCATCCAATTCGTTGAGATAAGCTAACTGGTACCGACACATCCAAATTTGGATAGAAGCCCGCATTCATCTGGGCGATATTATTATCGGCAACTGTAAGCTTAAGCTCGCCCAGAGCTACCATTTCGATAAGTTTCTCTGTGGGTTGATTACCAGCAATTGTGTCAATTGCAAACCATCCACCAAGCTCGTCCTGAAGATTCAATAGGCGATCGTAATAGGAAGTTGTAGTTCGAACAGCTACCGTATCCCCAATAAGATCTACCGGATCTTTGAGGAGGTCTTTGCGGGCATTTTCATAACTCAGCCTGTACCAATCCTCTGGTAATTGCTGAACTAAAACCTGATGAGTGAGATAAAGTGTTTCAGTAAAAGAAACCAGTTCTGAGCGATCATCAGTGATCGTCATTCCGGCAGCAATGAGATCCGCTTCACCATTATTTAGAATATCGATGAGATCCTCCATATCCTTTGCAATGATGATCTCAAGCTCCAGTCCCAGGTGCTCAGCCAATAGAACTAGCAACTCGTATTCATAACCCATTGGCTGACCTTTATACAGGAAGTAAGACGTGCTGCTGTAAACAGTAACTGCCTTTAGGACTCCACTTCCCTTGATCTGCTCGAAGTCGCGATGCTCTGCAATCTCCATTTCATGTT
>CAXDOZ010000237.1:0-2150 GCA_963991145.1 uncultured Chitinophagales bacterium | reverse complement strand
CGGCGTCCACCGAGATCTTCACATCTCTTTGCGTCGGCTGAGGCAGTTGTGTATAAGAGCCAGGCTGTTAGGAGAACCCAAACTCGAGCCGGCTGAGATCTATGACCAGGTGGTGCGCTTAAATGAGATCGCTGAGGAGAACTCTGGGCGCGGTCTGACCAATATCGTATTCATGGGAATGGGTGAGCCATTGCTTAACTATAACAATGTGCTTCTTGCTATCGAGAAAATCACTTCACCTGAGGGTCTGGGGATGTCGCCTCGTAGGATCACCTTGAGTACAGTTGGGATTGCAAAGAATATCAAGCGCCTCGCCGATGAGGGCAAGCGTTTTAATTTGGCATTGTCGCTTCATGCCGCAACCGATGAAAAGCGAAATCAAATCATGGATATCAATCTCACCAATCCAATTGATGAGTTGGTTGAGGCCATGAATTATTTCTACGATCAAACCGGGAACAAGATCACTTTCGAGTATATCCTCTTTAATGGATTTAATGATACCCTCGAGGATGCAGAGAATCTCGTAAAGCTCTGTGAACGCGTTCCTGCTTATGTGAACCTGATTGAGTACAATAAGGTGGATGGTGTCACACTGTCAAAATCAAAAAAAGAAAACCGCGACGCCTTTTTGGAATACCTAAGACGTCACGGTGTGAATTCTACCGTTCGCAGGAGCCGGGGCAAAGATATCGACGCCGCCTGCGGACAGCTGGCAAATAAGAATTAATTCTCCTTATCCAGGTAAGTTACAGGTCCACATTGAGCAAATTGACTTTTCGCAGCTGAGTCGATCTTTAAAGTGTAGTCACTTGTAAAATCAGAAAGCAAAGCAGCAAAGGCCTTTTGTTTCTCTTCGTCAACCGTATCCTCTTTGAATTTGAATAGATAGGTATCTACTTTCCCATTTGGAGAAAAGTAAACGCGATTAAAGCACCACATCTGTCCACCCCAATAAAATTCATTTTCATCAAGGTAAGTAGCAAGATCCTGCAGCATAGTTTTCCAGGCCAGGAAGAATTCCTGTTCTCTTCCATGAAAAACTGCAAGGTTTGAATCAATATGCATTGCTGCCGGATACAGGCTGTCTAGAATTGTAACATCTTTTCCTTCAGCCTTATAGTCATTGAAGGATTTACATTCTTGTGAGTGACCTACTGAGACAAAGAACAAAATGAAAAAGACTAAAACTGAATACTTCATTGGGCTAATTTAGTTATCCCCCTCCTTTGGCAAAACGAAATTGAATGGAATTACCATTTTGGTAAGTACCGGTTTCCCATCCTTTTCTCCTGGAGCCCAGTCTGGCATAGCAAGCACGTGAGCAACAGCAACATCCTGTAATGATTGAGGAGCATCCAGTGAGGCTGGAAGAACTTCTGCCGATTGAACAGTTCCATCGTATTCTACTCCAAACTCTACCATTACCTTGCCCTCATCCCCGGCAAGCTTAGCCGCTTCAGGGTATTCTACTCTGCCCAAATAAACCATGAGACTGTCCATGCCACCGGGGAATTCAGGTAAGACATCAGGATCTTTTATCGGTTCAGCTCCTTCGTGAAAGTATTTCTGCTCATCGTCATTATTTGCAGCGAGCGGACTTTCACCTTCAGAACAGGCGATAACTGGAATTAAAAAAGCAATTAGTGGAATTAAGAATGCATATCTAAATCCACTCCATTTAGATGATTTCTTTTGATTGATCATTGTGATTCGATTTTTAATTTGCTCGGCAAAAGCATGTCCGTATGCATATTGTAATTGGGCAATTCCCTGCCTTGCTAAAAGTGCCCCGTACTCAGATCGAGACTGTTCGATCTTTTCCAGCGAGCTGCGATCGGCCAGATATTCATGCGTTTCCTGCAGGGCTTTTGAATAGTGCCATGCCGCTGGATTAAACCACTGAAAACACTTTACCAGGTCGATCAGTATGAGGTCGAAACTATGCCTTTGCTCCACATGCGCGCGTTCGTGTGCAAGGATGGCATCGAGCTCATTATTCTTCAAATCCTTCTCATTGATCAGGATCTTATTTAAAAAGCTAAAGGTTGGAACAGGTCCATTAACAATGGCGATTCCATGCTCATCGAAATCTAGCTTCGAGAGCAGTTTATTTAATTTAAAAGCCCTTCGGGCCGATAGGCCCAAAC
>CAXDOZ010000236.1:0-2209 GCA_963991145.1 uncultured Chitinophagales bacterium | reverse complement strand
GCCCCGGAGGGGTACAACAAAAGATAGAATGGAAAACCTAACAAACCGATTAGAACAGAACAAGGATAAATTTTTGCAGGAGCTCGTGGATCTATTAAAGATCCCATCAGTGAGCGCAGATCCAAATTTTAAGGACGATGTACATGCAGCCGCCAAATTCATTGAGCAGCGAATGATCGATGCAGGTGCGGATAAGGTAGAGATCTGCGAAACTCCAGGTTACCCGATCGTCTATGGGGAGAAAATGGTAGACCCTTCAAAGCCTACAATCTTAGTTTACGGGCATTACGATGTGCAGCCGGCAGATCCATATGAGCTATGGACATCACCTCCATTTGAACCGGTTGTGAAAGACGGAAAGATATACGCTCGCGGAGCTTGTGATGATAAAGGTCAAATGTATATGCATCTCAAGGCATTTGAATTGATGATGTCGGAAAATGCCCTTCCATGTAATGTGAAATTCCTCATTGAAGGTGAGGAAGAAGTTGGTTCTGAGCACCTTGAGTGGTTCGTTGAAAGAAACAGAGATCGCCTGGCGGCGGATGTCGTTCTGATCTCGGATACATCAATGCTTGGGAATGATACGCCTTCAATCACAACAGGCCTTAGAGGTTTGAGCTATGTGGAAGTCGAGGTAACAGGCCCAAATCGCGATCTACATTCAGGAGTCTACGGTGGAGCAGTAGCAAACCCGATCAATATCCTAAACAGGATGATCGCTTCGCTTCACGATGAAAATGGCAGGATCACCATTCCTGGCTTCTACGATAAGGTAGATGAAGTTTCTTCTGAGGAACGCGATGCCATGGCAAGAGCGCCATTTAGCCTGGATGATTACAAAGACCACCTTGAGATCGATGATATCCATGGGGAGGACGGTTATTCCACCCTGGAGCGTGTTTCTATTCGCCCAACCCTTGACGTGAATGGAATTTGGGGAGGTTATATCGGAGAAGGAGCTAAGACGGTTCTGCCTTCAAAAGCCTATGCGAAGATCTCTATGCGTTTGGTTCCAAATCAGGATAGCGCGGAGATCACTGAGCTGTTCAGTAATCACTTCAATGCTATCGCTCCGGATTCTGTGCAGGTTAAAGTCACACCTCATCACGGCGGCGAGGCAGCTGTTACACCAACAGATAGCCATGCTTACCAATCGGCCAGCAAGGCCATGGAAAAGACCTTTGGAAAAACACCCATTCCCTTACGTTCAGGTGGGAGTATTCCAATTGTGACCATGTTCGAGAAGCAATTGGGCACTAAATCCGTTTTGATGGGCTTTGGTCTGGATTCCGATGCGATCCACTCGCCAAATGAACATTACGGTCTGTTTAACTACTACAAGGGAATTGAGACCATTCCGTGGTTTTACCATTACTTTGCTCAGCAGTGAGCGCTGTAAAACCCTACATCAAAAGCTTTCAGTCTTATTTAAAATTGGAGAAATCCCTCTCGGGAAATTCGGTAGAGGCCTATGTCCGCGACGTTGAGAAATTTGATCAGTTTCTTGAGCTAAAGAGATACAGCGGTAGCATTGGAGATATCGACCTTTCCCTTCTCGAAGAGTTTCTTGGCTTTCTCTATGATTCGGGTTTGGGACCGAGATCGCAGTCCAGAGTGATCAGCGGTATCAAAGCTTTTTTCAAATACCTGATGATCGAGGATGTTGTATCGATCAGTCCGGCTCAATTGCTGGAATCACCCAAAGCCCGACGCAAGCTTCCCGTTGTTCTCAGCTACGATGAGATCCAGGAGATGATGGCTACTATCGATCACAGCACCGTTGAAGGACAGCGAAACAGAGCCATGGTAGAGACCATGTACAGCAGTGGTTTGCGTGTTACCGAGTTGATCACCTTACGGATCTCAGATCTCTACCTCAACGACGGCTTCCTTCGAATCATCGGTAAAGGAGATAAGGAGCGATTGGTGCCGGTTGGGGAATCAGCGATCAAGTACATTAAGATCTACAAGGATGAGGTTAGAATTCATCAGGTGGTAAAGCCCAATCACCACGATACGCTTTTCATTAATCGCCTTGGAACCGGCCTGAGCCGAATTTCAGTTTTTAATTTGATCAAGCAGATGGCAGCGGATGCGGGAGTGAAGAAGACGGTTTCGCCACACACATTCCGACACAGCTTCGCCACGCATTTGATCGAAGGAGGAGCGGATCTACGAGCGGTTCAGCAAATGCTCGGACATGAAT
>CAXDOZ010000235.1:0-2228 GCA_963991145.1 uncultured Chitinophagales bacterium | reverse complement strand
CGCAGGTTCTCTTTTTCAGCCCTATGGGCGAATTGCAGGGCAGGTATAGCGGAGTGATGTCGGCGGAAAGCTTCCTGGAAATGATGAATACTTATCAATGATCGCTTTTCTAGTCTTCCTGGCATTGCTGGTCGCTGTGTTTGCCAGTTTCTACCTCAAGAGATTTAAGCTTTGTCTATTGCTGATATTTCTCACTTCATTCCAAACCCGAATGTTCGTGAGCCTCGATCCAATGCTTCATCCCTGGGATGAGCGATACCATGCGCTTGTTGCAAAAAACTTGCTTTCTGACCCGCTTCATCCCATGCTTATCAAAGAGCCGGCAATTTCCTTTGAGAAAGAGAACTGGACAGGAAATCAGACCTGGGTTCATAAGCAACCATTGCCTCTGTATTCTATGGCAATGTCAATTGCTGTTTTTGGTACTAAGGCATGGGCCGTCAGACTACCCAGTGTTTTACTCGGAAGTCTTTGCACCTTTTTTGTTTTCATTATAGGATTTCGATTGTGGGATGAGAAGGTAGGTCTGATTGCATCCTTTCTATATGCTACCAATGGATTCCTGATAGAGCAAGCAGGAGGGAGGGTTCCAACAGATCACATAGATGCCTTCCATTTGATCTTTACTCTTTCTAGCATTGCTATGGTTGTTGAATATCATGTAAGACAGAAAGATGGATTCCTTTATTTGGCTGGCGTATTTCTAGGCTGCGCGATTCTATCAAAATGGCTTACAGCACTTATCGTCTTCCCTGTATTCTTCTTTCTGAGTTTCAGAGACATTGGTTTTAAAAGCTTTCTGATCAGCTGCATTAAGATCGCATTGCCGGCAATTATTGTTGCAGCACCCTGGCAGATATTCATTTATCAAAATTTCCCGGAAGAAGCTGCTATTGAATCAGCATCAAACTGGGCTCACATTATTGAAGTGCTCGATGGTATGGAAGGTGGTCCATTATTCCATATTGATAAGATCAGGATGCTCTTTGGGGATTTTATCTATTTGCCATTGATCCTGTTTGTGTATCTGATCATAAGACGAGGATTATTTTCCAAAGAGATGGCTGTCTTCATTTGGTTATTTATCCCACTTCTTTTCTTTTCCCTGGTAGCTACCAAGATGCGTGGCTATACCTCATTTGCAGCTCCCGCACTATTTCTGATGTCTGCGGTATCCTGGTTCGAGATCAGAGATATGGTTCAGGAAAAGCATCGTAAAATTTGGCTGGGTTTGGGCATCCTTTGTCTTGGACTGAGTCTTAGGTTTTCCTTTGAAAGAATCAAGTTTTTCCAGTCTCAGGAAGAGGCAATTGCCATACGAGAGTCAATTTTTAAGTTAGAAGAGCTTGGAATGCAAGATGGTGTGGTTGTGTTCAACAACCCATACCCGATAGAGTCCATGTTCTTTAACGGCGGGACCTCATATTCATGGTGTCCGAATGAGAAAGAGCTGCTTGAAGGTGATTTTGAGTACCTGATCCTTGATGAAAACTGCAGTCTGTCCTTTGGACGGCGAGTTGAGAGCCCCTTCTGATTGCAACGTCTAAAGGCATTAAGCTATCTTTGGAATGTTCGCTGCAACGTTTAATTAAATGATAGAGCTAAAAAGCAAGAATTACTTTCTCCTAGTTGCTTTACTGGTTGCCATTATCTTCTCTTCCTGCAAGAAGAGTGAGGATAGCTATACCACTGAGAATTTGATACCTCTTTTAAAGACAACTTTAACTCTGGATGACCTTTCAGAGGACTCATTATTTAGCTCAAGTCCGGATGATAGCCTGGTGCATGTAGTTTACAATGCCGACATCTATACTTATAATCTTGCTGACCAATTGGTAGACATCCGCGATACCTTTTTAAGCAAGAAGGTAACCCTCGATTCAATCAGAATTCCTTCTCAGAAGTTTATCTATGAGATCTCTCTGGGACAAATCGCTAAAGGCATGGTTACGTCCGGAGATCCGGTCAATGCCACTATTGGGTCTCTTTTGATCAATGCAAATGGTAATACAGGAGCGATCCCTCCGGTTAACAACCTTGCTTCAATCCAGGAGACATTTCCAACGTCTAGTTACTTCGACAGATTAGTGCTGTCGAGAGGGGAGCTTCAAATGTGGCTTAACAACTACTTCCCGGTTGATATCAATAACATCGTTTTTATTGCAAAGGATGATGTTTCCGGAGTGACAATTTTCACTGATACTATCGCTGTACTTCCGGCAAATGAC
>CAXDOZ010000234.1:0-2229 GCA_963991145.1 uncultured Chitinophagales bacterium | reverse complement strand
TAAGGCGTGTTTGCCAACCTACATCGATTGTTTTTCTGTTTGGCTTATTGGGGTCAGTAAAGTTGTTGAAGAGATTAAGACTGGTCCAAAGCCTAACATTTTGAACGATCTCTCTTTCAAATACTGCTCGAAGGTTTGCACCAAACTCACCGCGAAACTTATTCCCTTCCATAACCCCGTAGCGAGTTTCATCAATATCCTTGGCCGATGCAACAAAGGTGAATTTCCCTGTGGCTGGAGATACATATAAGCTGAACATCGGATTTGGCTTATAGTCGATACCAATACCAGTCATTATAAAAGCCGGAGCCGCAAACATTGATAGATTGGCAAAACCGGGTGATTCATTATTAATGTCCTCAGTTACGGCGAAAACGGTAGCAAATTGAAGTGGTGTGGTTAGAAAAACTTTCTTCCCAAGATCATATCCGTATTTAAGGTCGACATTCAGGTTGTCCTGACTCTTAACAAAATCATCCTTACCAATCTTCGAATAACCCAGGTTCCCTTCGATCCTACTCTCGAATGAATGCTTGCCATAGAGATAGTTAGCATGGAATCCTCCGGTGAATGTTCCCGAAACAGAGTTTTCACCACCAGCAGCCCAGTTTACAAATGCAGCCTGATTAGCGATGAATCCAAAGTAGCCACCAATATGCCATTTCTTGGGAGGTGTTAGAGCATCTATCTGAGCCTGTATGGCTGCAGATTGTTCTGAAGCGATAGCTTCTTCAGCTTTAGCCTTTTCCAATTCTTTTTGAAGTTCTTCAATATTTCCAGACTCATCCTGGGCAATAGAAGGAACAACAATTAACAATACAAGTGATAAGAGTAGAGCAATTCTTTTCATAGGCTTCTTTAAAGGGCTCGAACAGCAGGCGAAATATAGAAATTGGTTGAAATATGTAGGCTGAAGTTTTTCCCCATTTTCCACCATTTCATCGAATAATGAAGATTTTTTGTCGATAGAAGGTACTTTGTATTGCATAATACCTGTTTATGTTTATATCTTTGTGGTATAAGGTACATGGCTATGAACAGATATGTGGTCTTTTTGAGTTTATCGATGTTTTTGCCTCCCTGGCACTTCAATCAAGGATTGTTTGAGGCTCCCGGGCTAAAGGAAAAGCACGAGCAAAAAGAAGAAACGGGAAAAAGGATTGTTAGGTCAAGCGATTTTGAATTGCGCTTATCTAGAGATTACAGATTGTCTGACCTGACTATTGGAAAGCATAGTTAAACGAAATGAAATGAACTCAGAGAACACGAAGGTACAGATGCGAAAAGGCATATTGGAGATGTGCATACTCAGCATCATCAAGAATGAGGAAGTATATGCTTCCGACATTATTGAGCAGCTTCAGGAGGCGAAATTGCTGGTAGTTGAGGGAACGATCTATCCCTTACTGACCAGATTGAAGAACAGCGGATTGTTGACTTATAGTTGGCAGGAGTCATCTTCTGGTCCTCCCAGGAAGTATTACCAGCTCACTGAAAAAGGCGAGCAGTTTTTAAACGAATTATTGGAAACATGGGGCGAGCTTGTTACGGCTGTGAAAAAAACCACCTCTAAAAAAGCATAACGATGAAAAGGACAGTATCAATAAACTTAGGCGGAGTTGTCTTCCAGATAGACGACGATGCATACAGCAGATTGGAAAAGTATCTGAGCTCCATGGAGCAGAGTTTTTCCGATGAGGTGGAGCGCAAGGAGATCATGCAGGATATTGAAGCAAGGATCGCTGAGCTCTTCCAGCAGCGAATGGGAACCATGCGAAATGTCGTAAATATGGACGATGTAAGTTTCGCTATTGATAAGCTCGGAATGCCAGAGGATATCGAAGAGGAGATCTTCGAAGATGGAGCTTCAAGAAATCAGCAAGCAAAGAATAATGGTAAGCGACTTTTCAGAGATGATGACAATAAGGTAGTTGGGGGTGTTTGTTCAGGAATCTCGGCATACTTTGGAATTGATGATCCGATCTGGGTGCGATTGATCTTTGTGATCGGGTTCTTCCTTAGCTTCTCCGTGACTTTTTGGGTTTACATCATCCTTTTGATCCTTATCCCAAAAGCTAAAACTCCCTCAGAAAAACTTCAAATGAGAGGGGAGCCTGTTACAGCATCTAATATTGAAAAGACTGTAAAAGAGGAGTATCAATCATTTAAATCAAAAGTAGGGGGAAGCGGTTCTGGCAGTAACCGCGGTCGATTTCAGGAAACGGTAAA
>CAXDOZ010000233.1:0-2269 GCA_963991145.1 uncultured Chitinophagales bacterium | reverse complement strand
CCTCTCTATTCGTCGGCAGCGTCAGATGTGTATAAGAGACAGGCTGTTGACTTCTTAGTTGATTTCTTCCCTTAATGAGCATACCTTTGGCGCAAATTAAAAAACCAACAATGAAAAAAGGATTATTTCAATTTCTAACAGCAGTTACAATTGTATCTGTTTTTGCTCTTGGTCTTTCATCTTGTAACAGCGAAGGCGAAGAAGAATCAACTGACGAAACTGAAGAAACTACTGAAGGAACAGAAGGTACTGAAGGTACATCTGAAACTGAAGGAACTTCTTCATCTACTTCTGCACCAGCTGAACTTATCGGCGAATGGCAAGGAACTAACATCGCTATCAGCTCTCCTGATATGACTGAGGAAGAGGCTGAAATGATGAATGCTATGATGGGTGAGATGGCAGCAATGATCACAATGACTTTCGATGCGAATGGAGTTGCGACAATGACTGACCCTCAAACTGGAGCAGTTCAAACTGGTACTTACGCAATGAATGGCGACAACACTGTTATGACAATGACAGATGACGCTACTGGTGAGGCTACTGATTTCAACATTGCACAGCTAGATAGCGAGAACCTTGTTCTTGATATCACTGACGAGAGCTTTGGAACAGTTACTATCTCTCTTGCACCAGCTGGAATGGCTTCTGCAGAATAATTTATTCTAAGAAAGAATTTGAACCCCATCAATCTGATGGGGTTTTTTATTTTTGGGCAACCTGAAAAACATCAATATGAAAATCAAACACTTTGCATTCGCTTTAATGTCATTCGCATTCTTTCTTCAAGCCTGTAATACAGAGCTTAATCCGATCTCTAATAGCTGGATCACTGAAGATGGGAAGATCAAGGTTCAATTCACTGAGCACGAAGGGACTTATACTTATACCTGGGAAGGTGAGGACGATAATGGAAACCTTATGGCTCAATCTGGGACTTATACCTTAAGTGAGGACGAGAAGACGCTTACTCTTGTGAATGAGATGGAGATCGAAAGAGAATATGAAGTATTGACCCTTACCGATTCTGAGTTGGAGATAAAGAACCCGGATGGTGAGGTTTATAAGTTCAGTGTAAACAAAGAATAAATGAGAATTCGTCAAATTGTCTGGCCAATGCTTATCGCATCGGCCATTTTTTTCTCCTGTAATTCAGGTTCAGACCTTGAAGAGAAAGAAAAAATGATCCACGGTGATTGGGTCTATCATACAATGTCTGTAAATGGGTCTGACATCCTTGAGAATATGGACTTCGCTATTCAGATGGAGTTTAAAGAGGATAGCACCTTCACAAGGGTAATGGGAGAAGTTGAAGAAACCGGAACATGGATCCTTCTAAATGATTCTACCATTCAGATCCAAAGGGATTATGCAGAAGAACCTGCGCAAGATCTTCATATTGAGCTACTTACTGAGGAATCACTTTCCTATTCAATTCAATCTGAGGATATTGAGACCATAGTTGTTCTCCTCAGGGAAGAAACTGAATAAGCTTGATTTATACTTCTAATAATTAATTATCTCAATACGAGGCTTACTCTTATATTTAGGATATGACCATTGAATTGATCATTGCCATCATTGTTCTCAGCCTCGTCCTTATAAATGTTGAGCTGTTTGTAATTCCCGGAACTACCGTTTTTGGGATTGTAGGAGCAATTGGTTTGATCATTGGGATTGCTCTTGCTTACAATTTTGGAACATACACCGGAAACGTAGTTCTTGGCTCATCCATGCTATGTCTCATCTTATCATTCGTACTGTTTATGCGAATGCTGCGAACGAGGAAGATCGCTGTTCAGAAAGAGATCACGGGAAAGGTTAATGAGATAGAGAAAGAAGTCTCAGTAGTTATTGGAGACGAAGGCGAAACGATCTCTGTACTTAGGCCTAATGGAAAGGTCCTGGTCAAGGATCAGAAGTTTGAAGCTTACAGTTTTGGCAATTACATCGAGAAGGGTATGAAGATCAAGATCGCCCGGATAGATTCAGATAAAATTTTTGTAGAACCCCTAAATACTTAGCATCACATGCAAGCACTTACCTTGATTTCAATTGGATTAGGAGTAATATTCATCCTGATCATCTTATGGCTGGTTCCAGTTCCATTATGGGTTTCTGCCCGACTGGCGAATGTTAAAATCGGGCTGTTTGAGCTCGTATTCATGCGCTTAAGAAGGGTGCCTCCGTCAACCATTGTAAATGCCATGGTTACATCTACAAAAGCCGGTATTCCAATGAGTGCCGATGATCTTGAAGCTCACTA
>CAXDOZ010000232.1:0-2280 GCA_963991145.1 uncultured Chitinophagales bacterium | reverse complement strand
CAGCCTCATTCTCCTGAAGTAAGATCAGGTGCTTTGAAAGTTGAAACTTCTCGCTGGCACCAAGTACCAGATTCACTCCTGGAATGGAGGCGATCTCTTTAGGCTTTAATTGTGCGTAGCAGCCAATCACAACAACCTGCGCCTCAGGATTTCTCCTAAGCGCCTGTCGGACTGCATTTCTACACTTCTTATCTGCCTGCTCGGTAACAGAGCAGGTGTTGATCACATAGTAATCGGCGATGGAATCATAATCCACTCTCTCAAACCCCTCATCCTGCAGCTCGCGCGCTATTGCTGATGTCTCAGTGAAATTGAGCTTACAGCCTAGCGTGTACAAGCCTACCTTCCTGCCGTAATTCATGGCGCAAAAATAGGGATTTGTTATAATGCTGGAACCACATCCTCCTTCGCTTAAGCTTCGGGGGACAAAGGAGGGCACAGAGAACACAGAGGAGATTTTGGATTGCTGTTGTGCTAAATCTGAGTGCTAGGATACAACCGCAGAGCCAAACACATTGACCACATTAGCCACATTAGCTACATTCCCAACATTCAAATCCCATGGTTCCACCCCTCCGGGGCGGTCGCAAATCGCTTTGCTCTTTGCTACCATGGTTGAGCCCCTCCGGGGCTATACTACTTTCCGGTATGTAATTGCAAAGAGTCATCACATTAACCACATTAACCACATTAGCAACGATTGCTATACCACTAAAAAGTACACTTAACAACTTCACTTGGATACTAAGGAGAGCTTATGCTAAAAAATGCGCTAAGGCCTGTTCTATCTTGCGGCCATGCTCAAAGTAGGACTGCTAGGTGTAGGACATCTTGGGAAGATTCATCTCAAGCTACTTCAAGAAATTGAAGGTGTCGAGGTGGTGGGGTTTTATGATCCGGATGATGAGAAGGCTGCGAAAATAGCAGACCAGTTCAATGTTTGGCGCTATGCCGAAATTGATAAGCTCATAGATGATTCGGATGCGGTGGACATTGTGACACCAACTTTATCTCATTTCGAATGCGCTGAACTAGCGATAAAGAAGTCGAAGCACATCTTTATCGAGAAGCCACTCTCCAATACGCTTGAGGAGGCAAGACGCCTGGTCGATCTGGTTCATGAAGCCGGGATCAAAGCACAGGTTGGCCATGTTGAGCGATTCAACCCTGCATTCCTTGCTTTAAAGGGCAGAAAGGTAAATCCGATGTTTATCGAAACGCATCGCCTGGCTCAGTTCAACCCCAGAGGAACAGATGTAGCAGTGATCCTGGATCTGATGATCCACGATATCGATATCATACTGAAGCTTACCGGAGCAAATGTTCGAAAGATATCGGCGAGTGGAGTTCCAATCATCTCGAGAAGTCCTGATATAGCCAATGCGAGGATCGAATTCGACAATGGCTGTGTAGCCAATGTTACTGCCAGCAGGATCTCTCTCAAGAATATGCGTAAGATGCGGATCTTCCAGCCCGATGCTTATATCTCAGTAGACTTCCTCGATAAGAAGACCGATATCGTGAGATTAGCAAGCGGTCCTGAGGAAAATGGACTACCATCGGTAGAGATTGAGACCGGCGATCCCGACAATAAGAAATACATCTCCTTTGAGAGTCCTGAAATTCCCACGGTTAACGCTATCAAGATGGAATTGGAGGAATTCAGAGACGCTATCAAGAATGATACTGAACCTCCTGTTACTGTTTCTGATGGATATCGCGCCATGGAAGTAGCCTATATGGTTCTCGAAAAGATTCAAAGAATCGCAGTCGAGTAATCTATTTGTCGTTTTTTCTCGTCTGTACAATTGGAGAGAGCTATTATCATTGAGATAGTAGCGATAAGGCTATATTTGCGCGGATGAATCGAATTGGGTCCTCATTTTTAATCTTTGGGTTGATTGTATCAGCCGTCTTAAGTTTCAATAGTTGTTCTAAACCTGCAAACAATGGAATTCCCTCCTATGTAAGGATGGATACAGCCACTGTTTCAGCTACTGCAAGTCAGGGAACCGAGTCGAATAACATCTCAAATATTTGGGTAGATGTTGAAGGAGCGAATCTTGGAGTCTTTCCCGTAGGAACCACCTTCCCTATTTTAGAGGAAGGTCCCACAAGAATGTTCTTCTTTGCAGGAATCAAAGAGAATGGGATCTCATCTACTCGAATCATCTATCCTTTCTTCCTTCCTGATACGATTACCATTGACCTTGTTCAAACCGAGATCGATACATTCAATCCGGTTTTTGAGTACGTTCCAGCAACTAAGTTTTACAATTT
>CAXDOZ010000231.1:0-2293 GCA_963991145.1 uncultured Chitinophagales bacterium | reverse complement strand
GGAAAGGAGAACATATCTGAAAGTCCGAATAGCTATGAAGTGCTCTATTTAAAGACAATGATGAAGGCTGAGTTAGCCAAGCTACTATATGATGATAGCGCTTATTTCCAGGTGATGAACACTGTGAATCCAATTGTAAGAAAAGGAGTGGAGCTTATTCGGCTCTCGAAACCGATTGCAAACTCATAGACATTAAAAAAGCCGGGCATTGACCCGGCTTTTTATTTAGAGTAAATTTTAACTACTCAGCAGACTCTTCAGTAGTTTCTTCTTCTGAAGACTCTTCTTCTCCTCCTTCGCCTTCGCTACACGCTACAAGACCAATGAATAGAAAACCTAGTAAGTAAAGTGATAATCTTTTCATGATTGTCAGTTTAAGGTTTGGGTTTAAAAATCTGTTAACGCTGACTAATATAGAAAAGCTACTAAGACTTCCAAAGCATCATTTTTGACGGAAATAAACATTTATTGGCACACCGGTGAATGTATAGGTCGCACGTAACTTGTTTTCCAGATAGTTACGATAAGGTTCCTTGATATACTTGGGGTGATTACAAAAGAATGCAAATGACGGCACTCTGGTAGGAAGCTGAGTTACGTATTTTATCTTGATATACTTGCCTTTCACGGATGGTGGGGGGTATGCTTCAATCGCATCTCCCATAACTTCATTCAGCTCAGAAGTAGAGATTTTGCGCTTCATGTTCTTATCTACTTCAATGATCTTATCTAAAAGCTTTAAAACCCTTTGCTTTTCGGTTACCGATGTGAATAAGATTGGTAAGTCGGAGAATGGCTGGAACTTTTCACGCACCTTTTCTTCGTAATCCCGAGCTGTATTTGTTTCCTTTTCTACCTTATCCCACTTGTTGATACAGATCACGATTCCACGACCTTTTTTGACAGCTAGTCGGAAAATGTTGAGGTCCTGAGATTCTACACCTAGAGTAGCATCAATCATCAATACACAGATATCAGCTTTATCGATGGCATTGATAGCTCGAATCACTGAATAGAACTCCAGATTCTCACGAACCTTGGTTTTCTTCCTGATTCCGGCGGTATCGATCAGCCAGAAGTCTTTTTCAAACTTGTTGAACCTGGTATGTATCGCATCTCTGGTGGTTCCTGCTACATCGGTTACGATCTGTCTTTCTTCCCCGATGAGGGCATTTACGAGTGAGGATTTCCCAACATTCGGCTGACCGATGATCGCCACTCTTGGAATATCATCCTCCTCTTCTTCCTCTTCTGCAGGAATGCGATCTGCAACCGCATCGAGTAATTCTCCTGTTCCGGAACCGGATATTGAGCTTAGGAAGAACATCTCCTCAAAACCTAGGCTGTAAAACTCATTTGCAGCATACTGTCTTTCTGAGTTATCAACCTTATTAACCGCAACTATCACATCCTTATCGCTTCTACGAAGAAGATCTGCAACTGAGTCATCAAGATCTGTGATGCCGGTTGAAACATCTGTCATGAAAATGATCAAAGAAGCCTCATCGATTGCAATCTTAACCTGCTCTCTGATGGCTGCCTCGAAAACATCTTCAGAATTGGGTACGAATCCACCGGTGTCGATAATGTTGAAGTTCCTTCCGTTCCAATGACTCTCGCCATACATACGGTCACGCGTAACACCGCTTAAGTCATCAATGATGGCTTGTTTTTCTCCAATAAGTCGATTGAAAAGAGTGGACTTCCCCACATTTGGACGTCCTACGATGGCAACGGTATACATCCTGCAAAGCTAGGTAATTTGACCATTGGGATTGCAAAATTAGTATAGGCCAATCCCTTACCGTATCAAAGTCTATTAGCCCTGATATCCAAAGGATTTCAGCATGCGATCATCATCACGCCAGTTATCCTTCACTTTTACAAAGAGTTCAAGGTAGACCTTCTCTCCAAGGAACTTCTCGATGTCTTTTCTCGCTTCTGTTCCCACTCTTTTAATAGCAGATCCACCCTTACCGATTATGATATTCTTTTGGCTTTCACGCAAAACGTAGATCAAAGCCCGAATTCGAACCAGTTTATCTTCCTCATTATAAGTTTCGATTGCAACTTCGGTAGAGTATGGGATCTCCTGCTTGAACTGCTCAAAGATCTTTTCTCTAATAATCTCGGTGACGAAGAATCGCTCAGGCCTATCGGTTAATGCGTCTTTATCAAAATATGGAGGTGACTCAGGCAGCATGTTCAGGATAATGTCGAATAAACCAGCTGTGCCAGCCTTTTCCTGAGCAGAGACCGGGAGTATTTCTGCCTTCGGCAGGATGCTAGACCA
>CAXDOZ010000230.1:0-2302 GCA_963991145.1 uncultured Chitinophagales bacterium | reverse complement strand
ACAATGATCTACAATAGGAATAGCGATGGTTTTAGATCGCTATTTGAGTTTGATCAAGAATCAATTGACTCAATAAGAGCTGCGGGCCAAAAGGTGATCTTCTTTATTGGCGACAGCTATATTGAAGGTTGTTGCCTGGATGATTATTCTAAGTCATTTGCTGATATAATAGGGCAAAATGAAACTGTATCAATTTTCAACTTTGGAATAGGTGGCACTGACCCCGTTCAGTACAAGCTTTTAGCTCAACATTATCTGGATCACTTAAAACCAGACCTTGTCGTTTTCTCCATTTTCCTGGGAAACGACATCCTCTTTTACGAAAGAACTCCTCAGCCAGGATATCCTATTTCATATCAAATTGAAGGAGTCAACTGGTTGCCGGGAGAAATGCCGCATCACCTGGCTCAGGCAGAAAATGTAGCATATAAAAATGCTTTGGAAGGTTATTCTTCTTTCGTTAAACATTACACATTGAAAGGTGATACCCGAAATGTATTTGAACAGCTCTTGGGCCTCAGTGCGCTTGGAACGAAATTGTATTTAGGATCCTCTCTTTTCTTCAAGCATTTAAGCTGGATGAACAAAAGACCTCCGCAGGTTTGCAGGCTTGAGCAAGACCTGGATGAATGCGTAAAACCCTGCAAGAAATCGGGTACTCCATACCTAATTCTTGGGATCCCTTCTGTTATTGATATTAAAAAGAATAGAAATCTGGAGAAGGAATACTCAGAATATTTCGGAGTCCATCAGGCGCATTTTATATCGCCAGACCTACTTGAAGAATCAGACTATGATGGGGAATCGATCGGTAATCATTTTACTGAAAATGGTCATCGTAAATATGCTGATTACCTATATCCTATTCTTAAAGAGAAGCTAGAATTGAACTAGCCTTTTCTGCCAGCATCACGATAATAGAATTGACATTACCTGTTGGGATCACAGGAATACTGGACCCATCTACTACGTAGAGATTTTCCTGTCCATGAACCTTACAATTTCCATCGATAACCGCATCGCTACCCTCTCCCATTTTACAAGTTCCTACAGAGTGATAAACTCCTTCAGTGGTTGATCTGATGAAATGCTCGTAATCATCTTCTGAACTCAATTCTTTTCCTGGTTTTGTGTATTCGCCTCGGCTCTTATCGAAGACGGGCTGCTCCAGGATCCCTTTAGCTATATCATACCCTCTGCGCATGGAGGCATAATCATCCGGATGCTCTAAAAATCTCTGATTGATCTCAAGCCCATTTTCTGTTAATCGCACTGAACCCGGTTGTCGATGTGTCAAAAGCGTCACTCCCAACATATATCCATCGAACTTTGGCTGATTCTTCCAGTCGTGAATATCATCGCCTGCAATTCCCGGAACGAAATAGAATTGGATGTCCGACTTATCAAGGCCTACATCTGTTTTTGCATATCCTCCTGCCCCGCTCACTAGAGCTGAGAAGATTCCAGTCTTCCTCACATAATAATCAAAGAGGTTCTTCACCCCCAAAGCCGTATTCAGGCTTCCTTTTTCCTTGCTCTTTACGCAAAGAAAGTAGCCACAGTGATCGAGCAAATTCTGCCCCACTCCAGGCAGCTCCATTTTTATCGGAGCAATGGTATTCTCTTCATGACCTATACCAGATCGAAGTAATAATGCGGGCGAGTTAAATGATCCTGCTGACAGAATTACTTTCCCTCCGGCTTTGATCCTAACCTCTCCTCCGGTTCTCAGAACTCTTAACTCTGTGATCTTTCCATTTTCAGCGCCTATCAATTCCAGTACTGCTGTTTCTTTCCAGATCGTTAGGTTATCTCTCTTAGCCGCTTTCTTCAAAAAGGCAGTCGCTGTGTGATCTCGCTTCCCTTTATGAATGGTTCCCTGGTAAAATCCTATTCCCTCCGGATTGCCATCGTTAAAATCCTCCCGAAGGGAATGACCCGCTTGCTGAGCTGCCTCAACATAGGCGGTATTCCATTTATGACGCCAGGGATCAAAAGCTACCGTTTGAATTCCTCCCGTCCCATGAAGCTCATTATGAAAGTTTAGGTTATCCTCGCTCTTCTTGTAAAATGGCAGGACATCATCCCATTGCCAGCCTTTAGGCCAATGCTCGTAATCATCTCGATGGCCACGCATATAGATCATCCCGTTCATCGAGCCTGTCCCGCCGATCATTTTACCTCGAGGTTGGTAGAGTTTGCGATTAAGCAGACCCTTTTGCTCTACAGTTGAAAAGCCCCAATCGCGTTTTGTCTTTTGAAGAGCGGCATAGCCGGATGGCATGTGAACCTCCGGACGCTT
>CAXDOZ010000229.1:0-2361 GCA_963991145.1 uncultured Chitinophagales bacterium | reverse complement strand
TATGGCTTGTTTTCCTAGCGATTACAAATTTGGAACTATCTTAGGGTAAGCAATTGTTTACTTTTTGAGGCTTGTGAAAGCTTCAGAATTGTATAGAATATTGCTTAAAGATGGGTGGAGACCAATCTCTCAGAAAGGCTCCCATGTTAAGCTAAAGCACGGGAAGAAAGATGGGATCATAATCTTTCCAATGCATGGCAGTCGGGAGGTTGGGAAAGGATTAGCCAATTCAATTTTAAAGGCAGCTGGACTAAGATGAGTAGAAAGAGAAAATACACCATGATAGTGGAGAAGACTGATACAGGCTTTTCAGCCTTTGAAAAGGACCTACCAGTATTTACTACAGGATCATCGATACCCGATTTGATCTTTAACTCCCAGGAAGCTCTGTCTTTGGCAGCAAATCAGGAATCTAATATTGATCCTAAATTGATCAAGTTTGAAATTGACGTTCGCCAGTTCTTTCAATACTACAAGCTGATCAATGCCAAAAGCTTTGCTATAAGAATTGGAATGAACCCAACTCTGCTGTCGCAGTACGTTCAGGGCCATAAGAAGCCTTCGAGCAAGCAAACAAAGAAGATTCTCGATGGCATTCATAGTATTGGTCAGGAGTTATCGAACATAAACCTGTTGTATCACGATGGGAGATAAACCTTTGGCACAATCCTAGCAGCAAAATGAACAATTGACCACTGGTCTTATTGTAAATTAGCTATATGAGAGTAATCTACTTGCTTGTCCTGGTCTTTCTTTCCGCCAGCCTTTTTGGGCAGCGATTCATGGTAAATGAAAGCAACGACACCCTTTTAGAATTCAACAATAATCAGGCGTTTTCTACAGTCTCAGGAAACGTTCTCTATACTTTCTCCGATAACAAGATCTTCGCTGGTGACGAACTGGTAAAGCCGGCATTACAATACACCATTAAGCTGAAGGACCTCTATGGGAAAGGAAGAAACTTCCTGATCGATCCTGAAAGTGGTAATCGGATCTGGACAGCCAAACAGGGAACATTCTTTATTGGCGACAGCTATGGCTATGACGAAACGGAAGTGCTGGGCTGGCTTTTCCCAACTGATACCAGTTTGGTTTTCATCAATGGCCTCGACACTTCAATTATGGGTCAGGCTCTTGGAACCGGCTGGCAACAGAATGAATTGATGCTTTGCTTTGAGCTCTTTAAATCAGCCAATAAACTCGAAGCTTACTGGATGGCAAAGTTTGTCCCTGTCGAGGAAATTAATGGATTACCTCCTGGAATCAGGGGAACGATCTATCCTGAATACGGACAAGGAACCTCCAATGAATGGTGGTGGGACGGTCAGAAATTCTACCCGCGATACACTCCTGTTAATGGAGTTTATACCGAATGGGTTTATGACGGAGAAAATCTACAACCCAGACTTGGAGGAGAAATTCTCGATAAATACCATTGGGATGGAACCTCTTTTGAGCCGGTATGGGCAAGGGAAGGACGCGATGAATTCGAATGGGACGGCAACACAATCGAACAGGCCTGGCTAAGCGAATTACCAAGATCTATCATTGTAGAAAACAGCGATGGTGCCACTGCATCAGATATGCTAAGAAACGCTCGCCTAAGACCAATCTACGACGGACAGGAATATGAAAACTTCATCGTTGTTGGAGAGATTCCTGTGCCGCTGGCGATCTTGAAGATCATGGGGTTGGCGAATCGCTAAGCTTGTTGATGTGACATTCTGAGAAGCGAAGCTTCTTCAGAATATAGGCGGATAGATTTGAGGATCAATTGATCAGTTACTCATCCGATTCTCACATCTGTTACTCAATTCCAATCACTTAGACATTCTTAAGAGAAACATTTCTTCGTAGTTCCTTCCTTCGTGAAATGGAAAGAGAATACAACAAAGGAAATGAGATTCTGAATCTTAGCTTTGAGTTTGCCTGTCAATTGGTTTACTTCTCAGATAAACTTGCAGAAAGAAAGAAGTATGTAATCTCAGTTCAATTACTGCGATCTGGAACCTCGATAGGAGCTAATATCAGGGAGGCCCAATTTCCTGAAAGTCGAAAAGACTTTTATCACAAAATGAAGATAGCTGCAAAAGAAGCTAGTGAAACCGAGTTTTGGCTAGACTTAATTGCAGAGACCAAAATCGAAGAGGTTTCCCCAGGAGTGAGAGAACAACTCAAGTCGATAATAAACCTGTTATCAAGAATTCTCACAACAACCAGGAAAGGGATGAATCAACAAATCAAATGATCTATCCGCCAATCCGCCCATTGTATCCCTCGTAGCCTTGGCGAAGAGGGATCAGCTATGTCCCAACAAGCGAAGCTTGGTAGGGACTCACATCAAACTGCTGCCACTAGTTC
>CAXDOZ010000228.1:0-2415 GCA_963991145.1 uncultured Chitinophagales bacterium | reverse complement strand
CGCGCATTGGTTTGCAGATGTAAGGATAAAGAAACTTATAACAGTGCATGACCTCACGCATCAAAGCCATCCCAACTTTCATACAGAAGATAACATCACTAATTGTAAGGATGGATTTGAGAGTTTGAAATCGAATAGTTCAACGTATAGCATAACCATATCCCAATCAACTCAGGCAGATCTTAAGATGCTTGACAAAAAGCTAGCAAAGAGGAGTCGAACTATTTACGAAGCTGCCTCCTCCAACTTTAAAATGTGTCGAGATGATGAGGAATCTGCCCGTTTACGGGCTAAGTACAGCCTGCCTCATGTGCCATATATCGTGTGTTTGAGCACGATAGAGCCCAGAAAGAACCTGCCCAATACCATCAAAGCATTCATGAAGTACCTTGAGTTAAATCCTGACTCAGAAACAGCTTTGTTTGTTTGCGGTAAACATGGTTGGATGTCCGAAGAGCTTTTACAGGAAAGCAGTTTTGATAAGGGCAGAGTGATCTTTACCGGGTTTATTGATGACGAAGATCTACCAAGACTCTATAATGATGCTCTTGCATTATCATATGTTAGTTTCTACGAAGGATTTGGACTTCCACCATTGGAAGCTATGAGATGTGGTACTCCTGTGCTATATGGAGATAACAGCTCAATGCCGGAAGTAATCGGAGATGGAGGAATTCCTTTAGATCCTGATTCAGTGGATGATATTGCAAGCGCAATGGCGAAGATCTTTAAGGATAAGGACTTTCGAAACGACCTGTCTCAGAAGGCACTTAAGCGTTCCAATGATTTCAGCTGGAGGAAGGCTGCTGAGGAGCACCTTGATTATTACCTTTCACTAGCTTCCAGGACTTAAGATGAAAATCCTCTTACTCGGTGACCCAATTGATAACCAGAATGCTGGAATTCACGTCTATACGCGGGAGTTAGCAAAGGCCCTGGCAAGAGTTAATCGAGGCAAGCACGAGCTTTTTCTCTTCAGGGAAAAGAGCGATGATCCTATCGAGGGATTCACAGAATTCTCATTTCCCAATATCCATTACCCAATTGGTTATGCCTCCTTCAGGTTGTTTTTTCAACTGCCTTTAAAAATGAAAGGCCTACGGCCGGATATTGTGATCGAGCCCGCTCATTTCGGACCCTTCAACACCCCAAAGGGAGCTAAGCGGGTCACCATTATCCATGATCTTACTCCGATCTTATTTCCTGAACATCATCGCTGGCATAGCCAGTTCTTACAAAAGATATTTCTTAAAGGGATTCTAAAACGAGCTGATTGGATCTTAACTAATTCAGCTTATACCAGAGATGATGTTAAGAAGCATTACTCTTTCACAAAAAAGAAGGTCGACTTTATCTATCCGGGTGCAAACCCGAATATCAGATATACGGATCAGAAGCCGCAATGTGTTTCCGGTGACTATTTCCTTTATGTAGGTACTATTGAACCCAGAAAGCAAATTTCAGCTCTGCTTGAAATGTATCAACTGTGGCGAACGAAAGGTTTAGGGAACCAAAAGCTGGTGATTGCAGGTGCCTGGGGCTGGAAATCTGATGGCGTAAAGCAAGCCGTCAATGACCATCCTTTTAAGGCGGATATCATAACTCCTGGTTTTGTTCCAGATGAGGAACTTGCAAGTCTCTATTCTCATACTGATCTCTTTATCTACCCGAGTCTTTACGAGGGTTTTGGCTTTCCTGTATTAGAAGCTATGAGATGCAATGCAAAGGTTCTTTGCTCAAATAACTCTAGCTTACCCGAAGTGGGAGGGGACCTTGTGAATTACATTTCTTCAACTGATCCTGAGACCTTTGCTTTAGATGTAAGAAATGCCCTTTCAAAAGAAAAAGCAGATTACTCTACCAGAATCAATAGATTCTCCTGGGATAACATGGCATTTGACCTGCTTTACAGGCTGGAAGGACTTTAAGACAAAATAGCAACAGCCTTCTCAATTCCTGCTTTTAAGGCATCGATCTCTTCAAGAGTATTGTAGAAAGCAAAGGAAGCACGACAGGTGCCTTCAATTCCAAAACGATCCATCAGCGGCTGGCAGCAGTGATGACCATCTCTTACAGCAATTCCCTGCTTATCAAGAAGTGTAGCGAGATCATAATTGTGAATGCCTTCAACAAGGAAACTAATTACGCTAGCCTTTTCCTTTGCCTGGCCAACGATCTTTAACCCTTCAATCTGAGATAGCTGCTGAGTTCCATATTCCAGGAGTGCTGATTCCTGAGCCTGAATGAAATCGTAACCTACAGACTGTATATATCGGCCGGCGGCCTCCAAAGCAATTGCTCCTGCAATATTAGGTGTGCCTGCTTCAAATTTGTAGGGCAGCTTATTATAAGTAGTTCCTGAAAAAGAAACATCCTGGATCATCTCTCCACCCCCCGGATAAGGAGGTAGCTTTT
>CAXDOZ010000227.1:0-2541 GCA_963991145.1 uncultured Chitinophagales bacterium | reverse complement strand
TACGTCATTTCTGCCTGTCTCGTGGGCTCGGAGATGTGTATAAGAGACAGCCCTTTTCATTCTTGAGATCTACAATCCGCAAGGTTCTTCGGAGGTGCAGGAAGGTGAGGTTTGGTTGAAGGATGACAAATTCAGAGTAAAGATGCCGGGCCAGGAGATGGTTTCAGATAATGAGAACATCTGGATCATTATGGAGGATATTGAAGAGATACAGATCGATTATTATACTCCGGATGAGGAGTCCATCGACCCTTCTCAGCTATTTACTATCTATCAGGAAGACTTCCTTTATAAGGTTAAAGGCACAGTTACTGAGGGCGGCAAGGAACTTCGAGTTGTTGAGATGACTCCCTTCGATAAGGAGCAAACATATTTCAAGATCGATGTAACTCTGGATCCTACTGATCTATTGATCAAAAAAGTGCTTGTATATGAGCGCAGTGGAGTTAAGTATACCTATGAGATGCTTCATCAGGAAAGCAACTCAAACCTGGCTGCTGATCTGTTTACTGTAGTCACAGAAAAAGAGCCATATCTAGGTTGGGACATCCTCGATCTTCGATAGTCTTTCCCTGTTTTTTATTTAGTCTAATCAACGTAAATTGCGACGCCTTTTAAGGGAGGAATTATGCCCTTGATTTTTGGCTTTGAACAATCCGATTCTGTCGGTCATTCTTAAAAAAATACACAGATTATGAACTACGATTTGATCGTATTGGGAAGCGGCCCCGGAGGTTATGTCGCAGCAATTAGAGCTTCGCAACTTGGCCTTAAAGCAGCTGTAGTAGAGCGCGAGTCTCTAGGTGGTATTTGTCTGAACTGGGGATGTATCCCAACCAAGGCATTGCTAAAGTCGGCCAATGTGTTCGAATACATGCAACACGCTGAAGACTACGGTCTGAAAGTTGAAAAAGCAACGCACGATTTTGGCGCTGTAGTTTCTCGAAGCAGATCTACTGCTGATAAAATGAGTAAGGGTGTTCAATTCCTTCTCAAGAAGAATAAGATCGATGTTTTGATGGGTAATGGTGTTTTAAAGCCGGGTAAGAAGATCGAGGTTACCGATGCTGATGGCAAGAAAACTGAATATTCAGCTAAGAACATCATCCTGGCAACAGGAGGAAGAAGCCGCGAGCTTCCAGCTTTGAAACAAGACGGCAAGAAGATCATCGGTTATCGCGAAGCGATGACACTTCCAAAACAGCCTAAGTCAATGGTTGTAGTTGGATCGGGAGCGATCGGAGTTGAGTTCGGGTACTTCTACCAAACAATGGGTACAGAAGTAACTATCGTTGAATTCCTGGATCGCATCGTACCAAATGAGGATAAGGATGTGAGCAAAGAAATGGCTAAGGTCTTCAAGAAGAAAGGCATGAATATCATGACCTCTTCTGAAGTAACTAAAGTTGATACAAGCGGTAAGACCTGCAAGGTGACTGTGAAGACAGCCAAAGGCGAAGAAGTGATCGAATGTGATATCGTTCTCAGCGCAGTTGGTGTGAGCTCAAATATTGAGAATATCGGTTTGGAGCAGGTTGGTGTTGCAACTGATAGAGGTAAAGTTCTTGTTGACGATTTCTACAAAACCAATGTAGACGGCGTTTACGCGATCGGTGATATCGTTCACGGGCCAGCACTTGCCCACGTAGCTTCTGCTGAAGGAATCATCTGCGTAGAGAAGATCGCGGGTGAAAACCCAGAAGCTCTTGATTATAATAACCTTCCTGGTTGTACTTATTGTAGCCCCGAGATTGCATCTGTTGGATACACAGAAGAGCAGGCAAAAGAAGCAGGTTACGAATTGCGCGTAGGTAAATTCCCATTCTCTGCTTCAGGAAAAGCTAGCGCTGCCGGAGCAAATGAGGGATTCGTAAAAGTGATCTTCGACAAGAAATACGGTGAGTTCCTTGGAGCGCACATGGTTGGAGCTAATGTTACTGAAATGATCGCTGAGGTTGTAGCTGCGAGAAAGCTTGAAACAACCGGACATGAGATCATCAAATCTGTTCACCCCCACCCTACTATGAGTGAGGCTGTGATGGAGGCAGCAGCTGCTGCTTATGATGAGGTGATCCACCTGTAAGTTTCCAAAACACTAATCAGCCCCGCAATGCGGGGCTTTTTTTTGCCCTCACACATTACACCCAACCTTAATGTTTCCTCGAATTACTACCTTAGAAGTACACAAAACTCAAATATGAAACGACATATACTTCTTCTTGCAATCATTATCGGTTTAGTAATTGAAAGTCAGGCTGGCTTTGGAGTGGGCGGACATATCGGAATGAACTTCCAGTCCTATAAAACCAACCAGCAGAATGTTTCTACGGATCTCAATTCCAAAATAGGATTCCATATTGGAGCCAATGTTCGCGTGGGAGGAAAGACCTACACGAAAGTTGGTTTCAGCTGGATGCAGACCCAAACTAAATTGAATGATAGTACACTGGTTGAAAACCTAAAAGTCAACTCCTTTCAGGTTCCTGTTTTAGTGGGATACAAGGGGGTTGACAATGAAGGATTTAAGTTAAGGATTGAATT
>CAXDOZ010000226.1:0-2574 GCA_963991145.1 uncultured Chitinophagales bacterium | reverse complement strand
ACCACAGCCCTACAGCGATCACCACCGGGATGAATCCGTAATGCGTTAATGCTGAGATTGGTTCGTGCATAATTCGAATATAGAAGCTGTGATCAAATGCGGAAGTGCCCTTGATTCAAATGGGAATTTTATGCTAGGAATCGCGATTAAGATGAAGCGTCAGAATCGCCGTTGTTGCCAGGCTGTCCCATACTCAAGCCCCTCCCTAAAATATAACCGGAGATAGAGCCTAAAAGTGCCGCAAGCTCTTTGCCCTCAAGAATATCGGTCAGGCCGAAAAGAACCAGTGCGATGACCAGTAAGAATAGAGTGATAAACTGAATACCAGAAGGTCCAGCAAAGATGGCATCAGCAATATTCGGACGCTTGGTAGCAATAAAGAAGAATCCCATGATCAGGCCTAATACGAGTACACAGAATGCAATGGAAAGAACAACTCTAAAATCATGGCTTCTCTTATTCTCATCAGAAACGTAATAGACTTCTCGCTCAAGTTCTTCAAGTAGCGATTCACCTTCATCAATAAGCCCTAGAAGTAACTCCTGTCTTGCTTCGATGATATTGTTCTTTGTCTTTAGCTCTTGAAGGTAGACCACCTCTCCTTCATAAAACCTCACATCACCTTTGTAGTAGCTCAGATCGTCCTCAAAGTATTCATCTCTCTCATTCTCCGGAGTTGCCTCCATTTCTGCTATGCGCGCTTTATAGAAGCTTAGTTCAGATTGGTAATACTGTAGCTCGGTGTCGATTTCGTCATTTGTCCAGTAGCTATTATCTAACTCAAACTGATTCTCATTGAACTCGAGCTTCCAGTCTTCGACTAAAGCTGCAAGTGATTGCCAAAGAGAAAGTAGATCAGTTGCTTTCTCAGGCCAATTTGCCCGCTGATAAGGCTTTAATACGCGCCATGGATCAGATGCAACAATGCTCTTACTCGGATTGGTGGTAGTGACATTTTCCTGATCGCTAGGATTAGTCTCCTCTGTACTGGTCGTATCAGCAAAGACAGAAATGTTAAAGGAGATAAGACCTAAGGCTAAAAGTAAAATCGACTTGCTCAGTTTCATGGGCTTCATTTATCCCATCAAAATAGGCAAATACAGATTAAACTATTCTACCATGTTATAGGTAAAAATCACCGCAGAGCTGCTGGTACTTGATGCTACGGACTCGATTGGCATCATCGGTGTAGAGAATGAGCTCCTCTTCTTCAAGCTCAGTTTCCTGCTTTCTGAACTCTAGCAGCAAGCGCTCTACTTTCATGCCTTTACGCGAGCGGACATTCAACTTTCTGGAAAGGAACAAGCCGTGATCTTTATTGGAATGAATAAATGCAATGCCTTCAGTCTCCGGCAGGATCACCGATAACTTCGCATCCTCAGAACTACCCTCGATAAAGAGCTTTTGCAGGTTCTCCAGAAAATTGCTGCGATCGTGTCGGGCTGTATCGCGCTCCCTGTTTGGAGCGGCCAGACTTTCCCTAAAAAAGGGCGGATTACTTACAATATGATCCAACTTCTTCTGCGGACGATAATCAGCAATATCAACCTTGTAGACTTCAACCTTTGACCCAAAGGGATTCTGCTGCTTGTTCTCAGTAGCATCTTTCAGAGAACCATCATCAATATCAATAGCCGCAATGCGCGATTCGTGCTCCACTCTCTGTGCAAGCATCAGGGCGATCAAACCACAACCGGTTCCGGCGTCGAGAAGGAAATCATCTCCTTCAACATCAGCCCAGGAACCAAGCAAAACAGCATCTGTTCCAACCTTCTGAGCTGAACGATCATGTCTAACAGCAAACTTCTTGAATTGAAAACCCTCCACGGCTAGTACTTCAAATGGTCTCGGTTGTTGAATAATGTCATCTCGTAGGAATCACCATCCCACAAGAATTTATACAAAGACAGATTCCCATGCGGGTAATCGCTCATCTTGCTGAGCTCCTGCTCCAACATGGTGCAGATCAGCGATCGCATTGCTCGACCGTGACTACAAATCAATATCTTCTGTGCATCATGATCTTCGAGTATTCTGAGATAGTCTCTTTGTCGTGCCTGTAGATCAATCGGGCTCTCCCCTCCTTCGATCTTTGTCTCATAGATCCCATTCGCCCAGTCGCTCATCATCTCTTTGTACTCGTGCTTCATATCCGGACTGGACTTAATGCCTTCATACTTACCCCAACTGATCTCATCAAGCTCCTGAAATGCCTCATGCGGGATAGGCTTATCGATGAAAGAAGCGACGGTTTCCTGCGAACGCTTGAGCTCAGAGGTATGCACCACATCAAATCTCAAATGATGGTAGGCTTTATAGAATCTCTCGGCTTGGGAGCGACCCGTTTCGTTCAGTGACATATCGACTCCTCTTCCCTGCACAATGCCCTGAAGATTATAGTCGGTCTCACCGTGCCGAATTAGATAAATCTCTTTTCTTTTGCTCATCGCTTTGAATCAATCGCAACTTACAAACAATTGCCATACGGCATTGGTTTTAGCATGTGAACAAGATGGCTCAATCAATTAGCAAAAGCCCACATATTGCAATCCTTCGTTCACCGGGTAAGAAGGA
>CAXDOZ010000225.1:0-2635 GCA_963991145.1 uncultured Chitinophagales bacterium | reverse complement strand
GCGTGGCCGCGATGTTGGCGACGTGCTCGATCGCTACCTAAAAACGGTCAAACCCATGCACGAGCAATTCATCGAACCCACCAAAAAACGAGCAGACATTATCGTACCGCAAGGCGGAGAAAATCACGTTGCGATTGATGTGCTAGCCTCGATGATTCAGAAGAAGCTTGATTAGATAGGGTAGATAGGATAATGGGGTAATAGGGTGATGGGATGATATGATTATTAGTACGCTTGCAACAGAAGCACCACTCCCATCACATTGACCACATTGACCACATTAGAAAATGCAGAATTACAATGCAGATCTGCAAATTCCCTACTCCCCCTGTCCTAGCGAGTAAGCGCGCTCATCATTCACGAAGTACAGGTTCTCTGTTTTGATGATGTCAAAACCTGCATCCATGATGTGTTGCTGTAGATCGATGATATTCTGTGAGCTAACTACGTACTTGCCGTATGGATCTGGTTTTGCCTCAACAGAAGCGTAACGACAACGCCAGTGATCAGTACAGAATGTTTCAGGAAGACCGTCTGGGTAAACCTTCACACCGCGATTGGTGATCATCTTCAGGTACATCTTGTCACCGGTAGCAGCAGAAAGACCTGCACCGATAGCGTTTGGATCGCGTCCTTCGCCATTCCAGTCGATGAAGACGTCAACACCTACCAACTCTTTCTTAGCAGAGATCGGTTGCGGTCTTGGAACCTCGATCGGCTTGGCATTCTTGTCAAGTACAACTGGTGCGAATTGAGTAGGCTTCTGACCTAAACGGTCGATGATGGCCTGAGCAAATTCTTTCGTTCCAACCATCTCAGAGCTGATCTCAGGATCATAGATATCACCTGTGTGAATTCCGTCTTCGATGGTCTTAAGCCATGCGTTTTGGATGTTCTCAGCAACTTCCGACTGACCAACATGAACAAGCATCATACATGCTCCATTCAAAAGACCAGATGGGTTTGCAATATTCTTTCCTGCGATATCAGGAGCAGAACCGTGGATCGCTTCGAACATTCCGAAGTCGTGTCCAACATTTGAAGATCCACCCATTCCAACAGAACCCGCAACCTCAGCTGCGATGTCGGAAATGATATCTCCGTAAAGATTCAATGTTACAACCACATCGAAATCCTCAGGGCTATCTGCAAGTCTTGCAGACCCGATGTCGATGATGTAGTGTTCGTTTTCGATTTCTGGATACTCAGCAGCAATCTCATCAAAGACCTGGTGGAACAAACCATCCGTGTGCTTCATGATATTGTCTTTGGTCATCGCGGTAACCTTCTTGCGATTGTTTGCTTTTGCATACTCGAATGCATAGCGAACGATCTTCTCACAACCCGGACGAGAAACCAGTTTCAAACACTGAACTACTTCAGGTGTCTGTTGGTGCTCGATGCCCGCGTAAAGATCTTCCTCGTTCTCACGAACGATGACCATATCCATCTTTGGGAAATGACATTCAACGAATGGTACCAGTGCTTTTACCGGACGAACATTTGCAAATAGTCCGAGACTCTTACGGATGGTTACGTTCAAGCTCTTGTATCCTCCACCCTGTGGAGTTGTGATCGGAGCCTTGAGGAATACTTTGTTTCTTCTAAGCGTATCCCATGATTCAGGAGCAATTCCCGACTTCAATCCCGATAGGTAAACCTCTTCACCTACCTTGATCTCGTCATACTCCAGATCAGCATTTGCCGCCTTTAGAATATTCAATGTAGCCTCCATGATCTCTGGGCCAATTCCGTCTCCGTAAGCAACTGTAATTGGTTGTGCCATTATGATTTCTGGTTTAAAATTCGCGGCAAAAATACAGGATTGAAGGGAATAATTTGAGAGAATCTCAAATGACTATTTTTATGGCAAAAGCCCCCCAGATGTTCAGGTCAATTTTCCCGCTGATTACCATCTTATTTATGAGCTCCATTTCGATGGCTGCTATTAATCCTGTGTATAAGGAATGCATGCAAAGAGGATATTCCCTTTCGGGTGATTCCTGTGTCTTTCCAGATGGTACAGCTTGCGACCTCGAGCAGTTTAACAATGGCGAATGCGGCCAGGAGTGGTTCACCGATGACTACTGCATTCCGGAGGGTGAATACGTTTGGGATGACGATAAGTGTTGCGAAGGTCTGGAAGCCTATCTCCCCGAAGGGGTTGACGGACAGGCAAGCTGTGTAAAGACAAGCTATGCCGAGGAGGTAGAGGAAGTAAAAAATGAAAAGGCAAAAAAAGGACCGGGCTATTGGATCATGCTGGGCTCCTTTATTCTACTGATCGTGCTTAGTGTCTATCTAAAGAGAAGGCGCAAGGCCCATGCTTTTAGTAAGCAGAAAAACGACGAAGCGTAAAGGTATCTACACGCTCTTCTACAGCTCCATCATTTGGGATCTCGGCCAGGATCACGATCTGATCATCTCCTAAATACTTTACGCGCTCAGCGAAGAATTCCTCCTCGCACCAGTAAAGGCTAACAGAGGCGCTCTCTTCCCAGCCGCTTTCTCCAAGCTGATAAACGTGCATGCTGCCCCAGCAGGATTGGAACCAATCTGGAACATAGAGCAGTTCCGCTCTTCCATCTCTGTCTCTTATACACATCTGACGCTGCCGACGAATAGAGAGGTGTAG
>CAXDOZ010000224.1:0-2646 GCA_963991145.1 uncultured Chitinophagales bacterium | reverse complement strand
CTTTTATGCTCAGCATCAAGGCTGAGGGTTATGATAGCTGCCCGATGGAAGGCTTTGACTCAAAAATGGTCAAGGGCATTTTCGACATCCCGCCGAAGGCGGAGATTAATATGATCATAGGAGTGGGGCCTGGAAAAGACGAGGGCATTTACGGACCGAGGTTGCGACTGCCTAAGGAAGAGGTGGTTTTTGAGCGCTAGTTTCCTGTGAGCGCTTTGTACTCACCCAGGTATTTCTGGTAACGATCTCCATCATTTAATTGAATAGCGACGTTTTGAAGAGCTCTTAAAACTTCCAGATCTGTAGGTTTTACGCCATAAGCTTTCTCCAGGTAGGTTAGAGCATTGGCAAACTCTACATTGGCCTCTTCATCCATTCTTGCAGCTTCTTCTATATCATCCAATTCGTTAGAGACCTTCTTGATATCGACTGCCTTGTTGGTGTAAATTGCTCCAAGATTGAACCAGGCAAGGAATTGATTCGGGTCAATTTTTCCAGCGTCCAGGTAGGCATTGATAGCTTCATCTTCCTTTCCAAGAGTCTCACAAAGCTGTGCAAATGCCACTCGGATCGTGTAATCGTAAGGATTGTCTTTAACCGCTTCGCTCATGGCCGCGTATGATTCCTCATCAGAACCGGCCCCGTTCATATAGCTATTGAGTTTGAAGCGAAGAAGGTCGTCTTTGATCTGCTCGTAAACTGCGATAGACTGTTCTCTTTGGACGGCATCGTACTTATTGAATTCCCTGTCGACCATTGCTTCACCGGTCTTGATAGTGCTAAGCGCAGCACTTGTATTTTCCATCTCGTACATTTCGTATCGAGCCTTTCTGTAGAAGAGATAACCAACATACAGATCGGGATTACCGGGAGGGTCTGACTCGATCAGTTCTGAGGCAATAAAGTAATGCTCGTAGGCTTCCTTTTTCTTTCCAGTTGCATCGTCTACCTGTCCGAGAAGATCGTGAACGAGATAGTCTTCCTGAATATCAAGGGCGGCATTTAAATACTTATAAGCTTCATTTACCAGTGTAGTTCTATCTGGCCCGTCTTCCAGGGTTGAAAAGGTATTGATGGAAGTCAATCCACCCTGAAGCATCATATTTCTTACCGTGATCAAATCAACACTTGCAAGTTTAGCATAGGTGTCATTCTCGTCTTTTGAGGTCGCAATTGCAGACTTAAAATCTTCTAATGCGAGAAATGGAAAGTCAACCATGGTTTCCAATTCTTCGTGAAGTTGATCATATGCCGTTTTAGACATTAGAGACATATAAGACTTACCTCTGTAGTAGTATGCTTCCGGGACTTTCTTCTTTGATAGAGAGCCTGGATCTTCAAGAGCAGTATTAAGAGATTCAAGGGCTTCTTTATACTTCCCTTCCTGGTACTTTACTTTTCCGGTTGTGACTTTTGAATCCTGGGCAAACAGGCCAAGTGAAATGAAAATTAAGATTAGGGTAGATACGTAAGTTCTCATTCGTCAGGGCTTTAAAAAAATAAAGATCGACAATTGTGCCGATCTTTATAAAGGGGTTCAGGGATCAGGGAATTATTTCGTTTCGATGGATTCCAGTTCAAGGATCCAGTCGTCTGTCGACAGAGATAAGATCACAGGATTGCCGTAATCGTAGTCTCCATAAACTTCAATTGTTTCGGCTTCAGTTTGAGACTCAAAAACGATGACATTGGCGGAGTACTCAACTTCATTGAAGTCAAAATTGAATTGGGAGTTGTTTACGTAGGAAAAGGTGCTTTCACCATTTCCAAGATCAATAGCGATATCTGTTTGGTTGATCATGTGCTTGTACACGATTTCACTAAGCCAGAAGGCAGTTGCGCCTGAGAGCTTTGATTTCGGGTTGTCCATGACCTTTTGAGAAGATTCCATAAGATCACCGGAAACAGAGATTGAGCCTTCCTCTGTCCCCTTTAGTGCCTTATCTGTGGTCCAATTCAATTTTAGACCTGAATCATCGTCATTTGCTACTTCAATAGTGAGCAAATACTGTCCATTATCCCAATCGTCGTTGTCTGTTAATGAATAGGTGTAGACGTAACTCGACTTATCGCCGGAAAATGGATTTTGTGCGATTGCAGTTAGGGAAAAACCAATAAGTAATAAAAGGAGCGTAAAGTTTTTTACCATCTATCGTTGTTGATCTCTATAAATATAGGAAATGCGATTCAAGGAAACGAAAAGCCTGGCTCTAAAATCGGTCCGAAGGACTCTAAACACTTAAATTTGCTAGCTGTTAAGCCATTCTATGAAGCCACAGATCTTTCTTTTTAGCTTGTTATTACTCTCTTTTTCCTGCTCTGAGAAGACAGAGAAAGATGAATTTGAAGCAGATGAGCCTACCTATATCGCTCCGGAGGAGCAAACAGTTCAGGAGTTTGTCGTAGGCGACCTGAATGGAAATGGCACAGCGGATGTCGGTACGCTTTATCCTCCCACTTTCACAGAAGACGGCCTTTCCTGCACAGATGATAGCTGCATTGTAAGAATTGAATTTGCAGACGAGAGCATTCCCGACATAAGACATGCGCTGAGCATTGGAGGCTTCATTGAAGATCTGGGCGACCTTAACGGAGATGGAAGAGCGGAACTGCTCTATGTTCCAGATTGGTTCCAATCCTGCTGGG
>CAXDOZ010000223.1:0-2673 GCA_963991145.1 uncultured Chitinophagales bacterium | reverse complement strand
TATGTAAAGAAATCGCTAAGAATCGCATAAGATTTCAGTTTAATCCAAATTGTAAAAGTTTAAGCCTTACCTTGTGGCCATTAATTACTATTTGAATACCAATGAATACAGGAACAGTAAAATTCTTCAATGAGTCCAAAGGTTATGGGTTCATCGTTGAGGATGACTCAAACACTGAGTACTTTGTACACGTAACCGGAATTATCGACGAAGTTCGCGAAGGTGACGCAGTTGAATTTGAGTTAATTGAAGGAAGAAAAGGATTAAACGCTATAAACGTTAAGGTCAGAGAGTCTTAGTCTACTCTAACCTTCCAGAGAAACAAGCCTACAGAGATGTGGGCTTTTTTTATTTGCTCTCTGCTCCAAACTGCATCTCATGAAGCTCGGCGTAATGCCCTTCCTGAGTTAGAAGCTCCTCGTGAGTGCCCATCTCCATCAAATTTCCCTTATCTAATACAAGGATCTTATCGGCATTCTGAATTGTGCTCAAACGGTGAGCGATCACGATTGATGTTCTGCCCTTTACAAGCTTCTCGATCGCATTTTGGATGACTTCTTCAGATTCAGAGTCAATGCTCGAGGTCGCTTCATCAAGTATTAGAATTGATGGATCAAAAACCATCGACCTGATAAAAGAGATCAACTGGCGTTGCCCCATACTTAAAGTGGCCCCGCGTTCCATCACCTTGTAATCAAATCCTCCTGGCATTCTTAAGATGAATTCCTCCGCACCAATCATTCTCGCAGCCTCGATCACCTTCTCTCTGCTAATACTTTCATCTCGCAAGCGAATATTATCCAGGATCGAGCCGGAGAATAGAAATACGTCCTGCAGCACGACCGATATCTGGGAGCGAAGCGATCCTAATTCATAATCACGAATATCCTGACCATCGAGCTTGATGCTTCCCTTTTGAATATCATAGAACCTGGAAAGCAGATTAATGATCGAGGTCTTGCCGGCCCCGGTTGCCCCAACGATTGCCATTGTCTCTCCCGGCTTGATAGAGAAATCGATATCCTTCAGAACCCAATCCTTCTCATTGTAGGCAAACCACACTTTCTCAAAATCGATCTTCCCATGAACTGTGCTAAGGTCCTTTGTTCCTTTGTTTGGAATATATTCCTCTCTATCCAATAATCTGAATACACGCTCACTCGCGACCAATCCCATTTGCAGGGTATTGAACTTATCTGCTAGCATACGCAGGGGTCTGAACAACATATTCAGATACATGATGAAGGCGATGATCACCCCAACTTCCAGACTTCCTTTGATCACCATATTGGAACCGATCCAAACCAAAAGGCCAATGGCTACAGCTAAGATGATCTCTACTATCGGGAAGAAGACCGAGTAATACCAGATCGCCTGAATATGCGCCTGCTTTTGATCCTCATTGATCTGCTCAAACTTTCTAAACTCGCGTTCCTCTGAACTGAAGATCTGTATGATCCGAACTCCGGAAATGTGCTCCTGCAGGAAGGCATTCATTCGCGAAACCTGCGTTCGAACTTTTTGAAATGCCGACTTCACCCCTTCCTTAAAAAGGTATGTTGCATAAAGTAGAAATGGCAGGGTGATCAAAGAAACCAGAGCAAGCCTCCAATCCATGTAAAACATGAAACCGATAACTGCTAGCAAAGTCAGGATATCAGAGATAATGGTGATCAATCCTTGAGAGAAGATATCGTTGATCGTCTCAACATCATTGATGGTCCTGGTAGTTGAAGTCCCGATCGGCGTGGTGTCAAAGTACTTCAGCCTGAGACTAATGACATGATTAAAAACACGCACTCTCAGGTTCTTGATCACACTTTGCCCGAGCCAACGGGTAATATAAATGAAGTGGTAACGCAGAAAGGTCTCAAGAAGAAGTATCCCAACCATCAGCAAGGACATCTTCAGGAGTCCACTCATATTGGAGTAAGCGATGTAATTATCTACAGTGAACTGAACGATTAGCGGACGAATAGGTGATAACAAAGCGATCACTATCGCCATTACGGTGGCTAAAATGAACTGAGCTTTGAAGGGCGCAGCAAGCTTGATCACCCGCTTTAAAAGCTGGTAATCAAATATATTCCCGGATACCTTCGACTCTTGTTCCATTAATCTTTCAAGTAGGGATAGCGCACATCGGTAAGGTACAAACCATCCGGCGGAGCCAATTCAATAATTTTGAACTCCCCTTTACTATCCATTACCTCTTTAAACTCATCTAAACTGGTCTTTCCATTTCCAATATTGACCAGCACTGCAACAATTCTTCTGATCATATTTCTCAGAAAGCGATTTGCACGGATAGTAAACAGCGCTCCACCCTGTTCTGTTCTCTCCCAGCTTGCAGAATAAACTTCACAAATGGTGGTCTTAAAATCCTCACTCATTTTGCAGAGCGGTTTGAAATCAGAATAACCTGGCAAAAGCTCAACCGCCTTTTGGATCAGCTCGTCGTCAATCTCAAAGCGCGGATAATAAGTCGACATCCCGGCCTTAAATGGATCCTTCTTCGTATGAATGAAGTATTGGTATTCTCTTTCAAAAGCGTCGAAACGAGCGTGCGCATCATCTTCAACCTCGATCATCTCCTGAATGGCTACATCTCCAGGCATCAGCCGATTAAGGCGAAAGACAAACTCGGAAGGAATCTCCTTATCTGTATCGAAG
>CAXDOZ010000222.1:0-2710 GCA_963991145.1 uncultured Chitinophagales bacterium | reverse complement strand
ACGATCTCAGCGCGGCCTGATGTAAATCCGCCGGAGGCGCCTCCCAGAGCTTTTCCAAGAGTCCCCGTAATGATGTCAATTCTTCCAAGGACATCACAATGCTCGTGAGTTCCTCTTCCAGTCTTACCCATGAAACCAGATGCATGACACTCATCGATCATCACCATGGCATCGTACTTCTCCGCCAGGTCACAGATCTTATCCAGTTGAGCTATCGTGCCATCCATGGAGAAGACTCCATCGGTGACGATAATTCTGTTTCGCTGCTCCTGAGACTTTTTCAATTGCTCTTCAAGGTCAGCCATATCATTATGCTGATAGCGATAACGGGCAGCTTTACAAAGTCGAACACCATCAATGATCGAGGCGTGGTTCAATGCATCAGAGATGATAGCATCCTCAGGGCCCAGTATTGGTTCAAAAACACCACCATTGGCATCGAATGCAGCAGCGTATAGAATGGTGTCTTCTGTACCAAGAAACTCACTGATCTTTGCTTCTAATTCTTTGTGAATGTCTTGTGTACCACAGATGAATCTCACTGATGACATTCCATAACCATGAGTGTCGATTGCTTTCTTGGCAGCCTCAGTAACTCTAGGATGAGAGCTTAGGCCCAGGTAATTATTCGCGCAGAAATTGATCACCTCTTCGCCGGTGCTGACTGTAATATCGGCTCCTTGTGGTGAAGTAATGATTCTTTCGCTTTTATAAAGTCCGGATTCCTTGATGTCGGAGATCTCGTTCTGCAGTCTTGATTGAACAGATTTGTACATGTCTTTCGCTTTGCTGCCAAATATAGAAATCCATCCTCAGAGATAATTGTATTGGATTGCTCACCTTTGCTTTGTGGAAGAAAAGCACGGAAAACTAATTCTTGTACCTGTTGGATTGAGCATGGAAGCTGTTCATGTTATTCCCAAATACGTGACCTCTTCCATTGAGCATCTGGATCATTTCGCTATCGAGAACATTAAAACTGCCCGTCGATTTTTAAGGCGAATGGGCTACAGGGGTGATTTTGATTCATGTGAATTCTATGAGATCGGGAAACATGGCACTCATCGAGATACCGACCTTGCTATTGAGGCATTGAAATCTGGAAAGGATGTAGGATTGCTTTCAGAAGCTGGTATGCCGGGAATAGCAGACCCGGGTGGCAAGCTGGTGTTGAAGGCACATAGAGCAGGTATAAAAGTTTGGCCCTTAGTCGGGCCGAGTTCTATCCTGCTCGCGCTAGTAGCTTCTGGTTTTAACGGTCAATCATTCAGCTTTCACGGATATCTTCCTATCGATAAGCGAGAGAGGCAGGCGAAGCTCAAGCAACTGGAATCATGGGCAAGAGGCGGACAAACGCAGATCTTCATGGAAACCCCATTTAGAAACAGGGGAATTATGGAAGATCTGGCTAAGCACCTAAATCCAGAGACCCTTGTATGCATAGCTGCAGATATTACAACAGAAAGCGAGTCTATTCGCACAATGAGTGTTTCAGACTGGAAGAAGGATAAAGAAGATTTTCATAAACGACCTGCAATATTTCTGATAGGACATGATCGCTATTGAGGACAAATTGATCTCTGAGGATATCCTTGAAAAGGAATTCGTTTGCAATCTCTCGTCCTGCAAAGGAGCTTGTTGTGTAGAAGGCGATTCAGGTGCACCTCTGGAGATTGATGAAACTGGGATCATTGATGAGATTGCTGAAAAAGTACTTCCTCTTTTAACAGAGGATGGGGTTGCTGCAATAAGGAAGAACGGTGCATTCTACCTCGATGAGGAAACCGGGAAGTTCAAAACTCAATTAATGACGGGTGGAGCCTGTGCTTTTGTGACCTTTGACGAGAAGGGGATCACAAAATGTGGGATTGAAAAAGCACATGAGCAGGGCCTTGTGGATTGGAAAAAACCGATCTCATGCCACCTCTATCCAATTAGAATAAAGAAGCTGCCGGATTTTGAAGCTCTCAACTATGAGATCTGGGACATTTGCGATGCTGCCTGCAAGCTTGGGGCTGAGTTAAAGGTTCCCATCTACCAATTTGTCAAAGAGGCTTTGATCAGGAAGTATGGTGAGGAGTTCTATGAGATTCTCGATGCTTATGCAAAGCAGAAAGAAGGCTAACGCACGATCTGAAATCCTTCATAATTACACCAATCTCCCTCCTCTACATCTACAGAGATTACCTCGGCCCGTTCAGGGCCAAGATGACACCAGGAAAGAAGTGAATCCAATTGCTCTTTTGTGCCTTCAGCTTCAAGGTAAACAGAGCCATCGCTTTGATTCATGACCATGCCTGAGAGGCCCAGTTCAAGCGCCTTGTCACGAGTGCTCGCACGGAACCAAACTCCCTGCACTTTTCCTTTAACGGTGATGTTTAAATGAATAGAATCCATTGTTAGTGATTACTGTCTAAAATGTACGGCAATGAGATTGAAAAGTGAAGAACTAGAAGCAATTCCAATCCTCTGTCGAATGTTGTAAAGTTAAATTTGAATCAATGGCAAAAACTAAGGCAAAAAAGCGTCGGTCCCTCTTTCTGAAGATCTTCATAGGCTTTCAGCTTCTAATCCTGATCGGAACGGCCTGCTTTGTCGGGTTTTTCTTTGCCGTTCTTAACGGAGCCCTGGGTGAAATGCCCAGTTTCGATGAGATAAAACTGTCTCTTATACACATCTCCGAGCCCACGAGACAGGCAGAAAGGGCGGA
>CAXDOZ010000221.1:0-2710 GCA_963991145.1 uncultured Chitinophagales bacterium | reverse complement strand
TACACCTCTCTATTCGTCGGCAGCGTCAGATGTGTATAAGAGACAGTTATATATGGGCCTGCGACTTTAGCGTACCGAGAAAATGCGATAGTCTTAAGATCGGCATCACGCTGGAAGAAGTAACTACGGGGATCTCCGGGCCAAGCCTCGCCATACTGGGCGCTTACCCAAATCCCTTCTACGATGAATTCACCGTGCAGTTCAATATGTTCTTTGAAGCTGAATTCAATATCAGGCTTATCGATGCCAGCGGTAAAGTGATCACTTCGAGAAAACTGGAGGCCGTTCCGGCCGGATTGAACTATTACCGCATCAATGGACTTGAGGTGCTACCGGCGGGAAATTATATCCTCGAAATTGAGTCGGGGAATCGAATCAGCAGAAACAGCCTGATCAAATTGTAATTCAATTGCTGCTCATGCTTGTGAGCAGTATAGTGAGATTGGTCATATCCCCTGATAAAAGCCTATTTATTGCGGTTTTTTACCTATATTTGCAGCGCGTAGAGGGGACATTGTCCCCTCTTTTTTGTACCCGTTAGGAATGGAAGATCAGTTTAAGGCGATAGAGGATTGGTTAAAACCGGAGCTGGATAAGCGCAATCTGTTCCTGGTCGATGTTAAGATCGGTCAGAACAAAAAGATCCAGGTTTTTGTAGATGGTGAGCAGAACATCAAGATCGATGAGCTTGCTCAGATCAGCCGCTACCTCGAAAGCATGCTCGATGAGAGTGACTCCGTACCGGAGGATTACAATCTGGAAGTGAGCTCGCCGGGAATGGGAAATCCACTCAAGGTTCCTCAACAGTACAGAAAGCGCATTGGCAGAGTTTTGGAGATCACCCTTGAAAACGGTGATTATATCGAAGCTCAATTGGTGGACAGTTCAGGCGAAAACATCACTGTGAAAGAGTTGGTGAAGCCGGACAAGAAATCAAAAAACAAATCAAAGAAGAAAGAACTAGTGACTAAGGAAGAGTCAATGACGATCCCTTACGAGCAGATTAAAAAAGCTTATTTACAAATTAACTTTTAAAGGCCAGAACCATGAACAGCTTAGAGTTGATCGATTCGTTTTCGGAGTTTAAGGAATTTAAAAATATCGACCGTCCAACCATGATGAAGGTGTTGGAGGATGTATTCCGCACATTGGTGAGAAAGAAATACGGTGAGTCAGATAACTTCGACATTATCGTAAACACCGACAAGGGTGACCTTGAGATCTGGCGTTTCCGCGAAATCGTTGAAGACGGTAAAGTAGAAGACGAGCTAACTCAAATTGCATTATCTGATGCAGTTGAGATCGATGAGACTTATGAGGTTGGTGAGGAAGCTTACCAGGAGATCAAGATCGAGGACTTTGGTCGTCGCGCAGTTTTGGCTGCACGCCAGACTTTGATCTCTCGTATCATGGAGCTTGAGAAAGACGATCTATATCGCAAGTACAAAGACCGTATTGGTGAGATCGTAAACGGAGAGGTTTATCAGGTTTGGAAGAAGGAGATTCTTCTTTTGGATGATGAGGGAAGCGAATTGATCCTTCCTAAATCAGAGCAGATCCGTTCAGACTATTTTAAGAAAGGAGATAATGTAAGAGCGGTTGTTAGAAAGGTTGACCTTAGAAATAACAATCCTCGAATCATTCTTTCAAGAACTGATAATGCATTCCTTGAGAAATTGATGGAGCTTGAGGTTCCTGAGATCTTCGACGGATTGATCACCATTAAGAAGATCGTGCGCGAGCCGGGTGAGAAGGCGAAAGTGGCTGTAGAGAGCTACGACGACCGTATCGATCCGGTAGGTGCATGTGTTGGTATGAAAGGTAGCCGTATTCACGGTATCGTTCGCGAGTTGAAAAACGAGAACATCGATATCATCAACTACACCAACAACCTAAGCCTGATGGTTCAGCGTTCGCTTTCACCTGCAAGGATCAACTCATTGAATATCGATGAGGAAGCAAAGAGAATCTCTGTATTCCTCGATCCTGAGGAGGTATCAAAAGCGATCGGTAAGGGCGGAATGAATATCCGTTTGGCGAGCCGCATGGTGGAATTTGAAATTGACGTTTATCGCGACATCGATGAGGATGAAGTAGATATCGATCTGGATGAATTTGCAGATGAGATCGAAACATGGATGATCGATGAGCTTAAGAATATTGGATGTGACACTGCAAAAAGCGTATTACAGCTTTCTGCCGATGAGCTTGTTCGAAGAACAGATCTTGAAGAGGAGTCGATCGGTGAGATCATGAATATCCTCCGCTCTGAATTCGAAAAAGACTCGGAACAGGAAGAGAGCCAGGAATAACATCCACCAGATCGGGGTAAACCCGGCCCAGATCTGATCAGGCAAGTGGTGAAATCACCAATTTGCCATTAAATTCGGGACTGAAGAGGATAATAGCGTATGTCTGTTACAAAACCATTGAGACTGCCGGCAGCGGCGAAAAAGTTTAACGTAGGTACTGATACCATCGTTGAAACCCTCAAAGAGGGCGGATTCGAGGTGGAGAAAAGCCCGCGTACTGTCCTGTCTGTAGAAATGGTGGATCTCCTGTCAAAGGAGTTCCAAAGTGATGTCGAGCTTCGAAACGAGGCTGAGCAGATTACCCTTGGCGGTAATAAGCTTGAAAGTCTTGAGATCGGAAAAGAGAAAGCCGCAGAGGCCGCTCCTAAAGAAGAAGCTCCAGCTCCTGAGCCTGAGCC
>CAXDOZ010000220.1:0-2717 GCA_963991145.1 uncultured Chitinophagales bacterium | reverse complement strand
TAGCTGAGGCTCCGGTTCGGGTCCGTTCTTCTCAGAACTGGAACTGGCTGAAATTAAATTACAGGAGGATATACTAATCCAAAACAACCACCTGCTCATTTTTAATTTCTTTTGATTCTGTTTGAATTGAAATAACATAAGTCCCAGCGCTTAAAGCATCCTTATTAAATCGTAAGCGATTCAATCCCTGCTTGGGAACATCCTGATAGAGCTCTTTCACTACAGCACCATTCACATCGATGATCGAAATGCTTGTCATCTCCGGTACCTCAACTTCAAACTCAATATTGATCATATCGTAAACAGGATTCGGGAAGATCTTTGTTTCCATTGGAACACCTACATCGTCAATCCCAACTGTCGCTCCTCCGGTGATCTCTGCCACCCAGGTCTTGTATGTATTGTTTCCCTGTCCTGGGATATCAGCCCCGTAGCATCCTGCTACCCAAACAGTAGCCTGACCCGCATTGTGCTTTCTTGAGATTCCGATATAATCTCCCCAGCGCTGTTCAGTACCGCTAAGGAAATCGATATAGGTTTCACCTGATTTGATCTGGGTAGAGTTTGACCAGTTAAAAAGCTCATCGCAATTAACCACTCTGAACTCCGGATAGATCGTAGCTGAGCTTCTCAAAAATGAGATCATTACAGAGCGATCCGTTTGACTCGTTCCAAATGAAGCCAAATTTGGGTAAGCGTAATCGAAGCTGCCCGACAGGCCAAAAGTGGAAGCCTGATTCGTTAAACTCTGAACTGTTAAACGGTTGTAATTGATCCCGCTCCAACCATTGCCAATATCTGAATGGAAAACATAATGAACTACTCCATCCAGATAAAAAGCACTCATAATTCTACTATCATTTGTCGAAAGAAGATCGGTAGTTCCGAGCATCTCAGCATCGGGTGCGGGAGTGTAAGGAGCAAGATTTGCTGAAAAAGAATTCAGCTGAGGATTACCACTCAAGTCATCAGTCAAATCAAAAAGTCTAACCTGATTTGACCCTCCTGAACGATTCGAAACGAGATAGATTCCTGGCCCGTAATTTCCTTGCTGACCAAAGCTGGCAGGAACCAGGGTAAATCCTGTGTATGGAAGATTTCCAAAATTGGTCCAGTACTGCCAGTTCAATTGACCTCCACTGTAACCAGGTGCTTTTGGGATCTGGTAAAGGATCGACTGATCAAAATCGTCATTCGCATCGTAAAGGTTTCCAGTTACGTAAAGCTCATTGTTTGAAACTCCAATATTTGGGAAGTCAAACCAGGTACCATTATTCAAGGCATTTCCTGTTAACTGATACACATACCATCCGCCAGATGGGTCATTTGTCTGAGAGAATGAAACTAAAACACGGGTCGTGGCCGCTGAGCTGCCGTGAAGTACAATTAAAATAAATCTGTCCGAGCCACTATCGTAAAGAACCTTAGGATCGTAAAGACTGGCGGTCAACTGAGGATCATTGAAGAAATCATCCCAGAAATCGAAATAGGTCATTTGACCAGATGAATTGTAGTACTCGATACCATCATTATTTGCAGTAACCACAATGCCAGCATTTGAAATGGCAATAGTGTTATCCGGTGGTGTACTTTGAACCGACCAGTTTGCCTCGTAATTCATTCCAACTTCCGGAACAACAGCATCGGTTTTGAATGAAGCCTCTTCCGTTTGTGGATTTGCAGAGTAGATCTTCTCCTTTCCCGCTTTTACGATCTGCGCTTCCGGACTACCGTGCTTGCTCCCCTCAATTCCTCTAACTGAGGTAGCCCATTTTGTAGCTGCACCAGAATGCTCAATCACCATAAAGAGATCACTCAGTTGGAGAGCGGACTTGGTCGCAATATCATATTGGGCGCTTTCGTGATCAACTGGTGGAAGAACTTTCTCATGCTGCGAATACCCTACAATGGGCAAGAATATCAATGCGAAAATCAGAGTAAGGAAGTGTCTCATTTCAAATGGTCATTTGAACTAATATAAGAGATTCACTCTTCCTTCAAGGTTTCTTTTAGGTTAATTAGAAACAGATTGTCGGCTGTTGAATTAGAATCTATATATACATTAGGTCTGTGAAAATTTGCTTCATCACAGGTTATTGGAATTCAGGTACGAGTTTGCTCGTCGATCTGCTCCGCCGACACAAGGAGATCGATCTGCGAAGAGCTCGTTTCAAACCAAATCTGGAGGAAAGAGATACCGTGAAGCTCCTTCGGAACTATGGCTTTGATTATATCGACCTCTCGAATGATTACCAATGGGTTCTTGAAAATGGCCTCGACAATTCCTGGGAGCCAAAACTAGATTCTCAAAAACTTAAAACCCTACGGGCCGATTTCGGAAAGAAGTTCTCCCCGAAGGATGGCAATTGGCTCCTCATAAAGAATCCCTGGTGGTTCTTCTTCCCAAACTTTGTAACCGAACTATTCGCTGAGGATGAATTGAGAACCATCTGCATCTTTCGCGATGGAAAAGATCAGGTGGTATCAAAGGATTATTGGCTTCGGGACACCAATCGGCCGGAGGCCAAACTAATGGCAAGAGCGCGCTTCTGGAATTTGTGCATGTCTTATTATAAAGAGCAGTGGAAAGGAAGAGAAAAGCATCTTGATCTAAGGTATGAGGCGCTTTGCGCCGATGCCAATCCATCTATTGCAAAGTGCATGGATCTTCCTTCGCTCAGGAATAAGAAATGGGAAGACTTAGATCCAAAGCTCAA
>CAXDOZ010000219.1:0-2721 GCA_963991145.1 uncultured Chitinophagales bacterium | reverse complement strand
AAGGCCCATAAACACTAAGCAATGGGAGATCTGATCCTGCCAATATTGATCAGTTCCATCACCTCTGGTCTTTTACTTTACCTGGCTTGCAAGATCTGGCGGATCAAGAATGCCGGTCTGATCCCCTGTTTAACAACCGCTTTCCTGTGGCTAGCCCTGGAATTTGGCTTAAAGTATCTGCTCTTTGTAGCAGATGTAAAGGCCTTCCCGATGATTATCGTTTCCCTGATTGGTTCCTTGTTTGCTGCCTTTTTTATCAAGGGTTTCAGCAATGCTAAACTCGGCAGATCCTGGGCTGCAACACTTAGCGTTTTCCTCATCTATTGGGGGATTCTTTTTCTCTTCTTTGCTTTCTCTGATCTGGACATTGAGAGCAGAGACGCCATTTGGCGCTTTTTCCTAGGCCTACCGGCCGATAAATGATTGAGATGATCAAGGCAGTGATATTTGACATGGATGGCGTAATGATCGATTCTGAGCCTTTCTGGCAGCGATCTGAAAAGCGAGTCTTTGGTGAGATTGGCGTGGATCTTAGCACTGAGCAGATGGAACAGACCAAAGGTATGCGCATTGATGAGGTCGTGCGATACTGGCATAATCGTTTCCCCTGGGATGCGAAGCAATATCCGCTCGAAGAGCGCGAAAAGCTTATTGTACAAGGTGTTGTAGAGCTTGTGCTTGAAGAGGGTGAAGCCTTAGCAGGCCTTCATGAGGCATTGGATCTGATCAAATCAAAGGACTTAAAGATAGGACTGGCTACCAGCTCAGACACTCCGCTTATTGAGGCTGTTTGTAAGAGTTTGAATATCCAGGATTACTTTGATGTGCAGGTTTCTGCCAGAGTGGTTAAGAATGGGAAACCCGCGCCCGATGTGTATTTGCTTACTGCAGAGAAGTTGGGAGTCAATCCTCAGGAATGCCTGGCCATTGAAGATTCTGCAAATGGTCTGTTGTCAGCCCTTCGGGCGGATATGCGAACAGTAGTGATCCCTCGCCCGGAATACCCTGAATCTGAAGTATTTAAAAAGGCCGACTATAGACTAGCCGGCCTCGATCAGTTCTCAGCTGAACTTCTTAGTTAGATTTTGGCACTACGCGAATGCTTCCTCCTCCACTGTATGAGTGGTATTCAGGATCGTACATGCATTCAGCTCCAACCGGACCCATTTGGAAGTCTCCAAGCGAAACGGCTCTCACTACGTAGTAATAATGTCTCTCTGTGCTACCTACTGAGACATAGAGATTGATTCGATCATCGCGAATGTCCCGGTAATTTGGATAACTCTGATTAGTGATCCAATCCGTTCCCTGAATCTCATCGATCCTTGGATTCTCAATTTCAAAACCTGCAGGTAAAATATCCGAAACTACCACATTATCAACGTAGTTATTCCAGGTATTCTCAAGTGAAAGTTTAACTACAACAAGGTCGTTTTGCTCAAAGGTATTTCCAAAGAGTTTGCGTCCATTTCGGTCGTAAAAGGACTTCCTGATCTTCAAATAGCTATCCTCTTCATTATAACTTCCATCAGCAGATATTCCCTCCGCTGCCCAGAAGTAATAGAGCTTGCCTGTGCCACTTGTACTGATCTTCAAATCCGGATCCTTCCCAATATCGTCAGTATTCAGCTTCAGGACGCCGTTTTCATATTGGCCTATAGTTTTACCATTTGAAGTAATTGAGGCCGTAGCGGTCGATTTATTTGCCTCCTTGGCGATTTTACCAAGAGCCAGCAGACTAAAGATCCGCTCTTGTGTATTCAGGTAGCCATCCTTAAGCCTCTGAGATACGTGCTTAGTCATTTCACCTACCTGAGGATTGTCAGGGTCTACTTCAAGCAGAGAGTAAAGTGCTATTGCTTCATCACGAGCAAGGCTGTAGAAGGATCCTCCGCTCTGGCGGATACTCTCCTCTCCTCCAAACTGCCCAGGAAGGATATCTGAATAGGATGCCTGATCACCCGCCAGGGCAAAAGCTGCAGCCAGTAAGTACATTCCATCCAGAGAGAGATAGTTCAAATTCGACTTGTAGTAGTTCATAATGCTTATCTCAGGCTGATTTGCCAGTGCAAGCACAAATAAGCTGTAAGGCACTGATTTAGGAGCGATCTTCTTGTTCTGATTGTAGTTGTAGTAGTACATGATGGTCTCCTTGCTCGCCAATCGCTCCTTCAGGTAATACATCAAAGGATTCACAAACTCCGGATCTACGTCGTAGCCAGCCTTTTCAGCTTCAATACAGAAATGCAATGCATAGCAGGAAACCCACCAATTCTCGGTTCCATATCCAGGCCACATTGTCAAGGCTCCATTGTAAAGCTGTCTGAGCTTCAACTGCCTTAAAGCCTCTTCAATATTGTACTGTACGTCTTCTCTGGCGCGGGTATCCTCATACATGTTTTCTACCAGGTCAGAGAAGTAGAGCTGAGGGAAAGCCGCAGAAATAGTCTGTTCTGTACAACCGTGAGGGTATCGAACCAAATACTCCAGATCATCTGCAAACTCAATAATAGGCGACCTGGCCACTACCAATTGGTAATCAACGCTAGATGGTATAAAGCTCTCCAGGCCTATTGTAATGCTCTTAGAACTTCCGCCATTAATGCTTCCGGCTCCTGTTATCTGTTGTAAAGGACTTGCAGGGCGAACCGGCATCTCAGTCTCTTCGAGGAAGGTCTCACCGAAGCAATCCACATCAATTGTGAAATTCCCTACTCCTAA
>CAXDOZ010000218.1:0-2731 GCA_963991145.1 uncultured Chitinophagales bacterium | reverse complement strand
AACCTCTTGGATTTATATTTCCCACCAATGATCCTCATAATAAGCTGCTTGCAAGCTCAGGGTAATAATGAGCAGGTATCATTGGGTTGCTAAATGGCCATCTGTCAAAGCTCTCTACTCCATTCAGCATTGAAACCTTAGCCAGGTATTTCTTGCTTAGGTTCACAAATTCGCTATTAACTGAAAAGTTCCCTCCCAAATAAACAGGGAAGCTCATTGGATCCAACTTCAATTGCCTGAAGGTCAGATTAAGATAATAGACTGCATCAGCTCCTGATTGAATTGTAAACTGGTTAGCTAGAAGGATTCCGTCTTCATCAATCACAAAGAGCTTAATAAGCTTAGGCTGGTAAACGGCGTAAACACCAGATCCGAGGGATTGATCAAGTAACCATTTCAAATACTCAAAATCGGCTTGAATAAGATCTGTATCAGATCCATATCCCTGAATACTTTCCAGGTCTTCAAGCTTCTTGCTTGAAAAATTCAGTCCGGAAACTAGCTCTCTGGATTCCCAATCGGTGTGCTTTGAATCCAGATCTCCAAGGAAGAAAGGAGATGAGTAAATGATCCTTTGAAAAGTCCCTTTAAACTCTTCATGTCGTCGAATCCCTTCGATCTGCTCTCCTAATTCAGCCTCAGACCTGCGGTCAAACTGAATTACAGAAGCTAGATCTCCATTAGGAGCACTCTTTATGAAAAAGATATGCGAAGAAAACAGGGCCAGGCCTGTCGAGAGATTGTTTGGATTGTGTAGTAGCTCTCGAGAAACAAAAACTTCACTGGATGCACCGGCTACTACTGCCAATTTCCAGTTGAGATTTGTTTAGATAAAGAACCTACCATCAGGCTGTCTTTAAGGATTGACTTATCGTAATCGAAAGTGTAGCCTTTCTCCATAAGGTCAGTCAGCCATTGTTCATTGCGAACTGAAACTTCAAATACTGAAACCTCGATCTCATTCATGATCTTCTTTTTCTCTACGATCCTGAAGTCATCACTTGAATGAGGAATAAGATTCATTGTGTTCACATCAAAGCCTTCATCAAAATCGACCTTATCCTTTACAGGAACATAGAGAGTGTCAATTCTCATGATAACAGTTGTGTCATAAGGATCACCAATCGCCATCAGTTCCATTCTTTCACCTGTCAGGATTGTATTCTTCAAAGAGGTGAAATCTCCAGCGTACTCTCCATGAACATCGTAGTAGGCTTTTTGGGCTTCAGCGATATTCTCGAGTTTAGCTTTAACCTCGTCAGACCTTTGATTAAAAGCCTTTCTTTCATTAATCGGTGTTCCAATTGTATTGTAAAGGAAGTATGCGCTAGCTGCGATTCCAATTGCAAGAACAAGGTAAAGGACGTATTTAAGAGCTTTCATGCTTTAACAGAGCGGTTTTGTGCTTGGTCAAAAATAGAACAATTCATCAAAAATTGGGTCTAAGTTATTCTGGAAGCACTTGTTTCTTGAAATAAAGATTTAAGGCCTGATCTCCAATTTGGCTCAATAGGTCTAATAGTCTTTCTAATCAACATTAATCCCACTTTTTCGAGAGTGTTTAGTGTATTAAAGACCTTACATTCGCCAAAGTAATTTTTTGCCCATGAAATCGAGAAATCCAAACTTTCAGGACTATGTCAATTTTAAGATCTCGAGGAATAAGTTTATGCATTTCATCGGGTTTGAGATCGACACGATCGAGGCGGGTAGGATAGAAGGTCATCTCAATTTTGAAGATCACCATAAGCAGCAGAATGACTTTCTCCATGGAGGTTTATCTGCAACACTTCTGGATGTAGTTTCTGGGTTTGCCGCTTATAGTTTAGTTGAAGAAGGGGCTCAGGTTTTTACGGTTGAGGCAAAGGTCAACTACTACAAACCTGGGATCGGAGAAGTGTTTTATGCTCATGGATGGGTTGACAAGCCTGGAAGGCTTTTTCATTTCTGCCAAAGTGAGATCTTTTATTTGAAGGATGGGCAAAAAGTAATTGTTGCAAAAGGAAACACCACAATGGCTGTGGTAAGTAAAGATCATGTCTCAACTAACGGCTAGCTACAGGGAAATCTGGAAAATCTCCTGGCCGATCATTATCGGCAATATCGCCTATATGATGGTGTCTGTGTTTGACACTGCCTTCATGGGGAGGGTAGGAACTGTTGAGCAAGGTGCAATTGGTTTGGCGGCTCAATTCTACATGATCTTATTCATGATCGGCTTTAGCTTTACTAAAGGAGCTCAAATCCTCATAGCCAAGAGAGAAGGTGAACGAAGGTATCTGCGGGTGGGTATCATCGTAGACAATGCGATCATATTCCTTACCGTCCTTGGACTTCTACTCTTTCTTACATTTCATTTCTTCTCAAAGCAGTTGTTGTCTCTTGTGATCTCAAATCCAGAGACCCTTGAAGCAGGTGCCATATATCTTAAGAACAGAGCATGGGGAGCATTGCTAAGCTTCTATGGCTCAATATTCATTGCTTACTACTCAGGAATAAACAGAACTCGGATCCTGGCGGTCAGTGTTGTCTCCATGTCGATCTTCAACATCGTAATGAACTACCTGCTGATATTTGGGAAGTTTGGTTTCCCGGAGCTCGGCATTAAGGGTGCAGCAATAGCCTCAAATCTTGCTGAAGGAGTCGCATTGATCTGTTTGCTATCTGGTATTTGGTTTCAGAAACTTCAGCGAAAACACCAGATGTTCAAGTTTACCAGATTCGAAAGGAA
>CAXDOZ010000217.1:0-2732 GCA_963991145.1 uncultured Chitinophagales bacterium | reverse complement strand
AAGTTGTTGCTTCCCTTCTCGAGTTGAGCTCTTAGAAATTTATTCAAATTCGTACCTGTCCGATCACTCATGCGCGCTACCCAGGTAGAACGGAAATAACCGGTTGTTTTTTGATTTCCAACTCCTGTCAAAGTAGCTCCATCCAGCTCAACCTCCACGGTATCAAAGATCCCATTTTGCTCTGCAGTCATGATCGGGATCTCAATAATTTTAAATTCCTCAAAAGGAACGATACCAACCATTCCCTCTTTCCCCTGAATAAATCCGGAGGGGTAACCAAAGGGTAGATGTTCACCCGTAGCATCGAGGAGGATCGGATCCTCACCTTCGGGCATATAAACTGCTACCATGTGGTTATCTGTATTTGGAGCGGGATTCTGATTATAGGTGTATGGAATATCTCTGGTTCCTATCCAAACGGGGTAGGCCTCTTCAATTCCTGCCTGATGGATCATATTGGTAAGGATACTCGTCATGTCCTTACAATCGCCGAATCTACGCTCACAAACTAATGATGCTTCCCGAGGAATAAAGCCACCATAACCTGCCTCAATAGCAATGTACTTTATGTGATCCTGTACCCAGGAGTAGATCGTTTGCACCTTTTCCATATCACTCATCTCATCTGTGATAATGGAGTCTACGATTGCTTTGATTGTTGGGTCATCTTCCTGATTAAGAGTGTCGATCCATTCGGAATACCAATAGTATAGATCGCTCACATCTTCCAATACCTGCACTCTTTTCCCATCCTGCTCGTAGAATCTAACCCTTGGAAGTAAATGCGGACAGTAGTACCGAATATCCGGAGCACTACTTTCTAACTTGAGAACAGGAACTGAATCAGCTTCCCAGCGATAAATGATCTGACCATCGGCTTTTGATTCGCTAAAGGTGAAATCGAGATCCTCCATATTCATCTCCTGAACGTAGATGTCCATATTCTCTGGAAAGCGGATCTCATAAACCATTTTATTTACCGGCAGGTAATTCAGAAAGAAGTAACTATTTAAAAATCGAACATCTAAGATCTCAGAGCGCTGATACATTTTCGTCTTTCCACCCTCTATCATTCCGGGGTAGAGAAAACTCGTTTCCTTTGAATCGTCGTGAAAGACCGATCCTCCAAGCTTATCTTTTGTTTTAAATTCCTCTACACTCGTTTCTTTAAAACCCTTCTTGGTGGGTGCGAATGATGAGGCTTTTAATTCTCTCAATTTAAAAAAATCGGAGTGTGTCACAGATTCCTGAGCGTAAACCGAACCTTGTTGATTCAGGATCAATCGCTCCTCCCATTCCTCGCTAACAGTTTTAATCGAGTCGCCTTCGAATGAGATCGTCACAATGCGTTTTGTCTCCAAAAAGATGGCATCAGATTCCGGCCACAGAACCTTGTTTCGCTCTAAAAGCTCCATCGGCCCCTGGGCCAAAAGAAGAAAGGGGAGAAGGCAAAATGTTGCAGTTACAAGTTGACGTATCATAGTATTCGAACGGAAAAAACCGTGCCTGTGTTGAGCAGCAGCATCCATTATCTTCAATATAAGTAGAACTTAACGTGATTCTGACAGCAATCTACGAGAGCGGTTGTTATGTAGATGTAAGAATTGGTAATTTTCACGCAGAAACACCGAATATGGATACTATCAATAAAGGCGCGCTCAAGGCGGCCACAGGTACAGATATAAGTTGTAAGGGCTGGGTTCAGGAAGCAGCACTTCGAATGTTGCATAACAACCTCGACCCGGAGGTAGCAGAAAAGCCAGAGGAATTGATCGTGTATGGCGGTAGAGGGAAAGCTGCCCGTAACTGGGAATCTTTCGAGTACATCGTGAAAGCACTTCAGGATCTGAATGAGGATGAAACCTTATTGGTCCAATCTGGAAAGCCGGTTGGGATCATGCGCTCGCATAAAGATGCTCCACGTGTGATCATTGCAAACTCGAATCTGGTAGGCAACTGGGCTAATTGGGAGCATTTTGACGAGCTCGAGAAAAAGGGCTTGATGATGTACGGACAAATGACTGCCGGTTCCTGGATCTATATTGGATCTCAAGGAATTGTGCAGGGAACATATGAGACATTCCTTTCTCTTGCTGAAAAGCATTTCAATGGGTCACTTAAAGGCACATTGAATGTAACAGCAGGTCTAGGTGGAATGGGCGGAGCTCAGCCACTTGCGATCACGATGAACGAGGGTGTTTGTCTGGCCGCTGAGATGGAAGCATGGCGGATAGAGAAGCGTATTGAAACTCGCTATGTAGACAAGATGACTCATGATATCGATGAGGGAATCGATATGGCTCTTGAAGCAAAGAAAAATGGTGAGGCTATCTCGATCGGAGTAGTTTGTAATGTGGTTGATCTGCTTCAGCGAATGATCGATCGCAACATCACTCCGGATACTTTGACAGATCAAACTTCCGCTCACGATGAGCTTTACGGCTATTTCCCGGAGGGCTTGAGTGTTGAAGAGGCAAATACTCTTCGCGATGCCAATCCTGCAGAGTATAAAGAGCGCTCTGTAAATACAATGTGTCGTCACGTTGAGCAGATGCTCGAGCTTCAAAAGCGCGGAGCGATCACATTTGATTACGGTAACAATTTGCGTGGACAGGCATTCGCCAAAGGAGTTAAAAATGCATTTGATTTCCCGGGCTTTGTTCCGGCATATATTCGTCCGCTGTTCTGCAAGGGTTCCGGACCCTTCCGATTTGTTGCTCTCAGCGGCGATC
>CAXDOZ010000216.1:0-2743 GCA_963991145.1 uncultured Chitinophagales bacterium | reverse complement strand
CCCACCCGTAATGCGCCAGAATCTGAAATCCCGCATTAATGCCTACGACGAAGGTGACTCCCCAAATGATCTTGAGCGTCATTGGAGCGGCTGAGATGATCATCATGAGTCCGCCGCCGCCCTGGATATCTGCAAGGCTTACGTTCCCACCTTTGAAGATCAACATGACTAAACCCAAGGGCAAACCTGCGATCCCGGCAACCAGAAGTTTAGGAAAATACATGGAAGAACTGTTGATCATCGAGATATTGAACACTACGAATAATCCACAGATCAAAACCAAACCGATCCCAACAGCTTGAGCGGCTGTGAATACATTTTTCTTCTCTTCCGGTTTCTCAGGTTCCTTGTTTTCCTGACCCGGAATTGGTGGAGGTGTAGATGAGCTCATGTGTCTTTTTTAATATCGATTCTTAATATACTGATCTTCCAATGGTAGTCGGCGCTCCATGTGCTTTATATAATTGGCTGGATAAGTATCCGCCGCGAAGCGGCTAGATTCCCACTGCGCAGGATCATAAGTGTAATTGACTTCGTAAAGATCTCTTGCCCTTTGAAATGGACCAGGCATGCGATCCTCCGTAGATGAAAAAGAGTCGGTTTGCCAAATGAATTCCTCCTCCACTATGAATTGGTAATCCTTCAGGATCTGATCCCAAACCTCGTGGTTGTAATTCTGACGAGCATAAGCGAGGTGATAAACCGAATCAAGCTTCTCATAACGCAGCTCAACCCTGCTGTTCATTAGCAGCCATTCGTCGTATTTGTTAAGATTGGTGCCGGGAAAAGGGAAGCTGTTGATCACCATTTCCTTTATCGCAAAGCTCTGCTTATTTATCACCATGAAACCGGTTTGGATCTCCTTGTCGGAGGCTTGAGCATAGCTGAAATTGATCACCTCCCAATCCTCGCCATACATTGCAGATGCCCGCGAATCATAGCGATAATCATATGTTCCAAATGCCTTCCTATTGAGCGGACCGCCAATTGGATAAAGAACAGCATTCAACAAGAAGAGATCCGTTAGATGATCGCCATGCGTGTAATTGTTGAGCTCATAGACATCCGTTCTGCGAATCGCATCGATACTGATCCCCTCCTGGATCTGAGTGAATGTCTTCTTGTAACCAGGCGTCCAAACCTCACCCTGCACTTCAAGGCCTCTGCAGAAAAGACCATTCTCCCGGTGAATTTGCCTGTAGTAACCGCTCAGCTCCCGGGCATCGACATGGAAGTTCTGGGGAATCATTTCAATTGCACGCTCCACCATTTTACGGGCGGTAAGATCTTCAATTTTCACTCCATCGATCTGGAATGGACTCACTCGAAGGTGAATCAAAACCGTGTCCATTGTCAGCAAGTCGTTTACTGCTAAAGTGCTATCTGAAAAGCCAAGCGCAGAAAAATGAATTGAATCACCCTCTCCCAAACCGGGGATAGCCAAAGTGAAATATCCATACTGATCTGCAGGTACACCGAGGTTCCTGCCTTTGATCAATACTGTGGTGAAACTCACGCCATTCATCGTTCCCGCCTGAACGACCCTACCGTCGATCACCGTTCTCTCTTCCTCCTGCGAGAAGGAGGCAGAACAGATTCCAATCAAAATAGCGATGAGGATTAAGCGCATACCAGAAGTTAAAAATTAAGAAGAGCCAAAGCTAAGATCTTCACTCATGAAAATGTCAAAACAGATCTTCAGATACATGATGATTTTCTGTAAACTATTCTACATTTATAAAAAAGCAGAAGCCTATTTTTTTAATTGATCTCCCTTCGGGAGGATGAAAAAGAACTCGTATGAATTTCAATTTTGTACTACACAAGATCTATGCCCAGGCAGTTAAAGACAAAGGCTTCGCCGATAAAAAAGCCGAGTATTATCAAACATGGCAGGTTTGCGAACTGGAAACTCTCAACCCCAATGATGAGAACCCCGATGCCAAATGGGCCCGACAGGGTTATTCGCTTTTAGGATCTCCGGGCGGGGGAGCTTTCTTCCTTAAAGAGCAAGAGCGCACAATCAATGATCCTATCATTTCCTTCGATCTGCCAAATCTGGCTGAGGGCGAAAGCAGAATGTATCGCCTCGATATGCACTTCTGGGAATCAGATGGCAATTCAGCGAAGGTGAGAGAGGTCTTTCATGACGAGACATTGGATATTCTTGTTCAGAGCTTCAATGCAAATGGAGGGGACCTTGAGAAAGCAGGAAACGATGTCAAGGATTGGCTCAATAATGAAGGCAAGGGAGTTTTAGATAAGACTTTGGAGATCGCTCATGTGGGTGCAAATCCGCTTGTTGGTCTTGGAATGAAAGTGCTGCCGCTATTCGCCAAGTTGACAAAGCTGGCTATTGAAACTGCAAAGAAAGACGATTACATGGGCCGACATCGATTCATTATGGATTATCAATCTTCTGGGCCGGGCACTTATCGCTGGCGTATTTTCCCAATTGGTGGCGGACATGAGTTGCCTGAGTTCATGACAGAAGAAGGCACGATGAAAAGTGAGGTATTCCTTGCTGATAACTCAAATGCCAATCGAATGGACGTCAATTACGAGGCTACGATCTTTTAGCCCAAAGCCACATCTAGTATCATCATTACCGTAAAGCCCAGAATGGCTCCAAGGGTGGCAATGTCTGTATTCCGCTCTCGCTGCGATTCGGGGATCAATTCTTCGACAACCACGAATATCATCGCTCCTGCTGCGAACGAAAGCGCGTAGGGTAGAAGTGGTT
>CAXDOZ010000215.1:0-2786 GCA_963991145.1 uncultured Chitinophagales bacterium | reverse complement strand
CCTACCACGATCACATCGATGTGTCTTTTGTTGGCAGGGTTTACCAGATTAATAGAAGCTTTATGATTTTTCCACCTATCTGCTATAGGTCCTACAGGTATTTTTGAATCTAGATTCACAGACATAATCTTCTATTTTCTTAGAACAATGGTTTAATAATTAGGTACCCGGCTTCGCTCTCTGTTCCTAGCAGGAAGCAAGCAATAGCTATTACTGCAAATGCTGCCGGAACAACCACTCCAAATCCCATACTGATTTTTTTGATCCAGGGTGTATACTTGGGATGATTGACACCAAGACTTTGAAAACCACTTGATACACCATGAACAAGGTGAAAAGCGATAAAGCCCATTACGATCACGTAGAATAACATTAAGTACCAGTTTGAGAAGGCTTCAAGCACTTCTTCGTGCAAATCCTTCATCGCCGGCTCGATTACTGTGCCATTGAACACGATCATTCCATCTTCAACGGTAGCTCCCGGATATGGCTGACCAGACTTCGCTACATAACCATCTCCAGCTTCGGTTTCCATATATGGCATTTCAGCGAACTTGTATTCGTACCAGAAGTCTGCAAGGTGAAATGCGATGAAAGCAAGAATCACTACTCCCAGAACAACCATGTTACGGCTCGACCAGCTCGATGATGAACCAGGCTTGCTGTAAGCATATGCCACCGGACGGGCAGCTTTATTTCGTTGGTTTAGAATAATGGCGTAAACCACGTGTAGCAGAATACTGAAGTAAGTCAGGTAAGACAAAACCTTAACAGCAGGATTGGTGGTCATGAATACAGCGTATTGATTGAACTGCATTTTGCCTGCGAATCCCGGTATTAGTAATTGAAAGTTTCCTGAAACGTGGCCTAGAAGAAAAGTACAGAGGAATAACCCTGATAATGACATTAATATCTTTCGGCCGATTGACGAATTGAGTAGTCGATGTTTAACCATAATGAGTCATCGAATGATGCTTGGGTAAAGTTAACACTTACCCAATTGCGGGGTTTTAAAAGGTCATGTGGAAAATGGCGAAAACGCCTTAAGAATCACCAGCTTCCACGTTTGTTTAAGATTATAATTCTGCCTCTGCCAGGTTTTAATCAAGTGCCTAGCTCTCAGCAAATTCAAATTAACTGATTCCAATACAATTCCCTGACATTTCACATCCCTTTTTTGCTTTTGCAAAAGGTGGAAATCTTAACAAAAGAGGCTTTCTGAAAAGCTTTTCAAATCTGGAAAGTGGAAATCGGCATCCTCGAGAACTTTTTCAGTCTCAATGCCAACGGTAATCATACTGGCATTTTTTCCAAATGCGATATCTGAAACGCTGTCGCCAGCCATTATTGACTTTGAAGCATCGATACCGGGAAAGACCCTCTGGGCATTTTTAAACATTCCAATATTTGGCTTCCGGCAAGCTGGGTCATCTTGAGCGAGATCGGGGCAGAAAAAGATACCGTCAATTCGGCCTCCGGCCAGATGGATTTCTTCGCGCATATTATCGTGGATCGCGTTCAGATCTTCTTCGCTCATCAAGCCTTTACCTATCCCCTGCTGATTGGTCACTACTACAATTCGCCTGAACTTATCAGCGAATGAAACGATAGCCTCCTTGCTGCCGGGCAGCCATTCAAACATGGACCAATTAAGCACATATCCATCAACGATCCGCTTGTTGATCACGCCATCGCGATCGAGGAAAAGGGTCCAGGAATTATCTATTTCAGGAAAAGTAGGCATTGGCTTTCTCGTAATCTTCAGGAATGCCAATATCGATAAAATAGCCGTCAAAGGTCTTTCCGCAGATCTTCAAACTATCGATTTCAGCTTCAAAGACATCGGCCTCCATTGAAAACTTTGAGCCTGCGGCACGATTGCCAAACACTGTGCTTTTCAAAGCGTAAACTCCGGCATTGATCTCACCCTCAGCCATTTGCTGTTTCTCCTTAAATGCAGTTATTCTATCGCCCTCAAGAGCCACTGTTCCGTAGCGATCGAAATTGCTCATGTGCTTCAGGGCAATTGCAATATCTGCACCTGAGGCCTGATAAAAATCCCCAAGTTCAGAGATGTTAAAGTCGAAGAAGGTATCTCCATTCAGGACATAAGCTTCATCCCATCCTTCCATGGCGAGTCGAATTCCTCCACCTGTTCCAAGTGGCTCCTCTTCTACGATGTATTCGAGTCTCAAACCCTGGAATTCATGTCCAAAATGCTCTTTGACCATCTCCCATTTGTAGCCTACGCTCAGGCGAACTTCCTCTACAGTAGATTTTGCTAATTCGATCAGGATGTATTCAAGGAAAGGTTTCCCTGCCACTTCGGCCATTGGCTTTGGTCGGTCGGCAACTACGCTGCGCAATCGCGTTCCTAAACCACCTGCTAAAACAATGGCGCGGGTGATCATTATTCAGCCATCATTTGCTCTTCAACGAGCTGACAAAGAATATGTCCAATCGTGATGTGCAATTCCTGGATTCTCGGAGTATCATTTGAAGGCACTTCGATGAGGATATCAGCCAAATCGGCCATCTTTCCTCCTCCTCGGCCCGTAAGGGCCACATTGATCATATCCTGCTTCTTAGCCTGCTCCATTGCACGCACTACATTGCCGCTGTTTCCAGAAGTTGACAGCCCAACGAGCACATCGCCGGGTCTCCCTTTTGCAATGATCAAACGGGAATAGATATCGTCGTATGAGTAGTCATTCGCTACTGCTGTGAGATAAGAGGTATTTACATGAAGAGCCTCGGCGAAGAGAGGATCACGATCGTGGTAAAAG
>CAXDOZ010000214.1:0-2808 GCA_963991145.1 uncultured Chitinophagales bacterium | reverse complement strand
AGTTAACATTGATACTTTATCTTACAGCTCAATCCCCATCTTATGGCAGTGAGTTTTGTAAGCCCGGAAAAAGCTGTTGAATCGATCAAATCAGGCGACAGAGTATACATTCATACCGCCTGTGCAGCTCCTTCTCCTCTGATAAATGCTATGGTAGACCGGTCAGATGACCTTCGAAATGTAGAGGTGATCTCCATGCATACCGAAGGACCCGCTCCTTATGCAGAACCTGAGATGGAGGGAAAGTTTAGAGTCAATGCCCTCTTCATTGGAAAGAATGTGCGCAAGGCAGTTAATGAAGGCAGGGCTGATTACATCCCCGTTTTCCTCAGCGAGGTTCCCTCCTTGTTTCGAAAGAATGTATTGCCATTAGATGTAGCTCTGATTCAGGTTTCAACTCCTGACAAGCATGGATTCTGCTCACTTGGAATCTCTGTGGATGCAAGCCTTGCTGCGGTTGAGAATGCAAAGAAGGTCATAGCTGTGATCAATCCTCAGATGCCGCGAACACATGGTGATGGATTGATCCACTTAAGCAGACTTGATGCAATTGTAGATGCAGATTTCCCTCTGTATGAACATAGATCGCCCAATCCCTCCGAAGTGCAAATGAAGATTGGGAAAAACATTGCCGAGCTGATTGAGGATGGCGCAACTCTCCAGACGGGAATTGGAGCCATTCCTGATGCCGTTCTAAGCAGTTTGACCAATCATAAAGACCTTGGCATTCACTCAGAAATGTTCTCAGATGGTATTCTTGAACTCGTTGAAAAGGGAGTTATCAATGGACGATATAAGAAGAGTCATTACGGAATTGTAGTTGGCGGTTTTGCGATAGGATCCAGAGCCTTATATGATTTCATGGATGATAACCCGATGGTGAGAATGCTCGATATCGCTTATGTGAACCGTGTAAAAGTGATTGCCAAAATGCATAAGATGACGGCTATTAACAGTGCTATTGAAGTAGACCTTACCGGACAGGTGGTATCTGACTCCATTGGTGATAGGTTCTACTCAGGAGTTGGTGGACAAATGGATTTTATCAGGGGAGCATCTATCAGCGAAGGTGGAAAAGCGATCATAGCGCTTCCATCTAGGACATCCCGGGGCGAATCAAGGATCGTATCATCAATCAAACCCTGCGCTGGAGTGGTTACCACGAGAGCACATGTGCATTATATCGTTACTGAATACGGTTCGGTAGATCTCTTTGGAATGAACATTCGTCAAAGAGCCAGAGCATTGATCAGTATCGCCCACCCGGATGATAGAGAAATGTTAGAGAAAGAGTTTTACGATCTGCATAAGATGCATGTCTAAATCATCACGAACCTTTCTTCTTTTCTAATTGCTTTAGTATTTAAAGATTTATTGACAAGCGAATAATATCTTTGTCGGCATGACCAAGAGCACCATTAACAGAAGATCATTTATTGAATTCCTGGGCAAAGGCGCAGTAAGCGTAATTGTTGTGCCTCCTTTCCTTCAGGCTTGCGCCGATGGAGTAGATACAGATAGCAGTAGCCAGATTGCTGAGTTTATTATAAAAGGTATCGACCCTTCAGATCTGGATGATGTGATCCTTGCAGAAGGATTAAAATCAAGCATGCTCATCCGTTGGGATGACCCGATCAATGCTTCTGAGCGATTTGGATTCAACAACGATTTTCTGGCATTCCTTCCCGATTCAGATGGGAATAGCGAAAGCGGAGTGCTTTGGGCAAATCACGAGTATACAAATCCATTCTTCGTTTCAGGCTTTTCTGGAGACATGGAGCGAACGAAGGAGCAGGTTGATAAGGAGAGATACTCAGTTGGCGGTAGCATTGTAAAAGTCAAACTTGAGAATGGAAGCTGGAAGATAGTTGAGGATGCTATCAATAAGAGAATTACTGGTGAGACTCAAATGCGTTTGATCGCTGACGCTCCGATCATTGGTTCTGAGTTTGCTACCGGAATGGTTGGAAACTGCTCGGGAGGTCTGACTCCCTGGGGAACGATCCTTACCTGCGAGGAGAACTACGATATCTTCTATGGTGAACGATTTGAAGACGGTACAATTCGTCCGAGTTATTTCGGATGGGAGAAGTTCTACGATCATGCCCCTGAGCATTATGGTTGGGTGGTAGAAGTTGATCCCAAAACAGGCGAATCGGTAAAGCATACTGCGCTTGGTAGATGCGCTCACGAATGTGCAACAGTGATCCAATTAGAAGATGAAAGACTAGTGGTTTACACTGGCGATGATTCCAATGATGAATGTCTGTACAAGTTTGTAGGATCGGTGCCAAACTCACTGGATGAGGGCAAACTTTACGTTGCAAATATTGAGAAGTCCAGATGGGAATCTCTCGTTTTTGAGGAGCGCACTGAACTTCAGGAAAACTTTGAAAATCAGCTAGATGTACTTATTCACTTAAGAAAAGCTTCTAAGCTTGTTGGAGGGTCCACTCTTGATCGTCCGGAAGATATTGAGATCGATCCCGTGACCGGAAATGTCCTGATCGCTCTGACGAATAATCTTCCTAAAGGAAATTACTACGGCCAGATCTTAAAGATCGAGGAAGCGGAGGGAAAATATGATGCCTTGAGTTTTGCGCATGATAATTTCCTTGTGGGAGGTGAAGAGACAGGATTTGCCTGCCCGGATAACATGGCCTTTGACCCTAAAGGAAATCTTTGGTTCACTAGTGATATCTCAGGATCGAAGATGAATAAGGGTGAGTATGAGAGCTTCAAGAACAATGGTCTATTCCTTGTAAGAAGAGAGGGAGAGCAAGCCGGTGAAGTGATCCAGGTAGCAAG
>CAXDOZ010000213.1:0-2853 GCA_963991145.1 uncultured Chitinophagales bacterium | reverse complement strand
AAACAATACCTCCAGCTCAGCTACACTGCCTGCCGGCTGCCAGTCGGCCAGGCCGTCGTACCAAACCAATGTCTCTTTGGTGATCCTGAAGCTCTTTAACTCCTCAATCGTAAATGGTCCGTGCTGTTCGTTTCCGTCGAAATAGTGATACTTCTTCATTGCAGGCAAAAAAAATGTCGGGCAATATTGACCCGACATTTAATATAAGATGTTTGCCTGATTTAAATCAAAGCCTCAAACTCATTTTGCAGGGTTTGAGTTTTATCTCCATTGTACCACTTCTGTACCTTCTCTGAGAATTCAGAATAAGGCCCGCCTGTCTTCTTATACTCCTCAACCATCTCCTGAACAGGCGCAGGTCTCGGACCCCAGGTCCAAAGCTCTTCCAAACTATCCGCATCCATCGCGATCAGCTTTGGAATGCTTCTGCCTCCATTGGTCAGATAAGCGTCCATCACATCGAGGTTCTCATCTCTGAAGATCATTCTCAACTCGATATTCGGATTCAATTCTACCATCTTCTGGATCACCGGTAGGTTCTGCGCTACATCGCCGCACCAACCTTCAACCAAAACAAGCCAAACCTGCTTGCCCTCGATCGCCTCGACTTTCTTAGCCAAACTGGTATTGATCTTCGATTGCTTGTCCAAACGACGCATTCTCGACCAGTTCAATTTGGTGTAATGAGCCATCGACTCCGATTGATTTGGACCCGAAGTAGATTTGTTCTCTACCCAATGTTGCATCATCTCCTCAAATCGAGCATAATCGATCGATTTTCTAATGTGCTCTCTGCCGATTACTGTTACAGTTTCCATCTTTTTCCTTAGTTCAACACCGTCCGAAGAATATCCAGGGACTTTAGTGTTTTAAACCCTTCTACGTGGAATTCGTAGTACAACAATAGACGGTCGAGTAAAGTTTTCCTTTCATCTCCACTCAGCTCCAGGCTGTCGGCATCCGACACATCGCTTAGTAGCATTAAAGCAAAGTTCGCAGCTTCATTCTTCTCCAAATACCTCCCGGCAACAGAGATATCCGAGACGAAATTCCCCTCGTACAGATCGAAATAGGGCGTTTCCTCCGTGCACTTTCCCTGGGGCTGAAAGCCAATATAGTCAAGCAGATTGCTCAGAAACAAGAGATGGAAATTCGGTGAAATGCTCTCTACCTGATCCAGACTCACGAATGAGTGAAAGAGGAAATCAAACATCTCCTCATTCGTCTCTTCTTCCTTCACGCATTTTGTAACAACCTCCAGCATGAACATGCCAATGGTGCTTCGCAGAATATCATATGGAACCTGCGTATAAACATGACTAAACTGATAATCCCGCAGGCTCTTCATATTTTGGTTTGACCTCAGATAGATCACCAGATCCAGGATCATCATCGGCTGCATTAATGCAGCTTTCCCCTTCGACCTTTTCGAACGCACCCCTTTCACCATGAAGGTCAATAAGCCATGCTCACGGGTGTAGACCTTCGCCACCAAACTGGTCTCGCCAAACTTGGTGGTCTTTAATACAATGCCTTTTGATTTAACCAGCATCCTTATCGATTGCTAAGATCACGTCGTCCCAATAGCAAGTCTTGCCTTCAGGACTGTAAAGGAATACTTCAACGCGAGCATCCTTTGGATAATCGCCCATTTCAAATTCATGCATCAAATGAACCCAGCCGCCATTGCCTCTGTGATACCACACAATGGGAACCTCGAGCCAGTCGATCTGATTACCGTTCTGCTTGATCTGAACGGCTAACTTAATATGCTTATCACCGGAGATATTCCAAACCTGCGCATCAACTAAAAGCTTATCTCCTTTTTTAATTTCATAGTCATCAATCCCAACTCCAGAGCTAAATTGTACTCCAGGCTCAGTGCATCCACAATTACCTTCCCCCTCTACAGGATAATTGCAAATTCCATTTCCCTCTCGCTCAGTAAATGATTCAACTCTGCTGAGGACATAGTCATCTTTATCAACCTTCTTAAAGACGTGGAAATACCGCTCATCCTCAAAGCTTCGAAAAACCACCATCGGGTAGCGAGCCATAATGACCGGACTAACATCAAATACCGGCTTAATGCGCGCAAAGAAGAAATACTCGCTATCGCAATCATCAAGAGCCTCTTCCAGCTTTGAAACTGCATTGGGCTCATTCAGGTCATAGCTCAATAATGGAAAGGCTCCTGAGCCGTAGAGATCCTGCGAGAAGTCTACGTATTCAAATCGGTTGGTGTGATAAACCCCATTGATACTTTGGTCTTCTGCTTTATAAATTTCAATTTGCTCGGCTATCCATTTATAATCACCATGCAAGGGTTTTTCATAATAGTGATAGATGAAAATAGTATGCGCCAAAATTAAAATCGGTATAGCCGTGACTGCGATCTTCGCTTTATAATTATCCAATGAAATTGAAAAACCGGAAAATAGTGCCCCAAGGAAGATGGGCAGCGGAAAGAGCAGATAGCTGTACTGCAAGACCGGTGATCTGAAGATCGAATAGAAGAAGCCAATAATAAAGATCCCGAAGAAGATCCCCATGCTCATTCTGAAATTGAAATTAAAAAAGCTTCTCTTCGTCCAGAACAGTGTAGCGATTCCAATGAAGAGCAGGATCGCAGCCAGGATCTCCGATTCGTTAAAAAGCTTCTTGAAGAAATCGTTGAGCCAGTCATTATCGGGCTCGCCCAGCCAATACAATCCGCCCCGCTTCAGATCCCTTCCCAATTTGGCAAACTGAGGCAGGTAGCTCAGGGCAAAGAGGAAGATGAAGCCCAGATAAGACTTCCGCCTGTAAGGCATGATCTTAAAAAAGCTTACCGCCATGACCAGGCCTACGAAG
>CAXDOZ010000212.1:0-2895 GCA_963991145.1 uncultured Chitinophagales bacterium | reverse complement strand
CTACACCTCTCTATTCGTCGGCAGCGTCAGATGTGTATAAGAGACAGATCTCAATGATCCTGGAATAGTCTTTAAGAGCAGATCTGTAATCTTTGAACTTGAGGAACATCGCAGCTCTTCCCGATAGCGCCAGGATATATTCATTGTCTAAAGAGAGTGCCTTATTGTAATTCTGATATGCCTTTTGGTCCTTACCCTGAAAGGCAAGACATTGAGCGAGATTGTAATAAGCCTGAGGTACCAGACTATCGATGGCGATCACTTTCAGATAATCCTTCTGAGCATCTTCATACATCCCAAATGCAGAGTTAATATCTCCGTGAAGCATCTGAGCCTCGATATACTTCGGGTTGAGCTTAAGGCTCTTTTCGATGTACTTCTGAGCAGATTTATAATTCTGCTGGTTGATCTCTCCAAGTGCTCGTGCCAGAAAGAATTCAGCCTTGATCATGCTGGTGGTGTCGATCACTCCGTCAGGAGTAACTTCCTCATTGATGCTTACTTCGTCAACTGAGAATACAGAATTATCAAAGTCTATTTCTCCATCGGGTTGATTTACAACCTGCCCCTGATTCCCTTTTTTCTTGGAGCTTCCAGTCCCTGCAGCGACGGCAGCAGTGGTAGAACCAGATAAGAAAATCTCAGTTACCACTCCATCATCTTCTGATGTCAGATGCTCGGGATCATTTGGATCAACAAGGACTTCAGGAACATCTGTTACAGATTCTTCCTCCTCTTCGATCACCTCTGCAGCTGTTAGCAATCCAGCCTGCTCCATTTCTTTTTGTCTCAATAAAGTGCTCCAAGCCTCATTAGCCTCTTCTAACTCAATCTCTTTTGCTTCAATTTCAGCATTGATCTCATCCATTTTCTGAGCGTGTTGCTTGGAAGCCTCCATTCTGTTCAGGATGGCATTGATATCGTTTTGATCAATTGGTTGATCAGCAAATTTTGCCTGCTCTCTTTCCAATGCAGATCTCTTAGAATTGAGTGCCTGAATATCAGCCTCAATTTGGAAAACATTTGCTTCAGCTAAGGCAATGAGGGAATCAATTCCGGTAAGCTCCTCAGTTGCAGTCATGGCGGCTCCTGTTGCAGTAATTGTTTCTACTTCAATCTTTTCTTCTTTTACTATTTCCCCCTCATCAACTACTTCAAACTTCTCAAACTGTTCATCTGTAAACTCGGTTGGTGCAGGAGCCATATCGCTGAAGCTGCTATCTGATTCAGCGATTTCTCGAATCATTTCCTGAACCTTCTCCTGTTCTGCCGCTAATTGAGCTTTAAGCTTTTCCTGCTCTGCCATTTGGCTATCGATCAATGCCTGAAGAGCTTCGATCTCGGCAAGTTTTGCAGCCATTTCTGGATCTTCTAAGTTGCCAGAATCAACCGCTTGAGATTGATTGATGGAATCGTTGATATTCTCCATGATCTGCAACTCAGCATCTCGAAGGCTGTCGCTGATCGCCTGCTTTTCGTCCATCTCCTGATCGAGCTGGTTTTTCTTCCATTGGTAATAGCCAAGCTCTTGCTGCATGATCTCAGCCTCGGTTGGCTCAGTATCTTTTGGAGGATCAGGAATGATCAACTCCTGGCCTACTGAGATCTTTGTCTCTTCAGCATCAATTTCATTTGCCTTAAGTAAGGCATCGAGTGTGATCCCATGATTTAGGGCAATTCTAAATAGGTTATCACCCTTCTGTACCTTATATGTTCTGGGCTCAGAATTGGGTATCTCAGCTGTACTAAGACTATCTGATTCCTGGGAGATCCCTGCAAGAGGGAAAGCGATCAGAAGGATGATGAGCAATCTAAAAACCATTCTTATTTGATTACAATCTCTTTAACCGCTGATGTAGCTAAAAACTCATTGGCGTTTGAGCGCATGCGATCAGTGTGATATGTCAATTCTTGTTTCAGGGGTGCCGAGTCAAGGTGAATAAAAAGCATGCCATTTTTCAGATAGATATCATTGGTATGCTTCGCAATCGATGGACCCATCAGCTCTTCCCAGTTCTCCTTTAGCTTGGTCTCATAGTACTTATCGCCAAGCTTCATGCTTTTGATAAAAGCATCAATTGCCGAACCCAGATTTTGCTGATTGTGATCACTCATCGAAACAAATTTAGACAAAAGGCACGTCTCCCAATTAGATGCTAAAGTTCAAAGATTTCAATATCTGCCCCTTTACTGTCGAATGCCCTTTTGATCCTGTCGGGATCAGTGTCTGTGATAAACACCTGGCCAATTGAATCACTATTCAGGAGCTCAAGTAAAAATCCGCTTCGCTCGAGATCCAATTTATCGAAGAGGTCATCTATTAAAAGAATCGGCTTCCTCTTTCCTCGTTCTGCGATTAGATCAAATTGAGCAAGCTTTAAAGCAATTAGGAAAGATTTCTGCTGACCCTGAGATCCAAATCTTTTCATAACCATGCCATCTATCTCAAAAATCAGATCATCACGATGCAATCCAGAAGAGGTGCGCTGCAGAATTCTATCCTTTTCTGAGTTCTTCAGTAACAGATCTCCCATATCATACTCGAAAAGCTGGGACTTATACTGAAGCGAGACCTTCTCCTTATCTCCTGAAATTTTAGAGTAAAAATCGTTGAAACGATCTTTCAGATCATCCACAAGTCTTTGCCTCTCCTCAAATATGTAGGTCGAGTTGGCTACCAATTGTTGATTGTACACCTCGAGAAGATCCTGATCGAAGCGACCCTGAGACGCCATTTGTTTCAGGGCACTATTGCGCTGACTAAGAGCTTTGTTATAGGCTAAAAGCTGATTTAAATATTGGCCATCAAACTGAGAAAGGGTGCCATCAACAAATTTCCTTCTCTCTTCACTTCCTCCAAGAATTAACTCATTGTCATTAGGACAAATAATAATG
>CAXDOZ010000211.1:0-2997 GCA_963991145.1 uncultured Chitinophagales bacterium | reverse complement strand
GTCCTGGGTTATGTAAACAGAGGTTCCATCGCTACGGATAAGGAGCTTCTCATCTAATCCTTCATCGCTGAGATCGACCCAAACAGATCCATCATCTTTCTTAAAGAATAGTCCTTCTTCTAATCCCTCGAGAACAACATCTTTCCCTTTTAGGTAGAAGTCAGATTCCTTGTAATCCTTTTCAAAATCGATCCCGATATTCTTGTAGGTCTGATCGAATCCTGAATAAACCCAGCTGTTCATCATCTCCCAAAGCTCAACGGTCTCCTTATCTCCGGATTCCCAGTCTCTCAGCATTTCCTGTGCTTCGAGTAGGATAGGAGCCTGCTTCTTTGCATCCTCCTTGGACATCCCATCGGCAACAAGTTCTTCTATCTCCTTTTGATATTTTACATCGAATTTGACATAGAATTCACCTACAAAATGATCTCCCTTCTTGCCTTCTGACTCCGGAGTAGCACCTCCACCAAACTTCTTCCAGGCGATCATGGATTTACAAATAGCAATTCCACGATCATTGTAGATATTCACGCGATGCACATCATAACCAGCCGCATCTAGGATCTCTGAAATTGAGTAACCAAGCAGCATGTTTCTGATATGTCCGAGGTGGAGAGGCTTATTGGTGTTTGGACCACAATACTCCAAAACGATCTTTTCATCTTTTGGCTCCAGCTTAATGGTCTCTTTTCTTCCAGCTCGCTCTTTTAGGTACGAAAGCCAGAAGCTGTCTTCGATCACCAAATTCAGGAATCCCTTCACCACATTGAATCCGCTAACGATGGAAACCGAATCTTCTAAGGCTTCGCCGATAGCACTTCCAGTTTGCTCCGGTGACTGCTTTGAGAACCTCGTAAAAGGGAAGACAACCACGGTTAGATTTCCTTCGAATTCCTTGCGTGTTTCATTGATGCTGACCTGCCCGGGATCAACTTGCTGACCGTACAGTTTTTCAATTGCATCAATTGTAGCTTCTCTGATTTGTTGTTCGAGGTTCATATGCGCTGAAATAGCTGGCAAAATTAGGATTTTCGTCCCTGAAAATGTCAATCTGCTTGAAGAAAGCGCACCATTTGGTTTACTTTGCTCGGCTTTAGCCCCCTCCTTCAATTTGAAGCGTTCCAGCATCATATCACGCATTGCCAATACGGCCTTCCTTTTATTGGGTTTGTGGCTTCTTTATCGGCTCTTTGCAAAGCAGGATATGAATTCTCTCAAAGAGACTTTTGCCACCATTCGGTGGCCGATGCTGGTCTTCCCATTCATCTTCTCATATGCCACCTATTGGATCAGGGCATATCGCTGGAAACTGATACTGAAGCCATTGGGCTTTGATGTTTCGGTTGCCAATTCCTACCATGCCATAATGATCGGTTATCTGGCAAATCTTGCGGTACCGAGATTGGGAGAGCTTTCAAGATGTGTTTCCATGAAGCAGATGGAGAATGTTCCTATCACTCAGGGCCTTGGTACCATGATCGTTTCGCGAGCTGCAGATGCAGTAGTAATGCTTGCATTAATGGGAGTCACAGCTCTTATCTATGGGCAGAAGATGACAGATTTTCTCGTCGACCGACTATGGATCCCATTTACCGATGGACTCGCTGAAAGATTTGCAAATAACACAACAGGAATCACCATTGTAGGGATTATATTAATTGGTTTGACGATTGGTTTTCTTGTTTTCCTCAAGAGATCAAAGTTTGGGGAGAAGGTGAAATCGAAACTCTCCAAGTTCAAGGATAGCCTCCTCACAATTTTTTACAGCGATGATAAAGTGCTGATCAGCTTTCTGTCAGTATTGATCTGGATTTGTTATTTCTGCAGCATCACCTTTATGACATTCGCCTTTCCGGTGGCCGATGTTTTGCATTGGTATGATCCGCTTCTCCCATTAATGATGACAAGTATCGCCATGCTAGCGCCTGTTCAGGGTGGAATTGGAGCTTATCACTGGATGGGAACTCAAGCTTATATCATTTTAGGCTTGACCTATACCGATGGTCTAGCGATCACTACGATGGTACATCTTTTTGCGGTCCTTTTAATGCTCTTCGCAGGAGTGTACTCCCTGAGGAAAAAGGGACTTTCATTGATGGATCTGCAAGCAGTTAAATCTAAAGAAGCATAAAATTCAACAAGCAGGCAGGAGCATGACTAAGAGCATTGCGAAGCCTTTCACGAAAGGTTATCTTAGTCCGCTATTCAGAGATGATTTACGTTACAAAGACTTTCTTACCTCCTCAGGAGGAGTTCAATAAATACCTTGAGAAGATCTGGGCCTCCGGCCAGATTACTAATAAGGGCCAAATGCATCGCGAGCTGGAGCAAAAGCTCGCCGATTTCCTTGGAGTAAAACACCTGATCTATCTCAATAATGGTACGATCGCTATTCAGATAGCCTTGAAAGCATTGGAGCTAAAAGGAGAGGTGGTCACCACTCCATTCTCTTATGTAGCAACTACTTCCAGCATTGTTTGGGAAGGCCTTACACCTGTTTTCGCAGATATTGACCCCAATACTCTTTGTATTGACCCTAAAGAGGTTGAGAAGAAGATCACTCCAAATACTACTGCTATACTTGCCACTCATGTCTATGGAAAAAACTGCGATGTTGAGGCTTTACAGGCAATAGCGGATAAGCACAATTTGAGAGTGATCTACGATGGTGCCCATGCCTTCAATGCGAAATTCAAAGGCGAGTCACTATTAGGCTACGGGGATGCCGCGACTCTTAGTTTCCACGCTACTAAACTCTATCACACCATCGAAGGTGGAGCAGTTGTGACCAATGATGACGAGATCGCCAGGGTTTGTGAGTACATGAGACGATTTGGCCATGGAAGACCCGATGAGGACTTCCTGGGAGTGGGAATTAACGGCAAGTCATCAGAGGTTCATGCAGCGATGGGTTTGTGCCTTTTACCAAGAGTTGAAGAGTTCATTGCTCAGCGCAAAGAGCGATGTGAGCGATATGATGAAGGGCTTAAAGATCTT
>CAXDOZ010000210.1:0-3004 GCA_963991145.1 uncultured Chitinophagales bacterium | reverse complement strand
GTTTTCAATGGGTAGAGGTATTGCCTGATACTTATTTGTATCTGGCCTACGGCCTGATGATGCTTTCAGCACTGGGAATTGCCTTTGGAGCATTGTACCGACTTAGTTCGGTATTCTTCTTTGTGATATTCACCTATTTCGAACTAATTGATCTTACCTATTGCCTTAATCATTACTATTTCGTGAGTCTGGGAGCTTTTATTTTAATTTTTCTACCTGCCAATCGGGCCTATTCAATTGACACTATTTTATTTCAGAATGGAAAGAGCTGGAAAAACGTGCCAGCCTGGACCATCAATATTTTAAAATTCCAGCTTGCAATCGTTTACATCTATGCCGGAATTGCCAAAGTAAATCCAGATTGGCTCATTCATGCAATGCCACTTAAGATCTGGCTAAAGGCTCACTCAGAAATTCCAGTTTTCGGTCCCTTGCTTTTTCAGGATTGGGTTGCCTATGCCTTTAGCTGGGCTGGATGCTTTTTTGATTTATTCGTCGTCTTTTTCTTGCTGAATTCAAGAACAAGACTCTTCGCCTATATCGCCCTGGTCAGCTTTCATCTTGTTACCGGCTTCCTATTCCCAATTGGGATGTTCCCATACATAATGATCGCCCTGACCCTGATCTTTTTCTCAAGCTCATTCCATAAGAAACTACTTTCCTTCCTCCCAAAACCTGGCATTTCAATCATTCCAGAAAAGAGATGGTTCCTGGGCCCAAAGAGATTGAGCTTTTTGTTCCTCTTTGTAGCATTTCAGATCATCTTTCCATGGAGATTTTTGGCCTATCCCGGCAAGCTATTTTGGAATGAGGAAGGATTTAGATTTGGCTGGAGAGTCATGCTAATTGAAAAGGCCGGCTACGCTACTTTCTACATTAGCAACCCAGAGACGGGAGAAGAAGAGATCGTTCAGAATTGCGATTACCTCAATCCCTATCAGGAAAAAATGATGGCCACTCAGCCGGATCTCCTTTTACAGTTCGCTCATTTTCTTGAAGAGGAATACAAAATGAAGTATGACTGGGAAGATCCCGTTGTGCGGGTTGAATCCTATGTTAGCCTCCAGGGAGAAGGAAGTAGGTTGTTTGTCGATCCACAGGTTGACCTAAGCGAGGTGGAATATTCTTTGAAGCATTTTGATTGGCTGATTCCTTACAAGGATATTTGATGAGGTATTTCTGTCTTTTCATATTATCCCTGTTCTTAAGTCTCCCGACTATTGCTCAAACTACTTTTGAGGTTCGATCATCTGAAAGCGATGAATCAATTTCTGAGGCGCAAATTAAAATTGCAGACCAGAAAGAAACAGGCTCAACCGATACTAATGGAAAAGCAATTGTAGCTCTTGATGAAAAGGAAAGCTACGATCTTATGGTCTTTGCTTTTGGGTATAGACTTTTTGAAGGAACAATTTCAATTTCTAATAGAGATACCACGATCCTGGTATTATTAAAGCCTATTGAAGTTGAGATCGAAGAAGTGAATGTTAATGGCCAACAGCGAGGTAAGATCCAGGCACTGAACCTCAACGATGTTGAGGGCATGCAGATCTTCGCAGGAAAGAAATCTCAGGTTCTAAGTCCCTCTTCTGAAACAGCAAACCTTGCCACAAATAACAGTCGTGAGATATACGCTAAAGTTCCTGGCTTAAATATCTGGGAAAGCCTTGGTTCCGGCTTAGCCACAGAGATCGGAGGCAGAGGTCTGAGTCCAATAAGAAGTTCCAATTTTAATGTTCGTCAGAATGGCTACGATATTTCAGCAGACGCTCTAGGTTATCCAGATGCTTACTACGTGCCACCTGCAGAAGTAGTAGATCAAATTCAGGTATTGCGCGGTGCCGCTTCGCTTCAATATGGAACTCAGTTTGGTGGGATGGTCAATTACAAGATCGCTGAACCGGACCCCAATGTGCCGCTTGAGTTGAAAGCTAAATTCACGGGAGGATCCTATGGTTTTGCAAACATCGATCTTGGAGTAGAAGCCAATATTGGGAATGTCAGTCTTAAGAACAATTTTCAATTTAAAAGAGGAAACGGTTGGAGGCCAAACAGTGGCTTTAATGCCGGATTTAATTTTGCTCAGATCGGTATCCAGATAAATCCAAAGTTGAAATTAAAAGGGGAGTACACCTATTTCAATTATCTGGCCCAGCAGCCCGGTGGATTATCGGATGCACTTTATGCGCAAAATCCTCGTCATTCAATTAGAGAGAGAAACTGGTTTCAGGTTAAATGGAATCTGCCTTCATTGTCTCTTTATTATAAAGCATCGAATCGTTTTAAACTCGAGACCACCTTCTTTGGGCTCATAGCTAGCAGAGATGCAGTAGGTTTCCTTGGAAACATCACTCGTGTTGATCCGCTCGAAGAGCGAGATCTTTTAAGAGATACCTACCTCAATTTTGGGAATGAAACCAGAACCATGTTCAGCTATTACAATCGAGGCCTGCCTCAGGTTTGGTTAATAGGAGCAAGGGTCTTTAGAGGCGAGACTACAAAAAAGCAGGGATTGGGAACAGATGGATATGATGCTGATTTCAATTATTTAAATCCCGATAATCTTGAAGGCTCAGATTATAACTTCCCAAGTTGGAATGTGTCTCTGTTCACTGAGCACATCTTCAGAATAAGCAAAGATCTTAGCATAACTCCAGGCTTGCGGTTTGAGTACATCAATACCAATGCGGAAGGTTACTACAGGGTAATTAACGAAGACCTGGCCGGGAATGTCCTGCTTGATACAAGTATCTATGAAAGCAAATCAAGTCACAGAGCATTTGTGATCGGCGGTATTGGTCTTGCCTGGCAGGTGAATGGTAAAATGGAGCTCTATGGAAACTTCTCTCAGAATTACAGAGCCATCAACTTCAATGATCTGAGAATAAATAATTCAAATTTCAGAGTCGATCCAAACCTGGAAGACGAAAGAGGCTTTACAGCTGATGTTGGACTAAGAGGGACATTAAAAGATCTTCTCACCTACGATATAAGTGTATTCTAT
>CAXDOZ010000209.1:0-3017 GCA_963991145.1 uncultured Chitinophagales bacterium | reverse complement strand
ACTAGTAGAATGTATCGTGACTTCCAAAAATAAACTATGACTCAGGCTCAAATTCTCGCCGACGTTTTTCAGGCTACAAGAGACCTTTCCAATAATTACATAAGCAGACTTGAGGCTGCAGATCCTCTGGCCCAGGTTGAGTATAATGGTAAGAAGCTAAACAGCCCTTTGTGGATAGTAGCACACTTGTGCTGGTCTCAAAATATGCTTCAATCAAAGCTGCTAAAAGGTCCTAATCCGAATGTAGCCTGGCTGAAAGATTTTGCATTTGGAAGCGATGCTATTCCAACTGATCAATGGCCTTCATATCAGGAAGCATCATCAGAACTCAATAGGATCAATGAGCTTTGCCTCGGTCATGTAAGAAGTCTTGATGATTCTATTCTGGATGATGAGATCTATGTTGAGAATATAGATTGGCGCACCTCAGCAAGAGGTGTGATCACTCATTCTATCAGGCATGAAGGGATGCATACCGGACATCTCTCCTGGCTATACAAGCTTCTTTTGAAATAGCTCGTCTGACATATCTATGACAGCCTCAAATTAGGGATAGAATAACTTCAATTAATGGAGTTAGTACAAAAGATCCCAATCCTCACGACAGTTATCGCTGCTGGATTTTTGTACGTCATCCTCAATCACCTTAAGAAAAAACCCGATGCCAAATACCTGCAATGGTGGGCACTTGGGGTTTTCTGTTACGGTCTTGGAACACTGATCGAATCTTGTGTCTCCATCTTTGGCTGGTCTCCATTCCTGTTTAAGTCCTGGTACATTGCCGGTGCTCTACTTGGCGGCGCTCCATTAGCTCAGGGAACTGTTTATCTGGTAATGAAGGAGAAGATCGCCGATAAGCTTTCCATTGCTTTGATCCTGGTGATTGTAAGTACTTCTATTCTTGTGATCTTAAGTCCATTAGACTTGTCTAAATCAGAAGCTTTTAGACTCAGCGGAAGTGTGCTTGAATGGCAATGGATCAGAGGGATAACACCTTTCATCAACATCTATGCTTTTATCTTCCTGGTTGGCGGGGCGATCTATTCAGCCTGGCGATATTCTAAAAATCCAATCTACAAGAACCGGGCATGGGGTAACATTCTGATTGCCATTGGAGGGATCCTCCCTGGGATTGGTGGCTCCTTCTCTAAATTTGGTCACACTGAAGTGCTTTATGTGACTGAACTTCATGGCATTATCCTCATAATCTTTGGCTACATGATCATTAGAAATGATCAGAGTTTATCGATTTATGAAGTTCAACGGACATAAAATTCAATCTCGCTTTGTAACGATTTCTTTCCTAAAGCGTCTTTATTGCTGAATGAAGAATTGCATTCTACTGATATCAGCACTTCTAAGCTTTAGCGCTCTCTCCTCTCAGGAAACTTTCAGATATGAGTTTGAAGAACCGGGCATCTTTGGTGATGAGGTAAGATTGAAATGGACAATTGAGGCTGGATCCACCTGTCAGGGAATGCGAATTTATCATGGAGTGAGTTTAGATAGCCTCAGTCTGGATACCATCTACAATGGAGTCTGTGGTGATCCTAATTTCTCTCAGACTTACATCTATTGGCATGAAAGCCCGGCCGAAGGAGAAGTAAACTACTATCAGATCGTTTTTGGGCGGGTCATTCCGAGTAACATCCAATCAATCCTTTATATCAATCTTGGACTTGATGATTTTAAGTACGGACCAAACCCATTCCGGGACTCCATCAGCTTCTTCCAAAATGAATCAAATGAACCTGTGGTCATCAGCATTTTTGATCTATTCGGGAATCGGTTTTTTAGCGATGTCCCATTTGAGGGAAACAGACTCGACCTCGATCTGGGTCTACTTCCCTACGGTAATTATCTCTTTACAGTTAGTAGAGATGGTGTAATTCTGGATAGAGGAAATATTCAACGTGGGAACTAGTCAGTAGAGCCCAATCCTGCTCTTACTAACCAGGGCTCATCTCCGGTGTAATCTATAATTGTAGTAGCAACATTTCCTCCCGGTCCCCCATCAATCACTATATCAACCAGGTTCTGAAACTCTTCATGGATCTCTTCAGGATCGGTCATGTATTCAAGAATCTCATCGCTGTGCTTGATGGATGCAGAAAATATCGGGTTTCCAAGCTCTTTTACGATGGTTCTGGGAATTTCATGATTAGGCACTCTCATCCCAATCTCAGGCTTTTTGAATCCCAATTGACGGCTAACCAGTTTTGATGACTTCAAAATGAAGGTGTAGGGTCCTGGAAGGAGCCTGTGCATCAGCTTGTAAGTGGCGTTCCTTATGCTCTTGGTGAAATCTGATAAGTGCGACAGGTCATAGCACACAATGGAGAAATTTGCCCGTTCGGGCTTAACACCTTTGTATCTGCAGATCTTTTCAAAGGCCTTCCGATTGTACATGTCGCAGCCCATTGTATACACCGAATCTGTGGGGTAGATAATCACACCACCATCCTTCAGACAATCAACAACCTGTTGAATTCTGCGCTGGTCTGGTTTGTCATTATCAATCCTTAGAAGCATTACTATCAGTGATATTTCCTTCGCCTTCGAAGTTTATAAAACGCTGCTTAATGTCAGTGCTTAAAGCCTGCGGCACACCTGTCTCCGTATCAATGAATACCTGAACAGATCTTGCATTCGCAATTTCTATATTACGCACTTTGTCGACAATTAAGTAATCAAAAACAAAGCTACTCTTCCCGAATGATGAGCATCTCATATAGATATATGAATCGTGCTCCATTTTAAGCTCTCTCTTAAAATTGATCTCCACTCTGGCCAATAGGAACTTCTCTACTCTCCAGTTCCATGGAATACCATTTTTGAAATAAGCGATCCTGCCTTCTTCCAGATAAGTGGAATAGATCGCATTATTCACATGACCAAACTCATCCAGATCCGACCAGCGAAGGGAAATAGGCGCAGAAAAACGAAAGTCGTCGACTGTCAACATGTGTATAAAGCTGTCTCTTATACACATCTGACGCTGCCGACGAATAGAGAGG
>CAXDOZ010000208.1:0-3050 GCA_963991145.1 uncultured Chitinophagales bacterium | reverse complement strand
GACCCCAATAAGCCAAACAGAAAAACAATCGATGTAGGTTGGCAAACACGCCTTACCTTATCTGTGAATGACTGGTTAAAAGCCAGCCTGTTTGCGCACTTGTTCTACGATAATGATATCAAGATCGCCATCTTCGACGAGGATGGAAACCCAGTTCCATTGATCAATCCTGATACTGGTTTACCTTATCTGGATGAGAATGGAGACCCAATTCAAAAGAAAGGCCCCAGAACTCAATTCCGCGAGACATTTGGGATCAGCTTTATCTTTTCCAGGAATGCTTTATAAACGCTCGTGATACTTTAAGAAAAGCGCCTCTTTTGGCGCTTTTTTTATGCATTATTGTAGCTGCAAAAAATAGATGCTTTAACATTATTTAACTGGCAAAGCTGTAGGCACATAGGTTACTTTGTGTGTTCTATAAAAACAGCATTTATACAACAGATTTACACATGGAAACATCATCCGACATTAAGGTTCTCAATGAACGTATAAAAGAGGAGAGCGCATTTGTCGATATGCTCCAGATGGAGATAGGTAAAGTCATCGTAGGACAACGCACGATGGTTGAGCGTTTACTTCTCGCATTATTGGCCCAGGGTCACATTCTTCTAGAAGGTGTTCCGGGATTAGCAAAGACATTAGCGATCAATACATTGGCAAACTCCGTTGGAGGCCAATTCAGCAGAATACAGTTTACTCCGGATCTTCTTCCAGCAGACCTGGTAGGAACCATGATCTACAATCAGAAATCGAATGATTTCGCGGTTAAGAAAGGTCCGATCTTCGCCAACTTCGTGCTTGCAGATGAGATCAACAGAGCTCCTGCAAAAGTTCAAAGTGCTTTGCTTGAAGCCATGCAGGAGAAGCAGGTTACCATTGGTCCTGAGACCTATGAGCTTGAAAAACCATTCCTGGTTCTGGCAACTCAAAACCCAATTGAACAGGAAGGGACCTACCCTTTGCCGGAAGCACAGGTAGATCGATTCATGCTAAAAGTCGTGATCACTTACCCTCAAAAAGAGGAGGAGAGATTGATCATTAGACAGCAGATCTCAAAAGAAAGACCACAGGTTAAGCAAACAGTTGATACAGCTCAGATCCTTAAAGCACGCGACGTCATACACGATGTTTATATGGATGAAAAGATCGAGCAATACATTCTCGACATTGTATTTGCAAGTCGCCAACCAGAGAACTACCAGTTAGATTCAATTCAGCCATTGATCGCCTACGGCGGATCTCCAAGAGCAAGTATAAATCTGGCTTTAGCCTCAAAGGCATACGCTTTCATCAAGCGTCGAGGATACGTGATCCCAGAGGATGTTCGCGCAGTTTGCTATGATGTAATGCGCCATAGAATCGGACTTACTTACGAAGCAGAGGCAGAGAATGTAACTACCGACGAACTGATCTCACAGATCCTTAACCATGTTGAGGTGCCTTGATGGGCTCAATCGAATAAAATAACAGACTGCCCCAATCCGGTATGGACAGCAAAGAACTCATAAAGAAGGTTCGGAAGATCGAGATACGCACTCGCAAGCTATCATCACAGGTCTTCTCGGGAAGCTATCACTCAGCTTTCAAGGGAAGGGGAATGTCTTTTAGTGAGGTTAGAGAATACCAATACGGAGATGATATCAGAGCAATCGACTGGAATGTTACTGCCCGCTTAGACCATCCGTATATCAAGGTTTTTGAAGAGGAAAGGGAGCTCGTCATGATGCTCGTCATCGATATCTCAGGATCATCTTTCTTTGGAACCAAGGATCAATTCAAAAACGAATTGATTGCGGAGATAGGAGCAGTTCTTGCCTTTTCTGCATCGAGCAATAACGATAAGATCGGTGCAATTCTATTCTCTGATCACATTGAGAAATTCATTCCTCCAAAAAAGGGAAGAGCACACATTTTAAGGATCATCAGAGAGATCATCGATCACGAACCGAAGGGAAAAGGAACTCAGATCTCCGAAGCTCTGCGCTATTTCAATAATGTGATCAAGAAGCGCAGTATCGCCTTCCTCATTAGTGATTTTATGGATGACGATTACGAAGACGCCCTTAAGATCGCCAATAAGAAACACGATCTAACCGCTCTCCAGGTCTATGATCCAGCTGAGAAGGAATTGCCAAATCTTGGATTGATCAGAATTCAAAATGCCGAAACTGGAAGTTTAAAGTGGGTTGATACAGCTTCGTCTAAGTGGCGAAAGGAGTACAGGCAAACTTTCGAAGACCATCATAAGCAAGCCATCGAAGCCTGCATGCGTTCGGGTGTGGACCTGATCAGTCTAGAGCTTGAAGATGATGAGGAGCAAATGAGGAAGAAGTACATCCGAGAAATGATGAACCTCTTCAAAAGAAGAGAAATGAAACGATGAGCAGGTTTTTGAGAAATATCGTCCTTCTCATTCTTTTATACCCGCTTAGTTTGCAGGCTCAGCAAGTGGATCTACAAGTCACCCAATCAGAAGTTCTTCTCGCAGATACTTTAGGTCTTTGGGTAAGTGCAAAAATGCCCCCCAATGCGACTGTTAACTGGCCCGTTTGGAAAGGGGAAATCGGTGGCTTTACAATCCATTCGGCCGGGAACCCGGCCAATAGCGAGAGCGCAAGCTCTCAAGACTTTATTCAGAGACTGACCATACAGGCCTTTGATACAGGAAAAACAGTTGTAGGACCAGTAAGCGTCGAGTATGTCCTCGATGGGAGTGACTCGGTTTACAGTGTTATCAGTGACTCGGTAATTGTCTATGTAGGACTGCGAGAAGCAGTTGACTCCAACAAGGTCTACGATATCTACAAGCCACTTTCTGTTAAGTACACTTTCAAAGAAATGCTTCAGGAGCCTAGTTGGAGGATTCTGATCTACAGCTTATCAGGAATTATACTAATTGGTATAATTTTCTTGATCTGGTATCTGATTAAGCGCAGAAAAGAGAAAGTAGATCTTGGTCCGCAATTACCTGCTCATGAAATTGCCTTCAGAAAGCTTCAGAAACTGGAGCAGGAGAAGATCTGGCAAAAGGATTCTGTTAAGGAATA
>CAXDOZ010000207.1:0-3088 GCA_963991145.1 uncultured Chitinophagales bacterium | reverse complement strand
GATTTAAACAGCACATTTTGGATGAAGAAGTGAGATCTCGCTTTCAAGACAGAGAGGTTATCCCACTTCATGCTAGGTTGAGCATGGCAGAGGAAGAGTTCCTCAAAGTACAGCAGGAAATAAAATTCGCCGCCTTAAAAAGTACAAAGGAAGAGTCAGGCCTCTTTGGTAAAGATGAATCAAAGGAAAAGCGGGACCTGCTCTTTTCTATTGGCTTGTTTAAAGGGTACATGTCTTCTCCTCAGGCCGCCCTTTCAAGCTTAAGAAATAGAGTAGCCAAACTGGAAAATCGATCTGAGAAATCAGAAGCTGTGGAAGACAACATTTCTCTTATAAATGAACTTTGCGAGAAGTTGGAAGCGATTATTAATTCAAACCAGGATTCAAAATACAATCGCTTCCTGGACAAGTTAATCGAGATGAAATGGTCTGGTCGTAAAAATGATGATCGAATAGTGGTCTTCGCTGAGCGGATCGATACCATTAAGTATTTGGAAGAAAAGCTATCTCAAGATTTTAACCTCAATGAAAATGCTGTAAAAACCTTTCATGGAAGTCTAACGGATATCGAACAACAAACGCTGGTAGAAGATTTTGGTAAAAAAGATTCCGATATACGTATCCTGATTTCTTCTGACGCAGGATCTCAAGGGGTCAACCTACACTACTACTGTAACACCATGTTTAATTATGATATCCCATGGTCGCTAATTACACTTGAACAGCGCAATGGACGGATCGATCGTTATGGCCAGTCAAAGACGCCATTTATATATTACCTCATTGGCAAGTCTGAACTTGAAGGGTTAAAGACTGACCTACACATCATTGAGAACTTAACCAAGAAGGAGGAAGAGGTATATAAAACTCTTGGGGATGCTGGTTCGGTGATGAATTTGTACGACTCAAAGGCAGAGGAGTCCCAGGTTGAAAAGGCTATTACCGAAGGAAATGAAGACTACCTGGGTGATTTTGATCTTGAACTTCTATTTGGTGGGGAATCAGATGTCACAGAATCTTTCGTGGAAGAGGATCCTCTTGGAGAGGAGTTGTCACTATACAAAGGGGATTTCGAATATTATCGCGATCTAATTGATCAACTCAAATCAGAAAAGCTGCTTTTAAACGATGAGGCAGAATTTATCGATTCTACCTATTTGGAGATTAAGAACAATAAGGAGTTAAACCGTGTACTGTTTGATCTGCCCAAACAAGCAAAGCCTGCTTTGAATGAACCTTACCGATTATCCTTAGATAAGACCACCGTTCAAAATGCTATTGCTGAGGCACGTAAAAAGAAGGGGGAATGGTCTAAGTTCCAGATGCTATATGATCTACATCCGGTTATAAAATACATGATGACCAAATTGGAAGCCAGCGTAGATAAAGATGTAGCTCTGGTTGCCAAATTGAACCAAATTCCTAAAGGCACAGCTTGGTTTGCTATTCATGGTCAGGTAGCAAATAATATTGGGCAAGCTGTTGTTTCAGAGTTTTTTGTGGTGCCTATGAAGATGGCTGGCGGCTTACATGCAAAGCCTCAAACCCTTGCTGAGTTCTCTGGGACCTTCAAGCTTTCTGAAGAACAATCTACAATGGGAATCAATGATTTTGATATAAATACCCTTCAAAATGTATTACCCGATGCCATTGATTTTGCGCTGCAGATGTATATGCATCAGAAACAGCAAATGAAACAGGCTGAAATGGAGAAAATGTCTGCTGTTTATAGCGAAAAGCTTAAGAATTGGGAACGCGATGCGAAAAACCAAATGACCATGGATTTTGAAGACAAAGCCATGACAGGTTTTGTGAAAAGAAGATTCGAAGATCGTGAATTAGAGATTCAAACCATTATAGACCAATCCAGCCAATACTTTAAAGACCTTACTTCATTAAACCATGATGCTTATTTAAGAGTGGTATCTGTGTTTTTTAATAATTAAGAACCTGCATGATTAAGTTCATCAATAATATAGGCGATTACTTTTCATCAAATTACTTTGATGAAGACTTTGGCAAGAAAGTCTCCGATAAGTCTGGTTACTCCAATGAAGATCTTAAGGTTTTTCAAAAGCGTATAAGCGGGGTTAAGGAAAAATACTTCAGATTCAAGCAGACACTCTTAGAAGGGAAACTGCGCATACGAGATAAGATCAATGAAACACATCGCTTTCATACCGAAGTGCTGAATGCTTTTGGTTATGATGGTGACCGGGTGGAGTATCGGGAACTATTCCATGTTGATGATAAAACCGTACTTCCTATCAGGCATACTCTATACCGGGGAGATCAACCCCACCTAATGATTATGGAGATGCAAGCCCTGATCAAAGAAGGTGACGAAGAGCCGGATGGTTTATTTGAACAGCGATACAATGTTGAGGATGAGGAAACGCAAACACCTCCTCAAAAATATCATCGCAGTCAGTGGTCAGACTTATTCACGGTTCCTGAAGGGTTTAAAATTTCACCTATTGTAATCAATAAAGTGGTATCCCAATTGTTCCTGCTGGATCCTCATAGAAGGCCCAGGTATATCCTCCTATGTGCGGGTAATATGTATTACTTACTCGAACAGGAAAAATGGTTCCGCGGTAGCTATCTTGAATTTGACCTGGAAAGTCTTTTTGACGAGGCAAGTATTAAGAAAGAGTATTTCAGCCTTTTTTATCTCTTGCTGTCCAAAGAAATGTTGGCTCCTCAGGCAGAGATAGTTCTAATGGAGCAATTGGATGAGGATAGCCACAAGAGTGCCTATGAAGTAACCCAGGATCTCAAAGAAGGAGTTGTGCATGCAGTTGAAGCCATTGCCAATGAAGCTGTGTATTACTGGAAGCAACAAGGTCATCCCCTGGAAGAGATTGATGCAAAAGATCTAAAGAACGATTGCCTTAATTATGTCTACAGATTGCTCTTTCTGTTTTATGCCGAATCCAGAGAAGATCTGGATATTCTACCCGCCAATGATGAAACCTATTTGAAGGGTTATTCATTAGAAATGCTGCGCGATCTTGAGCAGGTTCCCTTAATCACTGCCAGCAGTCAGAACGGTTACTTCTTTCATGAATCCCTTAAGCGCCTGTTT
>CAXDOZ010000206.1:0-3089 GCA_963991145.1 uncultured Chitinophagales bacterium | reverse complement strand
ACTGCATTTTTATTGAAGATCTTCTCAACTGCAGTCAATCCCTGCTTATCATTCGAGATCTCTTTTGATGGAGCGAAAACCTGTGGCATCTCAATATCGAGCACCTTTGCTGCGAATGTTTGGAGCTTCTTACCGAATACGATCGCATAAGATCCACCAGCGCGGATGAACTCCATTTTTTGCGGAGTAAGAGAGCTTGAAATATCGATCAGCTCCTCGCCGTCTTTGTAAAGTTTCTTTGTTTTTGTGTTGATGGTAAGCACTGTACCGGTATCAACCGAGTAAGCCTGCTTAAGAACTGGCTCTCCTTCTTCGTCTACGATCACCTTTCCGTCTGCATCGTATTGCTTCACCCAGTTTTTAAGATCCACTCCAATACCACCGGTTACCCCAACTGTGGTAAGGAAGATCGGAGAGATACCATTCGTACCGGCAACGATAGGCGCGATATTGATGAATGGCACATAAGGGCTGGCTTGCTTTCCAATCCAAAGGGCAACATTGTTCACCCCCGACATTCTCGAAGAACCAACTCCCATTGTTCCTTTCTCAGCAATAAGCATTACACGCTTATCCGGATGAGCCTCCTGCATTTCAACCAATTCCTTTTGAGCATTGGCATCGATAAGGCACTTTCCGTGAAGCTCGCGATCCGAACGAGAGTGAGCTTCACTACCCGGTGAAAGAAGGTCTGTAGAAATATCACCCACTCCGGCGATATAAGTGATCACTTTGATCTCCTCATCTACATCCGGAAGCTTGGTAAAGAACTCAGCTTCTGCGTAGCTCTCAAGAATTTCCTTTGCAATTGGATTGCCATTCTTGTAGGCTGCCTCAAGTCGCTCAGTGTCGGCTTCGTAAAGGAATACCTGTGTCTTTAGAACTTTGGCTGCTTTCGCAGCGATGCTATCATCATTTCCTAGAGCAAGATCAAGTAGAACTTTGATCGATGGTCCACCCTTCATATGTGAAAGCTGCTCAAAGGCAAAATCGGTTGAAATTTCCTCAACCTCAGCTGTACCTAAGATGATTTCTTTAAGGAATTCTGCTTTAACTCCGGCCGCACTCGTGGTTCCGGGTAAAACATTATAGATGAAGAAGTTTAGCGAATCCTCTCTGTTTGGGTTATTCGCATCCTTTATCTGCTCGATAACTTCACTGAGAAGTTCAGCATCATCAATTGGCTTCGGATGGAGATCCTGAGCCTTTCTTTCTTCAATTTCCTTTAGATAATCAAGGTACATACTCATAGGCCTATCATTTTAGTGGGGTAATATGATTGAGTCCTTTTGGCAATCGCCAATCGGGCTGCAAAGGTAATGTTTACTAGGGTTTTAATCAAGAAAGCTGAGGACTGATAATAGACAAAGGTCAAATGAGGCCTGCAATTCGTTTTGCATGCTAAAACCCTCGCAAATACTACGCTTTTGGGCCAATGATTGTTCTTGGAAGAGATATATGGAAGAAAAGAAAAAACGCCATCGGGAAATCTCCGGATGGCGTTCTTAGGCTATGGTTTGAGTATTAGATCAAAATTGATCCAGCTTGTGGTGCATCGCCCCATAGACGAACCAGGTAGGTTTTACAGATATCTGGGATCAATTGCCCATTCCTGCATAAGTGAGTTGAGGTAATAGAATCTGTTTGAGCTTACAGATGTAGGCATGGGGATAGTCAGATCAAGATTGCTCTCTACTGCTTTCTCTTTGTTTGAAACTTCGTTTAAAGACTCAAACTCTGCATTTGTGGGATTCGGGGTCGCTGACAATTCAAATAACTCTATCATCTCTTTCTCTTTTGGTTTAGAAAATGCACCACGCTGCTCAGTAAGCGCGGTGCCTCATTGCTATGCTTAATTCTTATTTCATTAAGGCATTACATTTGGAAGAATGCATGTCATTGCTACCATTGTAACTACCCAGATGATGATGAATACTTTTGGTGTGATTTTCATAATGCTAGTGGTTTTGTTGCTGATGTAAAGGTGCGGCGGAATGCTGCGGATGGAAAGCCGTTTTTTGGTGATTTGTATTCTCGTAGAATCGAAAAAAATCTAAATTTTTTTAAACAAAATCTGTTTAAACAAAAATCTAAATGACTGAATGTCAGATGGTTGGGATTCGAATACCTGACTTTTTCAATATGTGGTTTGTGTTACGGTTGAATCTGAAAACAAGCTGTTTAAATCCTGATATTTCCTAATCCGTAAGAAAGCATAATTTCAAACGTCATAAGCCCAAAACACCCTGTATGACATTTAGGATTACCCTCTTGCTACTTCTTTTGAGCAGTACCCTTGCATTTTCTCAGAACGATATTGAAGTCAGAGTCTTTGATCTCGCCAGTCTCCAGCCCGCTAGCGGCGTAATGGTGAACCTCTCCAATCCCGAGATCGGCTACTTCCAGCAAACATATTCCCCGGAAGATGGAATCGTGCGCTTCACAGCTGTTCCAATCTCAGGAACCTATTACGTCTACGCCTCTGAGAATTCAGAGTTCTATGCTTCAGACACTTCCTCTTTCTCCCTAATCAGTAATACAGATCGATCGCTAACACTGATCATGCCCTCTAAAAGGCAGTACACTCTGGATGAGGTCAAAGTGCTCGATGATGTTGGAGGAGTGGATATCAATTCACTCAATGGTGTGGTGAGCTCTTCACTTTCAGTCAAAGAGATCCAGGAGATTCCAATCGAAGGGCGCGATTTTACACGTGCACTCTTCAGGCTACCTAATGTTACTCAATCCACTGGCTTTTATCCAGAAGCACCATTTGTAAGCATTAATGGAGCTAATGGACTATTCACCCAATACCAGATCGATGGGATGGGGAATAATGAGAACTTCCTGGGCGGACCAAAATTTTCCATTCCAACCGGGATGATCCAGGAGATCACGGTTCTTTCAAATAACTTCTCATCTGAGTTTGGCTGGTCGAGCAATGGCGTTTTCAATGTCACCACCAAATCGGGTACAAATGACTTTCACGGTGAGGTCTACTATCAACTGCGCCCGGGACCACCACTCGATGGCTCTTCGCCATTTGCGCAGCGCGATCTTACGGGAAATCAGGTTAAGGACGGTTTCCG
>CAXDOZ010000205.1:0-3099 GCA_963991145.1 uncultured Chitinophagales bacterium | reverse complement strand
GCTTCTTCTCAACGGCATCCGTACCGGGATTATGCCAGCGATTGTAGATATAGGTATCTTCCTCGCCGCTGAAAGTCTTCTGAGCACCCTCTACCGATGGGTAAACGTAGGTTGAAGTGGCGTAGATGGGTGTGGTATGCGAACCTGAGCTCAGCTTTGGATCGTGGAGATCCTTCAATAAGATCGACTCGAAAGAAGGCTTGGACATTGAATTGCTTTGGCTCGAATGTATTATTTTAATCGAATATGAAACTCCTTAAAGATTCCGCGAATTACAATTACTGGGCAAATGAGAAAGTTGGCTCGGCTGCACTTGAATTAGATGCTAATAACCTCAACAAAGAGCTTAATAGCAGCTTTCCCACAATCCTGAAGACCTTTACCCATCTTCTCGATGCAGAATACTTCTGGATGGAGCGAATTGCCGGTAATTCAATGTCGACCTGGCCTGAGCTCAGCGACGATCCGCATAAGGAGATCATAGCGCGTATCGAGCGTTCAAAGGAGTATGCTGATCGTGTGAACTCCTGGGACGATGACTTCTTTAACGAGGTCATTCACTACGAAAACACCCGCGGGGACAAATTCGGGCAATCCGTTCAGGATATCCTTTTCCATCTTTACACCCATGGCAGCAAGCATCGCGGCCAGGTGATCACTATGCTTCGTGCGGTTGGGCTTAAGACCATCCCGGGCAATGACTATGTCTTTTACCTAAGAGAGACTCAAAAGTCAATATAGTCCACCTCGATATAGATGTCGCTGTTTCTGCCCTGATCATCACTGCAGCTGATCTTTACGGTTCCCTGAGGCGGGGAGAAGAATAAAAATTCATCTTTTGCTACGCTCGTGTAGAACTTATCATTGATATACCAGTGCACCTGCTGGACATCAGCCGTAGTTTGGCAGGCAAGCTTTATATCTTCTGGATAATTCTCATCGATTAGGTACTCAAGGTCGGCAATAGGTGAAATGATCACAGGAGCGCCCTCTGTGCGCAGTTTCTCGCAATCAGGATTGTGAGGAGGAATTGGCTGATAAGGAATGGCGAGCTGATCGTAGAGGTGAATGATCTCTGGAGGGTGGTTGAAGAGCCAAACATTCTTGTAACCCGCCTCAGGCTTGCATTTTTGACAATATGAGATCGAATCATTAGGAGATACCATTGTTTCTACCAAATGCTCGCATTGAGCGGTGCTGGATACCAGTGGGATAAAGAAGTCCAGTGTTTGTGAAGCGCAGGTAGGGCCGGGGACATGTCCTGAATGAGTGCAGATCATCCGAGCATTCAGATCATCTGGTCTATCCAGCCATTCATCGTTTGCATCGTAATCGATACTGTTAAAGATCTTGAAGAGGATAGGAGTGGCCATATCGGCTCCTGTGAGCTCTTTAACTCCCTCTCCGCTGAAATTCCCAACCCATACGCCAACCGTATAATGCGAGTTATAGCCAACGCTCCAGGCATCACGTCGGCCGTAGGATGTACCTGTTTTCCAGGCTACTTTCGGCATATGCATGCTGCTTTCCAGACTGGCGGGAAAATCTGGTCTGTCGGCAAGTGTGAGGATATTCCCGATCATCCAGATCGATTGCTCTGAAAAAAGCTGCTGGGAGCTGTCAAGGCGAGAATCTTTAAGGATCAATGGCCTGATAAGCCTTCCTCCATTGGCAAGGCTGGAGTAAAGCGTTGTGATCTCCTCCAATGTCACTCCGCATCCGCCCAGAATAGTTGAAAGTCCAAGTATATCACGCTTCTCTTCAACTGTTTCCAGGCCTCCGGCCGATAGAATTCCCAGAAATGGTTCAAGACCCATATCGTTCAAAAGCTTTACTGCAGGGACATTCAGACTTTGAGAGAGGCTGAACTCAACTGAAACATAACCTCTGTACTGCTCATCAAAGTTCTCAGGCCTGTAACCCTTGAAATTCACAGGTGCATCGATCAGAATTGATTTGGGCGTGATCAGGCCTCGATCGATGGCAGTAGCGTAGAGAAAGGGCTTAAGCGTAGAGCCGGGTTGCCTTATCGCTCTTACACCATCTACCTGCCCGCCATCTTTCTTATTTGCAAAATCAGCAGATCCAACATAAGCTATCACTTCATGCGTGCGATTATCAATAACCATTACTGCAGCATTCTGAATCCCTTTGTAGCTAAGGTCCTGAGCGTATTGATAGACCAGTGATTCCACTTGTGACTGGATCTCCATGTCGATCCAGGTATTGATGATATATTCTCCCGGATAGCGTTGAAACAGCCTGTAAGCAAGGTGAGGGATCTCTTTTGGCCCTTCTCTGCGATAAGCGTTCAATGGTTCTGAAAGCGCATCATCTATTGCTTGTGGGCTAAATACTTCATCGGCGCGAAAGCGCTCTAACCATTTGTCTCTTCCATTGAGGAGTTCAGTATGGTCCCCAGCCAGGTTCCATGTACCCGGACGGTTAGGGACAATGGATAAAGCCGTGATCTCCGCCAGGCTCAAATGATCGGGATCCTTACCGAAATAGAGTATGGAGGCCGATTTCACCCCTTCGATATTACCGCCGTATGGAACGAGATTGAGATATAGCTGAAAGATCTCCTCCTTGCTGTACATCCATTCTAGCTGCATAGCTCGAAACATCTCCTTCATCTTATTACCGTAGGTTCTAGGAGCAGGATCCAGCATCCTCGCGACCTGCATGCTTATCGTAGAAGCACCTGAAGTCCTTTCTCCTTTAACTATGTTATTCCACAAAGCCCTGCTGATAGCAATAGGATTGATACCGAAGTGGTAATCGAAGTATTTATCCTCCTTGTGAAGAATAGCCGCTTTGAGTTCCGGAGAGATCTCATCCAGCTCCGTATACATTCTCCACTTATCGTCTGAGGTGAGAAATGCATGTACTACTTCATCATTTCGATCCAGGATTATCGCCGAGTATTCAACCTCTACCCGAAAAGGAAAGATCAAATTCAAAAGGAGGAATACCAAAAAGAAGAATAGGGGAGTTGCTATTAGGAAGCCAATAATCCGTTTCCAGTTCCTCTTTATACTGTTCATGCGCATGATAAAATAATGCAATTATAATTGGCTTCATATGCTCGATACATTG
>CAXDOZ010000204.1:0-3164 GCA_963991145.1 uncultured Chitinophagales bacterium | reverse complement strand
AGGTTCGGGATCCTTGAAGGAAGAACAGTTGGCTCTTTAAGAGAATCGTCAAAGTTTAAGCTGAAATTAACGGTATTCTTCTCAATGTCTGAGATCATCTCCTCAGCGACCTTCTTCATACGGGCTTCCGTATAACGCATAGCCGCAGGGCTGTCTCCATCAATTGAACCAAAGTTTCCCTGTCCATCTACCAATGGATATCGAAGGGACCATTCCTGGGCCATCCTTACCATTGCATCGTAAACAGAAGTATCTCCGTGGGGGTGATATTTACCCAGCACCTCTCCTACGATACGTGCTGATTTCTTATATGGTTTGTTGTGGCTCAATCCGAGCTCACGCATGCCGAATAGAACTCGGCGGTGTACAGGCTTAAATCCATCTCTTACATCGGGGATAGCCCTTGAAACGATAACCGACATCGAATAATCGATGTATGCTGATTTCATTTCATCTTCAATATTGACCTTAATGATACGGTCGAAATCCTCTGCCATAGGCTATATAAATCTACTCTTAGTCTTTACTTAAAATAGGTGACCAGTAAAATTAACCATACCTAGGCGGAAAACCTTTTGAAATCGGGCATTTTATCCACAAAAAGGCCCCTTTTTAAGCTTGCCTATTTCAGACTACAATCACGGCATGATATTAGAATATCTTCCTTGTGATTTTGGCTTGTAAAAAAACTGCCTATTTCTACCTTACGATCAAAACAAATCCTGTTTTTACGTTAAATAGAAAAGCAATCTTATGAACCCTGTTCTTCTTCAAGCTGTCAATATTGCCAGTGATTCAGCTAACCTTCCAGATACTAAGGGAGATTCTACCAGATTAATCGATATCGTTTCGGGAATTGGTCCAGTTGGTATTGCAGTATTGATTCTGATTTTCATACTGTCCATTGGGGCGATTTACATCTTTACTGAGCGATACTTTAAGATCAAGAAAGCATCAAGTATCGATCCTCAGTTTATGAACAATATCAAGGATTACGTGGCAAATGGAAACATTGCTGCAGCCAGAGATCTTTGCTTAAGAACTGATAGCCCTGTAGCCAGAATGGTTGAAAAAGGGATAAGCCGCATTGGAAGATCATTTAAAGACATCAATTCGGCAGTTGAGAACGCCGGAAATCTTGAGATCTACAAAATGGAGAAAGGCCTAAACGTGCTTGCTACTATTTCGGGAACAGCTCCCATGCTTGGGTTCTTTGGTACTGTAACAGGGATGATCTCAGTATTCCATAAGTTATCTCAGTCTGACAATATCAATCTGAATGAGTTCTCAGGAGGGATTTTTGAAGCGATGCTTACCACCGCATTTGGGCTTTTCGTAGGGATTATTGCTTATGTAGGTTATAACACTTTGGTAAGTATGGTACAGAAAGTCATCTTTAAGATGGAGGCCTCTTCAACTGAGTTTATTGACCTGCTTCAAGAACCTTCAAAGTAAAGAGACATGGGATTTAAAACGTCAAATAAGGTAAATGCGGAATTCAGCATGTCGTCAATGACTGACATCATTTTCCTCTTGCTGATCTTCTTCGTGGTGATCACAACTGTTTACAATGTGACTGGATTCAAGATCAATGTCCCAAACGCTGAAGGAGATGTTCAAAAGGCTGATGCTGTGGTACTGGCTGTAAACGGCTCGATGGAATATTCGATTGATGGTAAAATGATGCCATTCAATATGTTGGAGCCAACATTGGAACAAAAGATGCAGGGAATTCCTCAGGAACAAAGAAAAGTTCAGCTAAGAGTTGATAAGGAGTTAGATGTTCAAACTCTGGTTGACTTGTATCAGATATGTAGAAACGTTGATGCAAACGGCATTCTGGCAACAGACCCTAAATAAACATGGCTAATATTTCATTCCATAACAAGAAAGATGAACGCAGAGGCGTGATCGCAGCGATAGTTTATACGATCGTTGTTATCATTCTTTTGTTCCTCATTGCATTCAGGGAATCTCCCATTGAATTCATTGAGATCACTATGGGAATGGAAGCTAATCAGGGAGTAAGTGAGCAAGGAGGAATGGTGGAAAGTACTACCGTGACTGAGGAAACTGAGGCAGATGCAGCTTCTTCAGAAGCTGAGGCAGCTCCCAGTCAATCCGAGCCACTATACACTGAAGAAAACGATATCGATTACACCGTTCCGGATGCTCAGGAGGTTGTAAATGAAAACAGTAATGATGATGGAAGTGCCAATAGTGATGAAACCTCTACGACAGATGAGAGTAATAGTGAATCAAACAGCGTAAACAACAGCGCCATCTTCAATCCTGACATCTTCAATAATGGTCCAAGCTCTGACGATAATAATAACCCAGATGTTCTTGATGGAGGTGGTCCAAACCCAGGTGGAGGGGAATTGGATGGAGTTAAAGGTTATGGTAATAATCCATTTGGCAATGGAGATGGGGTAAGCAAATTTGTTCCTCAAAACAATACCGATTATAGAGGAAAGATCTACGTTGAGGTAACCGTAGATAAGAATGGAAATGTAACCGGTGCAAAAGTTAAAGGAAATCTATCTGATCCCGGATGGACAGTACTAGAAGCCGCAGTTCTTGAAGCGGCAAAGAAGTGGACTTTCCCAAGTACTTCAGTAAGTACTACCTTGAGTCGGAAAGGCGAACTCGTCTTCAATTTCGAGAAACAGTAATATGCCCCTATCCTATCAGGAAACGCTGGATTTCTTATACCAGCAACTCCCTGTGTTTCAAAGACAGGGCCCAACGGCCTACAAGAAAGATTTAGGGAATACCTATGCTTTAATGGAGGTGCTTGGAGAGCCTTATAAGAAGTTTCCTGCCATCCACATTGCCGGTACGAATGGCAAGGGCTCGGTGACGCATATAATTGCAAGTATTCTTCAGGAGACCGGACTTAAGGTTGGATATTATACAAGTCCTCATTACAAAGATTTCAGGGAGCGTATCAAGATCAATGGGGAGCCAGTATCCCAGGAATTTATAACAAGCTTTGTTGAGGGGCTACGCCCCGATATTGATCGTATTCAGCCCTCCTTTTTTGAGATCACTGTAGCCATGGCCTTTGAATACTTTGCTGAGCAGCAAGTAGATATTGCCGTTATAGAAACTGGTCCTGTCTCTTATACACATCTGACGCTGCCGACGAATAGAGAGGTGTA
>CAXDOZ010000203.1:0-3216 GCA_963991145.1 uncultured Chitinophagales bacterium | reverse complement strand
CTACAATTGGTCTCCCGAGGAAAGCATCGACAGTCCTTCGATTCAAAACCCGATCGCCACGCCAAGAGAGCAAACGATCTACCGGGTAGCGGTAGTGGATTCAAATGGATGCGAAGGTGAGGATACTACCATAGTCTTTGTTCGTGAGAGCGTTTGCCGAGATCCATTTGTCTACGTTCCCAATGCCTTCTCGCCCAATGGAGATGGAGATAATGATCTGCTTTTCGTTCGAGGAAACAATCTGGTTGAAATGTATTTCGTGGTCTACGACCGATGGGGCGAGAAAGTCTTTGAGACAAGAGACCAATCAGTTGGCTGGGATGGAATTTACAAAGGAACGCGCCTTGACCCTGCTGTCTTTGCCTGGTATATGGAAGGACTCTGTGATGATGGTTTTGAAGTATTCTTAAAAGGGGATGTAACGATACTGCGATGAGATGGCTTCTACATATCGCCCTCTTGTTATGCATCTTCCTGATACCTGGAAGGACCAAGGCGCAGGACGTCCATTTTTCTCAGCATTTCTATGCTCCGCAGAATATCAATCCAGCATACACCGGTTTCTTTAGAGGAAACCATCGATTCACTGCAAATTACAAGAACCAATGGCCTGGCGTTAAGGTGCCTTATAACACGATCTCCCTGGCATGGGATGGTAAGGTGATCCCCATGGGAAAGCGCAGGACCAACTGGTTCAGCATGGGTTTTACGCTTTATCGGGATGCCGCAGGCGATAGCAAGTTTCAGACTATTGATGCCCAGTTTTCAATCGCATATAATCATGCAATCTCAGATAGGCATTACATTTCTGCAGGGGTAGGTACCGGAATAGTTAATCGGGGATTCAAGATTGGAGGTTTGAACTTCGATAATCAATGGAATGGTGACGTATTCGATCCCACTGTTCCGATCAATGAGACCTTCGATCGCACGCGCTTTAACTTCTTTGATCTCTCTCTTGGAATAGCTTATGCTTTCCGTCCTGAACGCGGTAAAACCATAGAATTCGGTTATTCATCTCAGCACCTAAACGAGCCCAATCAGAGCTATTTCACCAATAGGGAAACTACCCTGAATGTGAACTATATCCTGCAATTAAAAATGGATTGGGCGATAGGTCGAAGCTGGTCGATTCTCCCCTCGATCATGTATCAGCGTCAGGATTCAAAATCAGAAACCATCTTTGGAACCAATGTAGGTGTGATGCTACGACCTGCAACTGGTCAGGATATCCGATTCCTGATGGGATTCCACTACCGAATTGATGATGCAATGATTGGATTGCTCGGATTTGAAAGCGGGAATTTCAGATCTGCGATAACTTATGATATGAACATGTCTGGCCTAAACACAGCCTCGAATCTCAGAGGAGGTGTGGAATTGTCTGCCACCTACTTTATTCGAAAAGTGCCGAAATTCAGGTATCAGGGTCCATCCTGCCCGGTATTCTAGTTTGAGTTACTACTACCACATATTGCTCCTATTCCTTTTGTTTTTTGGCCTTGCGGCCGATGGGCAAACAGTAAAGCAATACCAGGAGGAAGCAGATCTGGCCTGGGCAGAAGGGGATTATTATGCTGCCGAATTCTATTACGACGAGGCACTTAAACTCGATGGAAGAAGAGTCGATCTGAGATTGAGAATGGCTCATTGCCTTAGGCTCACCAATAACTACCAATCCGCATTAGATCAGTACTCTAAAATTATAAAGCAGGACCGTTATGGACGACTTCCAATAGCGGGATTCTGGCTCGCAGAAATGCAGAAAATGGCGGGTCAGTATGCTGATGCAAATGCTACTTACAGAGAGTTTATTGACCGCTACAGCAAGAATGATAAGTATGCTCAAAAAGCTCAGATGGAGCTTAGGATGGCTGAGAAAAGAGAAGCCTGGCTAGGTGAGGAGCCATGGTTTGAAGAGGAGCGACTTCCCAAAGGAACAATACAGGCATATGCTGATCTGAACCTGAACTTCCTTAGCGCTGAAGAAGCGATTTTCACAGGCAGCAGAAGATTAGAGGATACGCTTACAGAGGAGCTTTCTTACCCAACTTATCTCTTCAGGACTGAGAAGGTGAATGATAGTTGGAGACTTAAGGACTCCCTTGATTTGGGTAATGAGAAGTACTATCTCGGAGCTACCAGTATCGGACGCACAAAGGATGAACTTTACCTCTGCCTTTGCGAACGTCTCACTGTATCTAACTGGAGATGTGGCTTATTCAAAAGTAATCTTGTAAACGGTGCTTATAGCAAGCCTGAATCTCTGGGCGAGTCTTATTCAGATCCAAACACCAATAACACACATCCTTATGTAGCCAAAATGAAAGACGGGAGATACGCTCTGTTCTTTTCATCCGACCGCGAGGGAGGAAAAGATGACCTGGATGTTTGGATGGCTTACCTGGATGATGATGGATTCCCTGTCGATCCCAAACCAATGCAGGGCGAATTGAACTCTCCATTTAATGATGGAACACCATTCTATGACCCAGTCGCAAAACGACTCTACTTCTCAAGCGAATGGCATGGAGGAATTGGCGGCACCGATATCTTTTACGTTCCCTACGAGCAGGGAATGTTTCCGGGCAAGGTCGAGTATGCCGGTGTAGGACTGAATTCAAGTTATAATGACCTCTTCTTCTCAATCGATCCTGAACGAACAACAGCCTCGGTTACTTCAAATAGGAAGGGATCCTTGTCATACAAAGGCGAGGCATGCTGCACAGATATTTGGGTTTTCAATGTCTCTGACCAGATCGACACTATTACCCCGATCATTCCGGACACGCCAATTTTAGCTGTGGTGCCACCAACAGATACTCCTGAAAATGGAATGGAAACTCCAATTGATCCTCCAGGGACCAGCACCGATCATCCAGGCACGAAAGAACCGGTTCTGCCTCCAATCAAGCAAATGCAGGAAATGCTTCCCTTGAAAGTCTATTTCCATAATGACGAGCCGGAGCCAAACACAACCAAAGATTACACATGGATCGATTACCGAAGAAGCTTCAATCAATTCAATGTAATGGAGGAAGAGTATCGGGAATCTTATGCCTCAAGCAGACCGGGAGGAGAGAATGCTGCAAAGGATTCCGTGACTGATTTCTTTGAAGGCGACCTGAGAAAAGGAATGAACGATCTCTATCAGTTCTGTTCGCTTTTACAGCAGGTTTTGGAAGAGGGGAATACGGTCGAGGTTCAGCTAAAAGC
>CAXDOZ010000202.1:0-3228 GCA_963991145.1 uncultured Chitinophagales bacterium | reverse complement strand
CTCATATTCAATTGTAACAGTGGAATTGCCCATGCCTTTGACAAAACCAATCGTTTCAAAACTTTGCCCGTCTATGCTTCTTTGAATCTCAAAACCGTCATTATTGATCTCAACCGCTGTGATCCATTCTAATCTTACTGTTGATTCGGTAGTCAGGAATGCTTTAAAATCAACAAGCTCAACCGGTAGAGTAGTGGAAATATCTTCCACTCCAAAAGTGAATGGACTTAGACTTCTGAAGAAATCAGTGGATTCAACATATCTCCATGAACCATCTGTACCTTCAGCATGTGGAGTAGCCTCCAAAGTCCAGTGGCTTGAGCCTGCAATGTAGTGCGCCACTCTTAAGCTGTCCTGGCCAAAGTATGTATTGCAGAGTGCATTGTCATTTGAGCAATACAGTCTAACTCTAACATCATCCCAGGTGGTGTCAATTCCCGATGCAAAGAGCGCTTCAATATCCCAGTATTCAACCTGACTTACGGCGTTCAATCTTGGTATTTGCCCGGTGTTAAGTGTATAGTCTCCAAATCCCGTCGTAAACTGCTCAACGCAGTACTGATAATCAGAGACTCCAATTTTATAGGTAAACAGCTCGAAAGTATAGCTGCTGGCATTGCTTAATCCAGTGATAGTTGCTGAAGTACCGGTTCCTCGGTACACAACGTTTGAAGGACCTGCACCATAAGTAGGAGCTATGCTGTAGTTGGTGTCGAAAGCTTGAGAAGATGGGTCTAGTGAGGTGACGGCATTTGGTGTGGCTCCCTGACGCACAACTAATAAATATCCATCAAAAGAACCGACCGGAGCAGACCATGAAAGATCGATCTCAGTATTTCTGATGCATGTTTCTGTAAATGAGTTTGCATCATTCGGGCGTGTAACAAAATCAATTGTAGGTGCTCCTGAAATAAGGTAATCCTCTGATCCAGGATTGCAATCGTATTCAAAATTGCTGGCGTAATACTGTGTTCCCGGCATTAGATTGCTTACTGATACTGAGCCACTCGAACTTGCATTTACTACGTATTGATTGGTTCCAATTTGGTCTCCTGATGCGTAAACAGAATTAGCAGCATAAGTGGTACCGTCCACCGGAGTATCGCTTATTGGTGAAGTTGAGACAACAGTTAGTCTACCACTTCCATCACCAGCAGCCCAGTTCAGGTTTGCAGTAATAGTAGTAACTGCACCAAGGTTTAGAGTAGGTTGAGATGTAGGTTCTGAACAGCTAAGACAGGCATCCCCAGTAAGTGAAATATCATCGATATAGTAATTCTCAGTTGAATTATTATTCTCTGCATTGATCCTAACAGAAACAGTTGAAGTTCCATCTGGAATAGTGATCTCTACAGTAGCATAACCTGTAAGTCCATCTCCTGTGAAAGAAGCCGGAGTTCCTGCAGTAGTTGAAGCAACTCCACTTGCGCTATATGCCCAACTTCTATTAAATGCACCATCAGAGGGATTGCTCTCCTGTATGGTGATATCCGGAGTTACAGGGAAGCCGCCACCATCAAGATCTACGAAGATCTCCAACGCATCAGCATTTTCAATTCCACCTACAGAGGCAGTTTTGATGGTCAGTAACATATTACTTGAACCACTTACCGAAATGGTATTCAAAGTGATGTTCTCATTGTTTCCGCCAATTCTGATTCCATTACCGGTATTACCGTATGAGGCATTCGGGCCGTCTCCATTTGTGGTATAAGACCAACCGCCTCCTTCGAAATCCTGCTCAGCCAAAGCTAAACCAGAGCTCTGTTCATCATCTGCGATTGTTACAGCTAAAGTTGAATCATCACCTGCTAATACAGCCCCCGAAAAGTTGTTGAATCCAAAGGTCACATCAGTGTTTCCGTCACAGCTTCCATTGTCGTTCAGAGTGAGGTTTGTGCTGAAGGTAGTCGAGCCGGCAAAAGAGGCTGTAACTGTGCTGTAGGTGTATTCACTGCCGCCAGTTGCCGATCCTCCCGTAACAACAATATCTACTGTATGCGCACCCGTACATCCGCTTTCTACTGAAATCGAATAAGAACCATCGTTTTCATTTACGCTTACTGATGTGACATTAAAACTGACTGATGCATTTGTGGTAAGCACTAAAGTCTCTGAATCTGATCCCGACCCATTTGTAGCTCCAATTGTAATGTTTGATACCCCAGTACTTGTAGGTGTTCCTGAGATCTCTCCTGTGGATGTATTGATCCCTAATCCGGCCGGAAGGCCTGATGCAGAAAAACTTGTAGGACCGTTTGTGGCGGTTATGAAGTAAGAAAATGCCTCGCCACAATTTGCATTTGCAGTCAGACTGCTATTTATAACTGGAGGAGAAGCAGCGGCCGTAACCGTTCCATTAATTGTGAAATCTCCAATTCTGGCATTTCCTCCTGAAGAAGAAGCACCAAAGCCATACAATCGGAAAGTAATTGAGCTTGTTGCTGAGACAGAGAATGAAGAACTGGTCATGGAGCAGGAAGTTCCTCTGCTTCCCGATGCCAAATTAGATGCATAACCATCCGCTGAGGACCTTAAAACCCAGCTTGAAGGTCCCGAACTCGATCTTCTAGTATACATGCTAAACCCAGTAACATTTGCAGTGAAGCCCGGATCGATCGTAATTGTATACTCAATATATTCCGAGGCATTAAATCCACCAGTGCTCCATCCAGATGGAGAAACTGCATTTCCATTACAGGAAAAGAAATTTGTCGTTCCGCTAAGACCTGTAAAAGAGGCAGCAGAGCCGGAAACATTAGCATTCCCCGAGGTGTATGAACTACCATCATCCCAAAATGCAATCTGACTAAAAAGGAAGGTTGGAAGGACTAAAAAAAAGACCCACGCAATAAGCTCTCTGTAACTCCTCATGCTGTTTTTTGCTTTAAACAGCAAAGGTGAAGCATTGATTAATTGAAGGCAATAGCCGTCTGAATATCTGAAGCCAGATAGATCAAATCCTATTGTATTTTGGAGGCTCATCACTGTCGAAAATCCAACAATGAAAGCACTTTGAATACGGGTAGTTTGTAAGCGAGGGCTTACATTAAGTTTTCGTTATAATTCGGCTTTTGTCTGCAGGAATTACCTCAATCGATCCGACTCACGAACAAGCCTCTCATCAGCTTTGATCCCACTCATCGCTAATACAATGAAAACGTTTGCCAAAACGGGCAGCACGATGCCAATTTGAAAGTCATCTCCCCGCGCGAAGAAGTTTAAGAG
>CAXDOZ010000201.1:0-3259 GCA_963991145.1 uncultured Chitinophagales bacterium | reverse complement strand
AATATTGGCAAACTGGTCCTGACAATCGGCCGGCAGGCCAGAAATATTAAAGACGGTTCCATCTCCCCAAACAGAAGGCTGCATTTTCCCAAACTGTGCTTCCGGACTGATCAAGAAATTGGCTACAACCATAGCTGCCTCCTTATTGGCCGACAAGGCCGGGATACCCATATAATGACTGTTCTGAATGGTTCCGCTTTCAAATACAAATGATCTTGCAGTCTCCGGGAATAAACCCTGAAGAACTTTATTATCAGCCTCTCCATCGTTGTTGCTCATAGTGAACCAGAGCTCTTTATTCGCGAAGAGCTGATGAACCTGCGCAAGTGAGGAAGGAACATCCTGCCCTTCATTCCACCAATAGCCCCGCATGCTGCTTAGGTAATCGAATAACATTTGCGATGGCTCGAAATACTTCTCCTCTGAAAATGGACCATCTAAACTACCCTCTCCACCAGCTAAGGCGATCAGCCAGCTTTTTAGCAATGTCATCCCGGTGAACTCTGAAGGAATTGTAAAAACTCCGGGATTTGCTCGAATAAACTCAGCAAAGGCCTTCATATCCGCCGGAGGCGAAGAAACCAGGTCACTGTGGTAAATGATAGAGAGCTGCACATTGCCCCATGGACATTCATAGCCTTCGATATCCTGCTGAAAATCTCTCCCGATAAAGGGATTGTCAAGATCCAGGTATTCAGCATTGGGAAGCTTATCGAGCCAGGGACCGTAAAGCGCTTCTATCTGACGGAGCTGATAGAATGTCTCGCCATTGATCCAAACCAGATCGAGTTGACTCTCATTTTTTCCGGCTTCCAACTCAGTTAGAAGTGTATTTACAATTTGATTTCCCTGCCCGGAGGAGATCTGCAGGTCGATTCCATGAAGCTCCTTTACTTTGGGAACTACGTAATCCTGCATATAAGCATTGATATATACATCTCCCTGCCACATCATCAGCTGGACAGTCTTCCCTTCAGAATCTTTTTCAATTTGCTCCCAGCTTAAATCAGATGGATCTGAGTTTCCACCTCCCTGATCACAGGCAAAGAGAAAAAGAGCAAGGATTAAAACTGCTATCCGCATAAGGTCAAATTAAAAAAGATATCTCGCACCAAATTGGAACTGACGCGGAGCACCGGCATTCCTTCTTGTCAGGGTTCCGCTGCTAGCCGGACCGATCTGGATCTGATTAGACTGAGTGGCATTATTGGCATAACCACTCAAATTGGTTACATCAAATAGATTGAAAATATCCATGCGGAACTCCATGGAGCCATGACTTACCATAGGAACGGTATAAGATATACCGAAATCAAAATTCACCGACCATGGCAGTCGATCTGAGTTTCTCGGCTCTCCCGGTGAACGGTCGCTGTTTCCAACATAGGCATCACCAAATGATCTTCCATCACCGTTAAGGTCTGTAGTTCCATAAATTGTGGCATCGGGAATTCTATTGATCGGCTGACCGCTTTGCAGTAAGGTGGCAAAATTGATCACCATTCCTTTGATCGGATAGTAAGAAACAAATCCGCTGATCACATGCGTGCGATCGTTGATACTCGGTCCCCATTCCGCCTCAAAATCATTGGAATCCATGGCGCGGAAGTTGATGTCCTCTGTGTTGTTTTCAAGTCGTGACAAAGTGTAGATCAATCGAAGTGCATACTTATCATCTCCCCTCACTTTAGTGAAATTGAAGCTCGCAGCGTAATAGCGCGACTTCCCTTTATTCTCTGTCATTACGATGTTTCGCGCAATTCCCGTGAGTGTATCGCCATTGACCACTGCAAAGCGGCTTTCGTAAATTGGAATTGGACGAGTAAGGTCTGCATCATCCGGGCTGCGCACCACCACATTATCCGGGTCGATGAGATAAGCTTCAGGTGCATTCAGGTTTTGAATTCGAGAGAGATTATTTGAGCGATTGTGCATCACATCGATGTAGAATAGAGTATTCTTCGTTAGCTGCTGCTGATAGCCTATCATCATCTGATGCGAGTATGGATTCTGATAGCCATTTGGATTTAAGATGCGCAGCTCATTGGAGAAGATATTCTCACGCTGGCCCTGAAGATCATCGCCCGAAGGGCCCTGTAAATAGTCAACATTAGGAAGCGTAGCAACAAGGTTCCCTTCATTTGTAACCTGATTGATGTCGGTATCGTCGGGTAGGATCCCCTGATCGATCAGCTCCTGAATCTGCGCACGGTAATCGGCAGAAGTAGAATTAAATTGAAGCGCATCGCTGTAATAGGCGTAAAGGATCTTATCGTAGTACATACCGTAGCCCATTCTGAAGGAGCGCTTTTCATCGATCTGGAAATTGAAAGAAACGCGCGGAGCGATATTATTCAGATCGAGCTGGTCTCCTCCACCCTTGCTGAGATTATCGACATCCCAACGCAGTCCCAGATTAAGTCGCAAGCGACCGATCTGGACCTGATCCTCGACATATAATCCAAGGATATGCTGATCGGTCCCTGTTGTGCTTTCTCTTAATTCTACGGCATAATTGACCACCTCTGCCGTATCTGGAATATCGCCCACATCCAGATCTGCTCCAATACCACTTGCAGCAATTGCATCTAGCTCTTCCTGGGTGAGCTTTACTGTATAGTTCCCATTTGGATTTCCTCCTCCAAAGAGCACAAAATCGGAGAATCGATAATCGAATCCAGCTTTGAGTACATGCTTGCCGAGGAAGAATGCCCATTTGTTCTGAACCTGCCCACTATTCTCAATGCTATTGAAGCGGTAACCGGGGTGTCCAAGGATCGCTACTGTTTGCTCGGCGGGATCCCATACTGTTGTTTGAGGACTTTCAGGATTCGCCGGCTTGCCGTAATTCCAATCGAATCGGCTGTATTGCACATTAAGGTCAGTCTTGAATCTCTTTGCTTTAAAGCTGTTTTGCAGAGCCACGATAATGGAATTTCTATCCTGGCTATTTGCAGCTGATGGGAATTGTGTTCCACCTTCAAGTCCACCGCCCTGTCGGTCAACGTTTACAAATCCAACATGAGCTCGAACCGTAGATCTGATATTATCCGACCAGTAATGGTCGAGTTTACCAGAGAGGTAAGTGAAGTTGTTATAACCACGAACAGTTTCATTCACTCCCAGCGAAGGAGAATTGAGCAAGTTATCTTTTCGATCCCTGGTGTATTCAAAATCCAGGAAGTAGAATGTCTTATTCTTTTTTAGGGCTCCGCCGAATGCCGTTCCTACCTGATGTCGGCGGAAACCGTCCTTAACC
>CAXDOZ010000200.1:0-3293 GCA_963991145.1 uncultured Chitinophagales bacterium | reverse complement strand
GCATTTACTTAGTAGATCCCTCTTCTAAGATTGTAATTGCTGCTTCCACCCAACAATTACCTGGCTCTATATCCGAACAAATGCAATCAACGAATATGGAGTATTATCAACGGGATAGTATGCTCTATTTAATTGGAGGATACGCCTATTCTCCTTCACGTGGAGATCACATAACCTTCCCAAATACTACGGCAGTAAACTTAAGCGTGCTGTTTAACTCAATGCAGGTTGGTCTGCCTATCTCAGGAGCGTTTCGGCAGTTAACTGATTCTAATTTTGCTGTAACCGGTGGTTATTTAGGGTATTTGGATTCTGTTTTTTATCTGGCTTGTGGTCAGGAGTTTATAGGAAGATATAATCCTCATGGTCCCAGTCATGGTCCGGGGTTCTATCAGCGGTATACAAACCAGATCAGCAGATTCTCCTTAGTCGATGATGGGATTAATCTTCAAATTACATGGATGAACCCCTGGGTTGATACATTGAACCTGCATCGACGAGACTACAATATGGCAAAACAGATCTTTCCCAATGGTGAGGTTGGCTACACAATCTTTAGTGGAGTATTTCAGCATTCAGTAGATCTCCCCTGGTTAAACACAGTAGAGCTAAAGCCTACAGGTTTTAGGGTTAGAAATGATTTCAATCAATTGCTTAATCAGTACCATTCTGCTCATGTTCCAATCTACTCCAGTGCTTCAAACACGATGTATACAGTGTTTTTTGGAGGGATATCCAGATTCTATTTTGACCGATCTACAGGTAATTTGATTGATGATACTGATGTGCCATTTGTAAAGACGATTTCAATGATTAGAAGAGAAGGAAACGATTCAATGTTTGAATCCTATTTCCCTTTTGAAATGCCTGATTTTATGGGTGCTGGAGCATCCTTCATTCCAGTAAATCTTCAATTCTATGATCATGATTTATTGAGGTTTGACAGACTGCCTGATGGAAAGACGCTGATAGGCTACGTTTATGGCGGAATACAGTCCAATCAGGAAAATATTTTCTGGGTTGATGACGGCACGATGAGTCATGCGACCAATAGGCTTATAAAGGTGTTTCTGGAGAAAGGGGAAGCAACAGGCTCAATTGAAAATATTGAAGATCAAGGCTTTCGAATTTTGCTTTCTCCAAATCCAAGCGCAGGTAGGATTGAATACAAAACCACTCTTAACGAGGATAGAAGAGTTGATATTCAAATAGTGTCAATCGATGGAAATGAGATTTTTAATGAGTTTTCGGACTATCCTGCAAATGGATTTTTAGACCTTCAAACCCTTAGTTCGGGAAAATACATTGTAGTAGTTCAGACAGAAGAGGAGAGAGCCATTGAAAGTCTGGTCATACTCTAACAATAAAAAAAGCCAGTCATTTGACCGGCTTTTTACTTAGTAGCGGGGACAGGACCCTGACGAAGCCTATGGCTTGTCAGGATCTTGACCATTGCAACACCAGTTGCAATGCGTCAAGGCTCGAAACCTGTGAATCATACTTAAGCATAAATCGAATCAACCTTTTCTTTGATAAGTTTTTGAGCTTTCTTTCAAGGCGATAGGCTTCCGACTTATTTGATTTCTTTGAACACCATAATAGAATCCATGGAGCACCCAACCTTGTGTATTCTTCGTAACCAGCATTATGCTGAGACAATCGCCTATCAACGTTTTTTGAAATTCCCTTATAAAAGGTATCTAACGAATGAGAGTACAAAATATAAACCCAGACTTCCATTAGCCAATGTTTTAATGTCTGTGGTTGTTGGGTAACAAAAGCCAATTGATTCAATAGGCTTTCTTCTTAGTAACGAGGACAGGACCCTGACGAAGCCAATAGCTTGTCAGGATCTTGACCATTGCAACAGCAGTTGCAATGCGTCAAGGCTCGAACTTTTGGCAAGAGATTAAAATAAAAAAGCCAATCTTTCGACTGGCTTTTCACTTAGTAGCGGGGACAGGACTCGAACCTGTGACCTTCGGGTTATGAGCCCGACGAGCTACCAACTGCTCCACCCCGCAATGTGGATTGCAAAGGTAAGGGTATCTGTGTTCAAATCAAAGAGTCATTAACAAATTCTTAATACCGCGTGTTTCTTTCTTTGGATTGACTTGACAGACAAAAAACTATCTTGATTTAGTGCTAGAATCACAATTGAAAGAACAGCTTACAGAGGCCTTGAAAGGTAATTTGCCCGGGCTTGAGGCACAACTTAAGCTTGCATCAATGAGAAGGCTTAGAAGGCTTGAGCAGCAGTATGATACAACTGGTGCTAAACGGAGTGCGGTGCTCGTTCCCATCTATCCGGCCGAAGGCCGAGAATATAAGCTTGTACTAATGAAAAGGCCTGAGTACCCGGGAGTTCACAGTGGTCAAATTTCGTTTCCGGGAGGTCAGGTAGAAGATAATGACAGCAGTTTGATCCACACCGCCTTAAGGGAAGCTGAGGAAGAGGTAAATATCCAAAGTGATGAAGTTGAGGTGCTGGGAGAAATGACAGAACTGTATATCCCGCCCAGTAATTTCCTGGTTCAACCAGTTGTGGGGTTTCTTAAGCAAAGACCCAATCTAATTGCAGAGAAAGAAGAAGTGGCTCAGATCCTGGAGATCCCTCTGAGCTTCTTCCTTGATGAATCGAATATTCAGGAAATGAAGATCGACGTAAATTCAGGTTTACGCATTACAACTCCAGCCTTCAAGTATGAAGGTCATATAATTTGGGGAGCTACGGCAATGATGCTATCTGAGCTTAATGAGCTAATTCGCAGTTTTAACACTAGCCTTGATCTGTGACACCTCACTAGGATTGTCAATCAATACAGCTCTGTCTCCTGTAATTACAATTGGAGAGCGAAGTAGCTGAGGGTTTTTGCTAAGCACTTTTAACCAGCTCTCAGAATCAAAGTCCCTTCCTCGAATATGCTCCTGATAGTATGGAAGAGACTTGTCCATTACTTCTTTAGGATGCAATTCCAGTCGTTTTAAGATTTCTTTCCAATAAGAGGGACTTACACTGTCTTTTTGAGTGTCAACCTGGCGTACGTTAGGGGTTAAACCAATCAAATAGGCAAGGGTTTGCTTACCTTTGCGACTCGATTTATTGAATATCAAGACGGTCTCATGGTCGTGTATTTTATACATCATAGACAGTATAGTTATTCCTATAATTTAACATTTTTTTCTCTTAAAATCAGCTCTTTATACACATGTTGACAGACGACGACTTTCGTTTTTCTGCGGTTATGACCGTTCGCTGTTCGGATCTGGTTGAGATTGGTAATTTGTATAAT
>CAXDOZ010000199.1:0-3294 GCA_963991145.1 uncultured Chitinophagales bacterium | reverse complement strand
ATCCTCAATTGCCTTGATGGCATCATTGATCATTTTTTGTGCTGTATCTGTCATGTCGTGATTTTTCAAAGTAAAAATGGGTTCGAAAGATAATTTTTTCCCCTCTCAGGATTGAGAAGAAAACAAAGCAATTTCCGAAAGTTTCAAATTTGTTCGAGACCAATCGGCCCGAAGGGCTTAAATAAAGTCCTCAGCGTCTTCTCTCGATTGAATGTAAGTCTCCTCTTTGTAGTTTCTGTTCACAAAGTAGAATGCCACAGCAGCAATAGCCATCATCACGGTAAAGAACCAGAAATATTCCGCTCCTTCAAGTTTGGTAGTACCATCTGGGTTTTTGATAAAGGCATTGACCAGAGCAGTAAAGAGGTTACCGAGTGAAACTGCGATCAGATAGAAACTCAGAATGAAACTCTTCATCACATTTGGCGCTTGAGTATAAGAGAACTCCAGAGCGGTAATTGACACCATGATCTCTGCCGCAGTTAATATTACAAATCCTAGAACCTGCCAAAGAATGCTCATTGTTACACCATTATCCATATTCATTTGCACCCAACTGATCAGAGCGAAGCTCAAAGAAGCGAGCACCATCCCGATGGCGATCTTATTTACGTAAGTCATTGGAATTAGCTTCCTCAAGGCCGGATAGATAACCGCAGCAAATAGAGGAACAAAAATTACGATCAGTAGCGGATTGAAAAATCCAATCTGGCTTGGGAAGAAGTCGAAGGCGATAAATCCGAGATCCACATGCTTATTCATCAGATCTGAATCTGCTTGCTGAACCCAGGCTGAGCCCGTTTGATCAAAAAGCGACCAAAAAATGGTAATGAAGAGGTAGATTGGAATAAGCTTCAATACCAGGGCTGCACCTTTCTTGCTGAAGAGCTCTTTCTGGTACACTGCCCAACCCGCAGGTTTGATAGAGATGAACTTATGTCGGCCCGCATAGAAAACAAGTGTAGCAACCACCATCAATACACCTGGTAATCCAAATGCGATGGTAGCATTCAACCCCTTTGAGATCAGATACTCATTTCTAAGAATTGGTTCAGCTGTAAGGTAAGCTACAACGGCACCTGCATTGATGGCAAAGTAGAACCAGGTAAACATTTTCTCCAGCAAATGCTGGTTCTTAGAAGTGAACTGATCCCCAACATGCGCAGAGACACAGGGTTTAATACCTCCAGCTCCTATTGCGATCAGACTACAACCGATCAAAAATCCTGTATGTGTCTCGAACAGCGCTAGCACAAAATGCCCGATACAATAGATGATCGAGAGGTACATGATAGTTCTGTACTTACCTAACCAGATGTCAGAGAGGAAAGCGCCAAATATCGACACTCCATAAGCTCCAAAGATGAATAGGTGAACCCAGAATTTAGCGTCCTCGTCGCTTAGGACATCCGTTTCACCGGCCGCATTCATGATAAATCGAGTAAGGAAAATGAAGAGGATCGCCTTCATTCCATAGAAGGAATATCTCTCGGCTGCCTCGTTTCCAATGATGTAGGGGATACCCGCAGGCATCTTATTGCTTCTTTCTACTTTTTCTTCTTCCTGGCTAGTGTCCTGATCGGCCATAAATGGGGTGATTTTTCTGAATCGGCTGAAAATACGACAATGAGCAAGATTCGACAAAACCCAGCTCAGCTTAAACTGGTGTGGTCTTTGATTGTCATATAAAAGGAATTTTGACTTTTGATAGCATGAGCAACCAACCGACAGGCCCTTATTCTCGTTATCTTCATAGGGGATTTCCTTTGAGCAGCGAAGCTTTGCTTTCATTGTCTGCCGGGACTTTCCAGAAGATCATATGACAAGAGCTCTACGACACATCCTCATTTTCCTTCTCTTAGGGGTTTCGTTTGCCTCCCAGGCAGATCCGGTGCGTTTTGTAGAAAGCAGTTCTGAGCTCAAGCTTATTGAGAACAAAGGGCAATGGGAAGATCAGATCCTGTATCGCGCCGATATCGCTATTGGAAAGATCTATTTCGAGCCGGATGGCTTCACATTTCTATTCCACGACCCACTTTATCACCAGCAGCATTCATGTGCTACTCATGGTAGTTCGTGCTCAGTTTCTCATGGCGTAAATGCTTTCTCTTACAAGATGGAGTTTCAAAATTCCAATCCATCAGTAAGCGTAGAGGGCAGTTATTCCTGGCCTCATTATCACAATTATTTTATTGGCAGTGATGAGGCCCGTTGGGCCGATAGCGTTCTTCTCTTCAAGAAGATCACTTACACTGATCTGTATCCAGGAATTGACATGGAGGTTTACGGTGTGGGAGATGATCTGAAGTACGATCTGATCGTGCATCCGGGTGCTGATCCCGCTCAGGTTGAGTTACTCTATATCGGATTGGATGGAATGATCATCGACAAGAAAGAGCTTAAGTACCAAACTCCTTTTGCTGATGTCACCGAGAAAGAGCCAGTTAGTTTCCAATATGGAACAGGAGGTGATTTTGAAGAAGTAAAATCGAAGTACGTCCTAAATGGTAACTCTTTATCATTCGGCTTCCCAAAAGGCTATGACAATTCAAAAGAATTAACCATCGACCCGACACTAGTTTTCGCAAGTTATTCGGGATCTACAGGAGATAACTTTGGCTACACAGCCACTTATGATAATGATGGCAATCTTTATGCAGGTAGTATTGCTCTAGAACCTGGTTATCCAACAACAGCCGGGGCTTTCCAGATAAATTTTGCGGGAGGGAATACAAATGGAAATGGGATCAACGCAGATATGGCGATCAGCAAGTTCAACGACCAGGGCACCAATCTGCTTTACAGCACTTATTTAGGTGGCACTGACAATGACCAGCCGCATTCAATGATCGTAAACTCTGCCGATGAGCTTTACGTTTTTGGTCGCTCCTACTCTACTAACTTCCCGACCACTTTAGGAAGCTACGACAGATTGCAAAATGGCGGTGCTGATATGGTTATTAGCCGATTAAATACCACCGGAACTGCATTATTGAATTCGACCTTCATTGGTGGTTTGGGAGATGATGGAGTAAATGTAACTGCCAGTGCAAATGTGACCACTTCCCTGAAGTTCAACTATGCAGATGATGCGAGAGGAGAGATTATAGTTGATCAGAGTGGCAATGTCTATGTAGCTGGTTGTACGCAATCGACGAATTTCCCAACCACTTTTGGTGCGCCTCAACGAACAAATAATGGTGGTCAGGATGGCTGTGTTTTCAAAATGGACCCTGCTCTTTCATCACTTACCTGGAGTACTTATCTGGGAGGAGTTGGAGCTGATGCAGCTTA
>CAXDOZ010000198.1:0-3315 GCA_963991145.1 uncultured Chitinophagales bacterium | reverse complement strand
TGGTAAGAGTAAGTAGAACTACCGTAGTTCTAATTACCATAATTGCCTTAGTATTCAGCTCTCAGATCGAGTCTGTTGGTGATGCCTGGATCTTCTTTATCAATGCCTCTGCCGGACTTGGAGCCGCACAGTTAATTAGATGGCTTTGGTGGAGGGCTAATGCCTATACAGAAATAGCGGGAATGCTCGCCGGATTGATTGGCACAATACTGGGGTCCATTCTATTTCCCGACCTTGATTCCAGATATCAGTTAGCCATTATTTCGATCTTCTGCATCCTTCTGTGCGTAATAGTAACACTGCTCACTAAACCCACTGAAGAAGAGAGATTGAAGGATTTTGCAGCTCGCTTTAATCCATTTGGCTTTTGGCCGAAAGAACTCCTTGGAAGCAATTCTCAAAAGAGTTTTAGATCAGATCTACTTGTCTGGGTTCTTTATATCCTTTCTGCTTTCTTGCTATTATTTGGATTGGGGCATATTCTATTAGACAAAATGATTGTAGGCGTATTTGAACTAATAGTTGGCGTAGGGATTCTCGTTACTGCTTACAAAAAGGATAAAATGGCTAATCATTCTTGATAACCATCTTGTGAGGGATACCTCCATCGTCAAACTCCTCTCCTTCTGGCTCGAACCCAAATTGGCTGTAATACCCTAGAAGAGCTACTTGAGCAGTTCCGCCCATTTCTAATCCTGGATATTTCTCCCGGCATAGCTCAATAGCAAGCTCAAGTAACTCTTTACCATAGTGCCTACCCCTGAAATCAGATGAGAGAGCAAATCTTCCCAGATAGGCTATTTGCCTGCCATTGTATTCCTTCTCAAAAATTCTTGCGGTAGAAACGATGTTACCATTTGATTTTCCAATGATCTGAAAACCTATAAGGTCGATTCCATCAGCATCTAAATATGCACTTGACTGTTCAACTACAAAGACTTCCTGTCTGAATCTTAAAAGGTTATACAAGTCTTCCTTTGTAAGGCTTTCAAAGGTTTGAACTGAATACTCAATCTCCACTAGAACTGCTTAATTGATTGAGATTGAATATAGGTTATATGCTCAATAAATTCAGATGACCGCTCAGGCTGATATTCCATATCAAATGCCTGAATAAAATCACCCTTTGCCGAGCTGTAGTTCCGTTGGTAATAACTTGACAAGCCTCGGTTGAAGTAGGCTTCAGCCTGAAGCTGGTCCTCTAATTCAATCACTTTTGAGAAATAGTTATGCGCATCTGAGTGCTCAAAAAGACCAATATGGATCAATCCAATGTTCATCAATATTCTGCTATTGCTAGTGCTATCTGATTTGAAAATTTCCAGGATGTCGGATTTAGCAAGTTTCAAATCATTGGAGTGTAAGCCTCCTGTGCCCTGATTTCTTATTCGTATGACTGCAATGTTGTTCAAGGCATTTGTATACTCATTATCCTTTTTCAAAGTTTGCTTATAATCATTCAGAGCCTTTTGGTATAATTCCATTTCGAGGTACACATTCCCTCTGAGAAAATAAGCATCTGCGCAATCATCATCTTGAGCGATAAGTTTATCCAATTCCTTTAATGAGTTCTGATAATCCTCGGTTTGATAGAACAGGAATGCCAGAAACAACCTGCCGGAACTAAAGGATTCGTCTTTCTTTACAGACTTGTTAACTTGAGAAATAACTTTACTCAGGTCCTTTCCTTTTAACTCTTCAAACCGGATTGAATCCTTTGTGGAGATTGAGAAAGCTTCCTGGAATTGGCTAATAAGTGCATTGTTAATAATCTGGCCGGAGGCCGATTTTGAGAATGACAGATTGACCAACAAGGATATTGCAAGAGAAAGGAATAACGGGTTGATATTTTTCAAGGCGAATGCCATTGTCTCTAAGTTAAGCTGAAACAAAGCTTTGTGATGTCAGGAGAATTCAATTTAAAGCTCTATCCCACCCTATAACTAAAAGCCTTTGCAAACGTTTAAGTTTCATTAGACAGTGGTATACTTCTTAATTATCATATCGATACTCTTTGTCTTTTTTGCAGATGGAAGCTTGATAAGCTTACGGCCAAAAAGAAAAAAAAGGAAGGATTATACCGTTGGGTTTCACATGACGCTTCTGGCGATATCCAGCCAACTGCTGAAGGTGAATGGCAATGTAAACCAGCAGGGTGTCCATTACCTGAGAAAGTATATCGCCAGAAATTTTTCTCAATCCTATGCCAACGACCGAATCGTAGTTCTGAGAACCTTATTGGAAAAGAAGTACAATGTTTCAAGTCTGTCCAAAGAAATTGCAGCTTCTACACCTCAGAAGTTTAGAGATGAATTCCTTGGTCTTCTTTATAGGATGGCTATCGCCGATGGCCATTTAAGCTCTATTGAAAATACCTTTTTGCAAAGAGTATGTGTCGATCTAAATCTTCCTATAAAGCAGTTTAGGCAGGTCAAAAGATGGAGCCCTCGACCGGCTTCAGACCCATATTCTCTTCTGGGCTTAAATCCTAATGCAGCTGATTCGGAAGTAAAAAAAGCCTACCGGGTTATGGTCTTAAAATACCACCCTGATAGACAAAGTGATAAAAATGCTAGTTCCAGAGAAAATTTTGAGGAAATTCGCCTTGCATATGAGGCGATCTGCCTCGAGCGGAACATTAAATAGCATGGCTCAAGCACAATACTTCATCACATACAAACCCTTTGGGGTTCAGTCTCAGTTCAGAACAGATAATCCTGAAGAATCGCTAAAAACGATCTTTGATTTCCCTAAAAGAGTTTATCCCGTAGGGCGTCTGGATAAAGATTCGGAAGGGTTGCTTATTCTCACAGATGACGAAACTCTCAATAAGAGACTACTTGATCCGGATCATGGTCACGTTCGCAAGTATTTGGTGCAAGTAGAAGGAGAAGTGACCCGAGATCAAATGCATAAGCTTGCTACCGGGGTAGATATCAGGATAAATAAGAAAGATTACAGAACCAAACCCTGCACTGTTCGTCAAATTGAAGCTCCAAGGATACCTGAGAGAAACCCTCCAATTAGATACCGAAAAGATATTCCTACTAGCTGGTTGGAGTTGGAACTTACAGAGGGTAAGAATAGGCAGGTTCGCAGAATGACAGCCGCAGTTGGATTGCCAACTTTGAGATTAGTGAGGTGGTCAATTGAAAGGCTTGATGCAAGAGGTATGGATGTTGGAGATGTGGCAATCCTGGAAAAGAAAGAGATCTATCACTTCCTGTTCAATCAGCGAGTATGAAGTCACTCCTAAAGGCAGTAGATGTTATAAAGGAGACTGATGATCTGATCTTTGTTTCAAAGCCTTCAGGC
>CAXDOZ010000197.1:0-3331 GCA_963991145.1 uncultured Chitinophagales bacterium | reverse complement strand
ATTTGGCAAAGTTGCTACCATGTTCCCCGAAGGCGGAGGATATGCTCCATTCCTGCAGGGTAAGGTGGTAGATATGTTCTACTTCCCCTTCCTAAGCGGGACATTCCCGTCATGGTTTCCAATTTGGGGCGGGGAGGATTTTCTGTTCTTCCGTCCGGTATTCAATGTTGCTGATGCCGCAATTTCTGTAGGTGTTGGAATCATTCTCGTATTCCAGAAGCGCTTCTTCCCTACTCCTAAGAAGGAGGAGAACGTTCAGGAAGATACTGTCGAGCCAACTACTCAGGACTAGGCAGAAAAAGCCTCATCCCTTCTCCACAGACTAGATTATCTACATGTCCGGCTTCAAGAGCGTCAGCCGATCTAAAATGCATGTGCAGATTAGTTGTATGATGCGTAAAGATGGCGTGATGAGAATTTGAGTAAAAGCCGAGTACGAAGATCTCTTTATTGATCATGCTTCCCTTCAGTCCTGATTTGACATGCTTTTCATGCGTGTGAACCGAATCGGCTATATCCCAATCTATGATATGCCAATCCAGCATTTGAGATTCTCCCTCTAATAGAAATGGAAAAGGATTCGTTGTGTCGATTCCGTTCAGCGCTGCCATCTCAGCGATATAGGATTGCATATTTCCATCAGATTTGAGCTGTTGATCTACCTCAAATTCATTCCATTCATGAACCTGGGCAGCAACCAGAAGTGCTGCTCCTCCTTCGAGATTTTTTTCAATTTCATGCGAGAGGACACCATTCAATCTGGAGTTGAATACCTCTCCATCGAAGATCTGGATCTCGCCCTGTAAATTTTCAAAAGCACCGAGGGCATAAAGATTCTCAAGAGACTCCAGTTCGGAGAGATCGATCCTTGAGGAGAGATTCGATTCGTGCATGATCTCTTTTAGAGCACCGTAATAATTTACTTCTACAGTATAAGGCTCAGGTGGCTTTGCATCGCTTCCACCTTCGGAGTTTGAGCAGGCAAGAATGAATGGTAATAAAATGAGTAGAAAGAGCTTTCTCATAGACTTTGAATGTAGGGTAGGAAGATCATCAGGCCGATAATGGCGGCGATGATCGAAACGAATAGCACGGCAGCTGCAGCCACGTCCTTGGCTTTCTTTGCCAGTGGGTGAATTTCTGGAGAAGCCAGATCAGTCAGGTATTCTACAGCAGTATTGAGCAGTTCCATGCCTATGACCATTGCGATACAAAGCAGTGCGATGAGCCATTCAGTCTTCGTGATCTCGAAGATGAAGCCAGCAGCAATAACGATGAGAGCGGCTGCTGAGTGAAAGCGCAAATTCCTTTGCTCGAGGAATGCCGTTTTGATTCCCTGAAAAGCGAAAATGAATCCTTTAAAGAAAGGGTGCATGCTTAAAGCTAGTTACAATTGAGCTTTAAATTCTCAAATCCCTTTCCCCAATGATCCTCAACCAATCTGTTCTGAAGGAAGATATTCGAATTGAGGTCCTCACAAGTCAAAGAGGAAGGATAGCTTCCTTTGAGCGATTTCTTGAAGTACTTTTCTGATTGAGCTGAATTTCCTTCTGCCATTTCGTAACAGGCCAAATTAAAATAAGCTCTGCTTGATGAGTTCTTATCTTTTTGAATTGATTTGAGCATTAAGTCCTTCGCTTCGGGGTAGAATCCCAGGTTGGCATAACACTCTCCCGCCTCCAGATAAGCAGGGATCACGGTGCTATCGAGATCGATCGCTTTTAAATAATCATTTATCGCTGTCCTGAAGGCAGTAGCTTCTTTGTAAATACGAGCTCGATGCAAATAGAAAACCGGATTAAATGGTTGCTGAGAGATCAAATAATCCAATCCCTCCAGGGCTCCTTCATAATCCTCCATTTCTTTAAGAAGGATGGAACGATTTAAAATTGCCAGTCCTAATCTGGGATTGAGTGCAAGTGCTTTATTGTAATCGACAAGCGCCTTTTCCAGCTTTTCCTCATTCAATCCTGCTGCATAAAAATAAGCTGAAGCCCGATTGCTGAAAGCGAGGGCATCTTCATTATTTAAAATTAGGGCCTGAGTTAAATAGCTGACTGCTGAATCGTAGAGCTCTTCCTTCTCTGAATCTATTGCCCAACTTAAATAGCAGGCACCAACGATCGACCAGAGTTCGCTGTCTTCTGGGGATTCCTGAAGTTGCTTCTTGCCTTCTTTGACGCATGCCTCAGGTTTCTTTGAAGCAGCCCCTTCAAGGCCTTGAGAAATTAAAAAAAAGGGTAAACTGAGAAATAGCAGTAGGGCGAAGAGTCGCAATTTCATTCTTGAATACTACAGCTATTTAAATCAAATTCCTATTTATTCAGGTGATGCGCTTCAATGATCTTGAAGAAGCCATCCTTATAGCTATTTCCGATCGGGATTAATTTCTCAGCACCGTCGATCTCGACCATATGCCCAACAATGGCATTGATCTTATCTACTGAAATGATATAGCTCTTGTGGATCCTCTTGAACATCTGATCCGGCAATTGAGCCTCAAGTGATTTCATGGTCATCAAGGTAACCAGTCGGCCTCCCTCGATGTAGATCATAACATAATCCTTCAGTCCTTCAACGTACTGGATCTCTTTGTACTTGACCTTCACCATCTTTTTGTCGGTCTTGACAAAAACATAATCGTCGGGTTCATTTGCGCCTCCGGCGGATGATTCACTGCTGTCTTTTGTCAATCTTCCTTCCGCCTTGTTCACGGCTTTCAAAAAGCGGTCAAATGAAATTGGCTTTAAGAGATAATCAACTGCGTCGAGGTTGAAACCCTCAACTGCGTAGTTGGCATAAGCTGTAGTGAATATCACCTGAGGTGGGTTATTCAAAGAGCGAATAAAATCCAATCCTGTGATCTCCGGCATTTGAATGTCCTGAAACAGAAGATCGATCGACTCCTCTTTCAAAACCTGCATTGCCTCAATAGCATTGCTGCACTTCCCAACCAATTCGAGGTTAGGGATTTTCTTTACATAAGTCTCAAGGATATCCTGAGCTAATGGCTCATCGTCTACGATCAAACATCTGATGTTCATGATAAATCTAATTTAAGGTCTACTTCAAAAGCATCATTCTGCTCCTGAATATTAAGTATATGTTTCTTAGGATAGATCAGGTCTAGTCGGCGTTTTACATTCTTCAATCCGATCCCTCCAGGTTGAGAGCTTGGCTCTTTTTGTTTTGATTTCCCGTTTGTCACTTTAAGCTCCAGATCCTTTCCATTCACTTCAAGATCAATATGGACAAAGCCCGTTCCGATCTGATTATTTACTCCATGCTTGAAGCTATTTTCAATAAATGGAATGAAGAGAAGTGGAGCGAT
>CAXDOZ010000196.1:0-3369 GCA_963991145.1 uncultured Chitinophagales bacterium | reverse complement strand
CTTCCCTTTTCAGGGTTTCTTCCATTGCCTTCAGCAATGGGATGGAGTATTGATCGCGCATGCGATTCGTCTTGACCATATAAGCCAGATCGATCGTTTTGAGCTCTGGCAATTCACGGCCACCAAATCGCTCTTTCATCTGCACAAAACCGTATTTATCATTCTTTGCATTATGCAATGATTCTACTGATGGAGTTGCAGATCCCAGTATCACATTCGCTCCCATTTGATGCGCGAGCATCACCGCAGAATCTCTTCCCTGATATCGAGGAGCAGGGTCAAACTGCTTAAATGATTGATCGTGCTCTTCATCTACAATGACCAATCCCAGATTTCTGAAAGGAAGGAAAAGAGAGGAGCGAGCTCCAAGCACCAGTTTGTATTTCCCATCCAGAACTTTATTCCAAATCTCTACTCGTTCCTGCTCATTGAATTTGGAGTGATAGACTCCAACGACATCGCCAAAGTGTTTCCTCAATCGCTGAACGATCTGCGCAGTGAGCGCGATCTCAGGAAGCAGGTACAAAACTGACTTACCGGCATCGATCTGCTCCTTGATCCACTCGAAGTAGACATGCGTTTTCCCGCTGGATGTTACTCCGTGAAGAAGCACAACCTCGTGATCTTCGAACTGCTCCTTCATCGAATCATAGGCTTTCGCCTGATGTTCGGAAAGAGCCTGATGCTCCTCAATTGGCTGTCCGCTTGATGGTAGCCGGTCTTTGGTTTTGCTATACTCCTCGATGATCCCCTTCTCTACCAAAGCTTTAATCCTCGTTGAATCTGCTCCCGATCTCTTGATCAAATCGGCTTTAGCCACCTCTTTATCATTCGTGGAAAGCTGAAAGAGCATCATAAGCACTTCAAGCTGTTTTGGAGCGCGCTCCAGACTATCGAAGGCCTCACGCATTGCTTCTTCCTCGCGGAAGGCATTCGCGAAGCGAATAAACTTCTCCTTTTTAGGGCGATACTTATCTCTTAGCTCCTCATAGAAAAGCGCTACTTCATATTTTACCAGATCGCGAAGCACATGGAAGACCTGCTTTTGCCCGAGAATCTTTTGCACCTCATTTACAGACAGCTCTCGCTGTCGGATGAGGACCTCTGCCACGGTATATGCTTTATCATTGAGATCTGAAAAATCTCCTTCGAACTCCGGGTGAAGGACCAATCTCGTTTCACTCGACAGTTTTAATCCCGAAGGCAAAGCGGCTTGCATCACCTCCCCCAATGAGCAGAGATAATATCTGCTCATCCATTCCCAGAACTTTAGATGTTCAGGATCAATAATTGGCTTATCATCCAGAATGGAATCGATGGGTTTGATCTGCCTCTTATCGGCCACCTTATGGTGGATGCGTGCGATGAGAGCAGTATAGATCTTTGAACGGCCAAATTGCACCACTACTCTTTTGCCTATTTCAAGCTCATCAACCAGCTCGAAAGGCACGCCATAAGTGTATAGTTGCCCCAACTTGAGAGGCAGTATCACATCTATATAAGTAGCCTGATTCTGCAAGAGAGCAAATTTCGCATTTTAAAGCATTGACAATTCACAAAATGTGCAAATCATTTAGCTCTAAATCAATTGGTTTAGAGTGTAGGATAGCGTACATTTGCGCGCGAATTGAGTTCATTAATTTCTATAAAGTCAATAAACGATGCCGAACGTAGGTAAGATCAAACAGGTGATCGGCCCGGTAGTGGATGTAAGCTTTGAAGGCGGAGCACTACCACAAATCCTGAACGCATTAGAGGTAACCAAAGAAGACGGAACTAAAATCGTACTTGAGTGTCAGCAGCACTTAGGTGAAGATTCCGTAAGAACAATCTCCATGGAGGCTACTGAAGGTCTTCAAAGAGGAATGGATGTTACCGACCTTGGAACTGCTATTAAAATGCCTACGGGCGATTCAATCAAAGGACGTCTATTCAACGTAGTAGGTGAGCCAATTGACGGGATCCAGGTAGAAGTAGATAACAGCAATGGTTATCCGATACACCGTAAGCCACCTAAGTACGAAGATCTTTCTACGGAGAGTGAAGTACTATTCACCGGTATTAAGGTGATCGACCTTCTTGAGCCATACGCGAAAGGTGGTAAGATCGGACTATTCGGAGGAGCTGGTGTAGGTAAGACGGTATTGATCATGGAGTTGATCAACAACATTGCGAAAGCACACTCTGGTCTTTCTGTATTTGCCGGTGTAGGAGAGCGTACTCGTGAGGGTAACGACCTTCTTCGTGAGATGATCGAATCTGGTGTAATCAAGTACGGAGACGAGTTTGAAAAAGATATGGAAGAAGGTGGATGGGACCTGAGCAAAGTAGATGCTGAAAAGCTAGCTCAGAGTCAGGCTACTTTGGTATTCGGTCAGATGAACGAACCTCCGGGAGCACGTGCACGTGTTGCTCTTTCAGGTTTGACTGTAGCTGAGTACTTCCGTGATGGAGATAAGGATGATGCAGGAGGACGTGACGTTCTTCTTTTCGTAGATAACATTTTCCGTTTCACTCAGGCGGGTTCTGAGGTATCGGCACTTCTAGGTCGTATGCCATCAGCGGTAGGTTACCAGCCAACGCTTGCTACTGAGATGGGATTGATGCAGGAGCGTATTACTTCAACTAAGAGAGGATCAATTACATCTGTACAGGCGGTTTACGTACCTGCGGATGACCTTACAGATCCGGCTCCGGCAACTACTTTCGCTCACCTTGATGCGACAACGGTACTTTCTCGTAAGCTTGCTGCTCTTGGTATCTACCCAGCGGTAGATCCACTAGATTCTACTTCAAGAATTCTTACAAGAGATGTTGTTGGTGATCTTCACTACGATACAGCTCAGAGAGTTAAGGAGATCCTTCAGCGCTACAATGAGCTTCAGGATATCATCGCAATTCTTGGTATGGATGAATTGAGTGAAGAAGACAGACAGGTTGTTCACCGCGCACGTCGTGTTCAGCGTTTCCTTTCTCAGCCATTCCACGTTGCTGAGCAGTTCACCGGTATGGAAGGTGTACTTGTACCAATCGAAGAAACTATCCGCGGATTCAATATGATCATGGATGGTGAGGTTGATGAGTACCCAGAAGCTGCTTTCAACCTTGTAGGTACGATCGAAGAAGCGATCGAGAAAGGGAAGAAAATTTTGGCTGAGGCTAACGCTTAATCCAACAGACTATGCAAATTGAGATCCTAACACCTGAAAAAGTGCTTTTCGAAGGCGAAGCCGAAGCGGTTACCCTTCCTGGCACCAACGGGTTATTCCAGATATTAAACAATCACGCGGCTATCGTTTCTTCATTGGAGAAAGGAACCGTTAAGCTCAAAACAAAAGGCGCTGAAGAGACTTTCGAGATCAACAGCGG
>CAXDOZ010000195.1:0-3395 GCA_963991145.1 uncultured Chitinophagales bacterium | reverse complement strand
ACGATAAGATAGCCAGCAAGAAGCTGGCCGAGGGCGGTGGTCCGTCAAACGAGCCTAGAAACGCGCGCATCCTGACCTTCATAATTGCTCAGGCTGGTATTCTGATCGGTGAGCTAGACGCTATTGCAGGCATTGTAACCATGTTCTACCTGTCGGCTTATGGCTTTATCAATTTGAGTGCAGCTCTTGAAAACTGGTCTTCTTCCGAGTTCAGGCCAACATTCAGAATTCCGACCTGGATCTCTATCATAGGCTTTCTCGCCACCTTCTTTATCATGGTCCAGCTCGACCCGCTAGCCATGATCGTTTCATTCCTGTTATTGGGTGGAGTATTCTTCTATCTGCGCAGGAAGCAAATGGCCGTAGGATCGGGAAGTATTTGGATGAATGTTTGGAGAAGTCTTGTAAGAGCTGGCCTCAAGCTCATTGATGTTGAATCCGTGCACAAGAGAAACTGGGAGCCTAATATCCTGGCAGTAAGCGTAGAGAACTCAGATCTTAAAGAGATCAGGACCCTGGGACAGGATATTGCCGGCCAGTACGGTATGGCGACTCAAATAGATCTGCAGATCAAACCGGAACTGCCTACCCTTTTTAGTGATAAAGCCGGACGTGAAGAGGATCCCAATGCCGAAAACACAGGGATCTTTATCCGAAGTCTGAAAGCCAGAGATCCATATGATGCAATAGACTCGCTAGCCACAACCTTTGGCTTCCCGGGTGTAGAACCCAATACAGTATTGGTTTCTCTATCAGCATTATCCTCCGATCCTGAGAAAGGAAACAACCTTGTTCAACACATCATGGACCTGGATCACAATTTCCTTTTACTCGACACCTCAAATCATAAGCCATTTGGCAATAAACAGAAGATTGATATTTGGTGGAGAGGATTGAGTAATAACGGTGAGCTTATGCTACAACTCACCAAGTTTCTTACAGCTTCAGAGGATTGGCGTCAGGCAGATTTTAGATTGATTATGATCGGCACTGCTTCGAAGCGTAAGAAGCGCCGCTATGACGCTCAAAGGGAAATGATCAAAAACGTTCTAAATCACTTCAGGCTCAATGGTGAGATCTTACTCCTGGACAATACTGAGCCTCCAAAGGAGATCTCTGAACTCATCTCAGAGACTTCAAGTGAAGCCGACCTCGTAATCCTTGGCTTACCTACCCCGCAGCAAGTAGAGAAAGTTGGGTTCATACCCTTTGTGAACGGCCTTACTGAGAAGATCCATGCTTCTGTTCTGCTTGTCAGAGCGAGCTCATACTTCCAAACCAGGGAGATCGATATCGAAGAAGAGCTCGATGAACAGGTTATCAAAGTCGAAGAGTAATTACTTACGGAAAGAAAAATAGCCCTGCTTAGGGTTGAAGTAGATCCTGGGGCCGGACAATTCCTCCTTGCTTTCCGGCTTAAAATCTTCCTTCTCATAATCTCCAAAAAACCACTTAATAAAATTAATAAGCCCTTTCATCTCGTCCATCTTTTTTGAATCCTAAATAATCGTCCACTGCAATTGTAATGCTCTAATAGCAATGATTATTGGCTATTCAACAAATTCAATCTGCTTAATTAAGACGCTTATTTTCCCCTTAATTACAACTTAATAAAACACTTAATTATTCAGTTAAATGATTTAGTCATTGCTTAATTTCTTAATTTTATGGTATTGTGTTATCCTTCTTAGAAGACAAATATCAAAGGCTTAGCTCCTTCTGTCTCGATTCAGTTCCTGGATCAAGAAGGGTATTCATGGCATTTAATCGAGGCTCCTCCGTGTTTCTTTCTTCTTTCTCTTCGAAAGGTTGGAATGAGACCGAATTAGGAGCATCTCCATTTCTTGCCAGGCTTCAGTATTTCAGAAATGAGAATCAGGGGCCCAATTGGCTTCAGTTTAAAGAGTTGCCATGGGCAGAAGAAGCCCCAGGCTCCCCTACTCAGCTCGACATGATGAAATCTGAGTCAGACAACTTCCTGTTGATGAGCATTGATAATGGCAGCACTCTCCAATCTGACCTTTTAGTGATTGAATTTGATCTGTCAATGAATTATTATGGGATGTCTAGAGCTGGTGAGGAGTTGAATCCCATTAACAAGCGGATCCTAGCTGTTGGCCTTCAGTCCTTGATCACCAGCTACTGTCGCCAGTTAAATCAGGATCGTGAAAGATTCACTGAACTGAGAAAGCATGTTACAGAGGAGAGGAAAGAGATCCAGGATCTTAAGGATGAATTACAGAAGAAGCAGGAAAACTATGGTCTAAGCATTGTAGGCTTTGCACAGGAAATACTGAAAGAGCTTAGCAAAAGAGAAGATCGAATCTTCAAGCTAGGCGATTCTGCCATTACAAAACTCAAGAAGTACGATGGCCCCTTTCACTGGTTGTCTCAAGCCGTTGAAAAGGCAGCTTTTGCTGCACTTCACTTCTCAGATAGTCACGAAGGGCCGGTGTATATCGAGTCCGGAGATCTGTTAATGAATCCTCCAAAGGAATCAACTGTTACCACAAGCAATAAGACCACGACAACTGATAAGTATGCCTCTACAATTGAATTCCTTGATCGCTATGAGGCTTCAGCTCAAAGAGCTGGTCAAATTGGAGAAAAGATAACCGGGAAGTCGATTGCTGCTAACTGTCAACCTCCGATCTCCCCTCCTGCAGTTTCTGATGTTTTGAAGAAGCACCGAAGCAAGATCATCAAACTGATGAAGCGCTATCCGCAGAAATGGCCTATTCTCAGAAGTTCGTTCAGGCCATTGATAAGGATCCTGGATGATCCGGAATCGAGCTCGGAGCTAAAGCTTAGAACAGCTTAGTCTTCACTGCTAATTGTCAGAGTCTTTTCAAGTAACTCTCCACTGCTCAGTTCAAGCTCTAAAGTGTATTCGCCTACTGGCAGATAGATCTTTCCGTTTTCGCTTTCCTCCGGCAATGGGTTCTTCTTGGAAACCGGGTACATCTCTGGATCTATCTCAAGCTCAAGAGACTCGTATCCAAATCCATCAACATTCCCAAGATCCCACTTCTTCAATGCTTTACCATCTTGAAGCAGGCTTAGCTTAGCTTCTAGAGATGTCGGGATATACATCCACAAATTGAGCATAGGACCTTTAGAATAGGTCCAATCCCATCGCTTAGTTCCCCAATACTCAGAGAATTTGATCTCTTCCTCACAGTCCCACCTTGTACTCATCTGATCACTATCATCAATGGTTCTCAGGAATGAGATATCAGCAGTGTAGATCGATCTGCCATGAGTTCCAATTACTAGATTTTCAGCTTTTTCAGCAATTACAAGGTCATGCACCGGAACGACGGGAAAGTCTGGGTTGTTTGCTTTGTAGAACTCTAATCCTCCATCCTTGCTGATATACAATCCATCATCAGTTC
>CAXDOZ010000194.1:0-3415 GCA_963991145.1 uncultured Chitinophagales bacterium | reverse complement strand
GTTCAAAGAGGCTTCGGAGTTCGAAGAGCTTTGGTGGGCGAAGAAATTGACGAAAGGGATCGTGCTGCATGCACATTGCAGTCCCCTTCACAGAAGGGGAATCAGCCTTAGCGAGGAACGAGCTTTAGGCTGATGGGGATGGTTGACAAACTGACAAAGGGGATTGTGCATATTTCGCAAATAGGCAAGCCAATTAGCTCACTAATTACCCCATTATCCCAATACCACAATATCCCATTAAATCAAGCTCTCGCTCTACTCGTAAATAGATGATAAATAGCCCAGATCATAGTTCCCAGCAATAGAATCGCCACACCCTGATGGGCGACGCCCCAACTAACTGGAACAATTCCTTTGCACTTAATAAGGGTGATTATACCTAAGAGAACCTGGGCGAGAGCAATGCCTGGAATCAGAAGCAGACTAGATTTTAATCCGCCGTTTACGGCTCTCCTTCTAAGGACAAAGAATACCCAGATCAATAAGGCGAATACGATATAAGCCAGATTTCTGTGGCAGAACTGGACAATCAGCTTTGCTTTACCCTCCGCATCATAGAAGTAGTTTGTGAAACTCTCAGCAGTCCAGTTTTCCAAAGCCACCTGCTCAGGAGCCATGCTTCCATTTATGTCTGGCCAGGTGGGTGCCGCTAGTCCCGCTTTCATCCCGCTCATTAATCCACCGAGCATGATCTGAATAAAAAGCAGAACCGTAATAGCGATTGTGACCTTTTTAAGGCCCGGATCAACTTTAATCCAATTTCCTTCCCCTCTCAGATAGTCGAATGTAAGCCAGAGCAGATAGCAGAACAGTAAGATGGCAAGGGACAGATGCATGGTAAGCTTGTATGGAGAAACCCAGGGGATCTCTTCAAGCCCTGATGCCACCATGATCCATCCGAAGGATGCCACAATGGATGCCCCAACTACAACTCCTATCAGTTGCAGGATCTGTTTCTTACTTAGCCATTTCTTGAAGAGGAAGAAGGCAAATGGGATGGCAAAAACGAATCCCATCAAGCGAGCCCAAAGACGGTGAAAATACTCCCAGAAGTAGATGAATTTGAATTCCGACATGCTCATTCCTTCATTGATCTTCTGATATTGAGGAGTAGCTACGTACTTATCAAATTCTACCTGCCAGGCATCTGCCGACAATGGCGGGAATGTCCCAAATACGATGTCCCATTCTGTTATGGAAAGTCCGGAGCCTGTGAGACGAGTAATGCCTCCAATGATCACCTGAAAGAAAACCATGATGACTCCGATTAGGAGCCAGTAACCTACGATCTTGCGCTGCCTATCTGTCACGATATTGAAAATTGAATGCAAAGATAGCCTTTCAGTAAGCCTGAAAGAGGGAGAATTGCGGGTAGATTCTTCTTATCTGTTTTTGTGGAAGCTTAGAATTGACCCACGCGGATGAAAACACCGCCACCAAATCCATTAATGTCTTTGGTTTCAATTCCATTTAGGTCTACGCTAAGCGCATATCTCCAGCCAACGCTTGCTCCAACTCTGAAAAAATCAGAGACATTGAAAACAGCATTTACCATCGGCTCACCAACGTAGAAATTCTGGTGACGAATGATGCCTTCAGGATATTCGTACTTAACCTGACCCCAGGCAAATTTCCACTCCGGATGAAGTGAGAACCAGGATTGATCCCAAAAAATGTAACCGAACTTCAATCCGGCACTTTGGTAATTGGCGAAAACCTTCTCATCAGTTGGCGGAATAGGCTCAGTTGTAAGCAGCTGAGAGACATCATTATTTGTAGTAAGGATGTCGTAAGTCCCATTCAATGTCCAACGGTGATTGATAACCCAGGTTAGGCCGAAACGAGTGATGGCCGCAAATGAACCGGTGAAGGTGGTAAACTGACCTGTCATTTCAACAAATGCATCACTCTCAAACTTCTTGGCAGTAAAAAGTCCTTCGCGTTGCTCTTCTTCAATTTCTTGTGCCCAGGCGCTATTCGATAGTAAAAGGAACAGGCCGACAATTGCTAATGTTAGGTGCTCTTTCATAAGTCCTCCTCTAACAAAAATACCCGATATTTGGTTTAGCGATGTTTGCAGTCATTGATGTAGAAACCACAGGCGGAAAACCCGGGCAGGATCGAATAACAGAGATCGCAATCATCGTGCACAATGGCAAGCGAATTGTCGAATCTTTTAGCTCGCTTGTAAATCCCGAAAGACCTATTGATCCCTACGTTGTTGGACTCACCGGTATCAGTGATGATATGGTGGCCTCGGCACCCAGATTTCCTGAAATTGTAGATCGCGTTCAGCAACTTACAGAAGGGATGATCTTCGTAGCCCATAATGCCCCTTTTGATTACAGATTGGTTCGGGAAGAATTCAAGAGAGCAGGCAAATCTTTCCAGAGGAAGAAGCTCTGCACTGTTCGAATGTCTCAAAAGATCTTCCCCGATGCTAAAGGATATTCTTTGGGAGTGATCACAAAGGAAATGGGTATTGTGCTGGATAATGCCCACCGTGCATTTGGCGATGCAGAAGCAACTGCTCTTCTCTTAGAAAAATTGATCTTCAATGATCGTAAGGAGATCATTTCAAAGGCACTCGAAGATGGATTGAGCGAATCATCGCTTCCCCCCAATCTTCCTAAAAATGAGGTGGACTCATTGCCTGAAGAACCTGGGGTGTATTACTTTCTCGATTCCCGGCATAAACCACTCTATATCGGAATGAGCAAGGATATCCGAACCAGGGTGATCAGTCATTTTAGTTCGGATCTTAATTCCAGAAGCGGTTCGGAGTTATTTCAGAAGGTGCACCACATCTCTTTCGAAGTTACCGGTGATGAGCTGATCGCTCAGCTTTTGGAATCAAAAGAGATCAAGCGATTTATGCCGCCTTATAATAAAGCTCAGAGAAGGAAGAAGTATCGATACGGCGTTTTTCGCGAGAAGGATGATGATGGATTCGAGAATCTTCATGTCCATTTGCTCAATGCGGAGAGGAAAGCGATCATAAAAGCATCCACCCGTAAGGGTGCAGAAAGAGCATTAGAGCGACTGGCATCAAAGCATGACCTCTACCACCATTTGGCATTGATTCCTCAGTATAAGAAAATGAGCAGCGCGGATGAGTTCAAAGAACTGATCTCAAAGCATATTGATCGTGCGATTGGCGAGTACAGCTATCGCCATCCGAGTTTTATTTTGATCGGTAAGGGTCTTGAGCCCGATACTCGTTCGGCAGTTTGGATCCAGGACGGAGTTTATAAGGGCTTTGGCTATTTCGACCCAAAGTACGTCGACAATGGAGTTGAATCACTGCAAGCTTGCGTAAAGAAGTTTGAGGACGATCCGGATATCCATCGCATTATTCGCGCCTGGTTGCGGAAGAAGAAGAATGCGGAGGTGATCAGATTGACAAATTGACAAA
>CAXDOZ010000193.1:0-3422 GCA_963991145.1 uncultured Chitinophagales bacterium | reverse complement strand
AGATAAACTGGTTTTTATGTGGAGATACCTTGAAGACACAGTTGTATTCACCAAAGGAGTATTCGACATTCTTCATAAAGGACATATCGATTATCTAATGTCCTGCAAGGATCTTGGAGATAAACTGGTAGTTGCAATAAACTCAGATGCTAGCACAAAGAGATTAAAAGGTGAAGAGCGCCCGATCAATAACGAGAACGACAGAGCAGAGGCGATTGCTTCACTGATGTTCGTAGATGCAGTGATCATTTTTGATGAGGATACGCCAATAAAAGTCATCGAAGTTTTAAAGCCGGATGTGCTCGCAAAAGGCGCTGATTACACTGTTGAAGAAATCGTTGGCTCCGACTTTGTTTTATCTAACGGGGGAAGCGTTGAGCGAATTAATTATCTGGAGGGCTATTCAACAAGCAGCCTGATTGAAAAAATTAAGGGGCATTAATCCCAATTAGCCTAGTAAATCCAGTATTTTCGCGGCATAAATTGAATACCACATGAATATCCATCTGACCGAGGAACACAAAATGATCCAGCAAGCGGCGAGAGAATTTGCTCGCATCGAATGCTTGCCCGGTGTAATTGAGAGAGATACGAATATGACTTTTGCTACTGAGCAGATCAAGAAGTTAGGTGAGCTTGGTTTTCTTGGTATGATGGTAGATCCAAAATACGGTGGAGGGGGAATGGATACCCTTTCATATGTATTGGCAATGGAAGAGATCTCGAAGATCGACAACTCGGTTTCCGTTTTGATGTCGGTAAACAATTCACTTGTTTGTTGGGGACTCGAAACATATGGAACTGAAGAGCAGAAGCAGAAATATCTAGTCCCAATCGCAACCGGAAATAGCATTGGAGCATTCTGTTTGTCGGAGCCGGAAGCCGGATCAGATGCTACTCATCAACGCACCACAGCGGTGGATATGGGTGACCATTACCTATTAAATGGTACCAAGAACTGGATCACAAATGGAAACTCGGCAGATACTTTCCTTGTCATTGCTCAAACTGATGCTGATAAGGGACACCGCGGAATCAACGCCTTTATCGTTGAGAAGGACTGGGACGGATTCGTAGTTGGAGCCAAAGAAGACAAGCTTGGTATTCGCTCATCGGATACACATACACTTCTATTCAACGATGTAAAAGTTCCTAAAGAGAATCGCATCGGTGAAGACGGTTTCGGTTTCAAGTTTGCTATGAAAACTTTGGCCGGTGGCCGGATTGGAATCGCAGCCCAGGCACTAGGTATTGCAGCAGGAGCTTTCGAACTTTCTCTTGAATACTCAAAAGAGCGCAGTGCTTTCGGCAAGCCGATCTCTGAGCACCAGGCTATTCAATTCAAACTCGCTGATATGTCTACTCGTATCGAGGCAGCCAGACTTCTTGTATACAAATCAGCTTATCTAAAAGACAACGGCGGAGACTATGCCACTGCAAGTTCAATGGCAAAGGTTTTTGCTTCTGAAACAGCCATGTGGGTTGCTACTGAAGCTGTTCAGGTTCACGGTGGATACGGATTTGTAAAAGAATACCATGTTGAGCGCTTAATGCGTGACGCCAAGATCACTCAGATCTACGAAGGAACGAGTGAGGTGCAGCGCATTGTGATTGGGCGTGCGGTTCTTTCGCAGTAGAACCACTACGGATTTCGATTTAGCTTATTAGTCACATTTATTAATGTGGGGAATGTGGCTAATGTGGTTAATGTGACGGGGCATTAAGTTACTCTACGAATTGCGCTCTGCAAGCTAAAACACATTCCCTGGATTTATTTTTTTGAACTTTCTCCTAAAGGCCAATTAGGATTTGTAAAGTATGGAATGCGGTAAATGTGATGGGTCAGTAAATCCCTGTGCGAATTGCTCCCTGCAATCCAAAACACATTCCCCACATTAGCCACATTAGCAATAAGTGCCAATCGGTTGCAGAAACTCAAAATGAAATAATAAAAATGCCCTTAGAGGCAAGAACTACCCAAAAGAACTCCCACAGCCACAAGTAGTCTCGGCATTGGGATTATTGAAGATGAAGCCGCGAGCGTCTAATCCGCATTTGAAATCGACTTCCACTCCTTCGAGATAGATCATGTGCGCCGGGTCGACAACAATTCTCAATCCATCTTCTTCGATGATGCTGTCGTTTGAAGATTCATTATCGAAATCGAGCTGGTAATAGAAGCCGGCACAACCTCCGCCGGTTACGGCGATTCTCAGACATTTAGACTCATGCCCGCCCGACTTTTGAAGCCTCTTCAATTCCTTCAAAGCGTCAGATGTAATGCTTACTGCATTGCTGCTCAGTTTCAAATCTTCCATACTCATGTCATCAAACAGAAACAAAGTTAGGAAAGTTCTATTCCCTACTGGAAATCATCATTGCAATGCACTAATTTCCTTGTATAATAGTATGCTGTTTGACACCTATTCAAATCAGTCAATTTTATTCTCCGTTTCTGAGATATGGTAGCAGAAGTATTATTAGAGATCATCAAGATTATTTTTCCGGCAGCGATCGTTTTCGCCACCTCTTATTTTTTGCTGAAAGGCATGTTAGACAAAGAGTCTAAGATGAGATTATACGAGATCAGAAAGAGAGATCGCAAGGAGACAATGGCCATTCGCCTTCAGGCTTATGAAAGACTTGCTCTTCTATTAGAGAGAATCTCTCCGGGTAACCTGATCCCGCGGGTAAGACAATCGGGAATGTCGGCACGTGCCCTTCAGATTGAGTTGATGGCAAATATTCGCGCCGAATTTGAGCATAATCTTTCACAACAAATCTATGTGAGTTCAGAGCTTTGGGATACGATCAATATCGCAAAGAATCAAACCCTGAAGGTTATCAATCTCGTATCTGCTTCAATCCCTGAAGATGCCGATAGCCTCGCTTTGAGTAAGGCGATTCTTGATTACTATATACAGGCCGAAAGATCTCTTCCAACAGAGAAAGCACTCGACATGCTAAAGATCGAGGTCAAAGAACTGTTTGGCCGATGAAAAAAAGCCGAACCCTCCTCCTTTCCATTTCATTCATTTTCATTCTTGGATTCATCTCCTGTTCAAAGGAGGTATACCTCTCCCAGGTCTCTTATGATCGCGAGTTGATCAGCGATAGCATTTCAGCTGATTCTGCGGTATGGGCGATCATTGAACCTTACAAGGAGAACCTCGATGATCAGATGAACCGAGAAATTGCCTTTTGCGCAGAAGCGATGTTGAAGCAACAACCCGAAGGAGGTTTGGGAAACTTTATGGCAGACGCCATGATGTGGAAAGCCGATAGCTTTAGCAAAGACACTGTTCATTTTGCAGTAATGAATTACGGAGGGATCAGAATTCCTGCCATCCCTCGAGGTCCGGTCTCAATTGGGAAGCTCTTCGAGCTGATGCCTTTTGAAAACGAGCTGGTCATTCTAGACA
>CAXDOZ010000192.1:0-3436 GCA_963991145.1 uncultured Chitinophagales bacterium | reverse complement strand
GCCCTTATCGGGTCGATTTATTTTCCAGCCTGCTGAGGAGAAAGTACCCAGCGGTGCCAGAGTGATGATCGAAGAAGGAGTGCTTGAGAATCCCGCCGTTGAGGGTGCTTTTGCTCAACACGTTACCCCTGAGCTGGCTACCGGGAAAGTTGGCTTTCACGCTGGTCCGTTTATGGCTAGCGCCGATGAAATTTATATCACGGTCAAAGGCAGGGGCGGACATGCAAGCAAGCAATCTGAATTGGTCGATCCAATATTGATCGCCTCGCATTTAATTATTGAGTTACGATCGCTTCTGAAAGGCCAGGAGCCTGTTCCAAGCTTGTTAAGTTTTGGAGATATCCGTGGATTGGGTGCTACCAATATCATCCCGAATGAGGTAAAGATCCAGGGAACGCTCAGAACCTTCGATGAGGAGTGGCGAGCAGAGCTATTGCAAGAGATTCAAGCAAGAGCAAAGCGTTTGTGCCAGGAACTGGGCGGTGATTGTGAAGTCATCATCCCGGAAGGGGTTCCCTTTTTGAAAAACGATGAGCATCTAACAGAGCGAGCTCATGAATTGGCGGTTGAATTGCTTGGATCCAATAATGTTGTGGAGATGCCGCAGCGTATGGGTGCGGAAGATTTTGCCTATTTCTCTCAGGCAGTTCCTTCATGTTTATGGCGATTAGGAACCGGTTCCGATTCTAAAAAGTACACCGGATTGCACACACCAACATTCGATATCGACGAGGATTCATTAAGAATTGGTGCAAGTCTGATGGCCTGGTTGGGGCTGAGGTTTGGAGGGTAGTTTTCTTAAATCAAAGTCACCGGGAGGAGCCCTTTTCCTCCTTGATAGTTTATTGCTGAGCTATGGATATAGTGCCAGGCTTCTTGTACAATTTTCTGTTTCACTGGATTAAGATGAATATAGTTTATGATTCTATTCATCGCCTTATGATCGTGTGGTGAAATTAGAACGGCGTGGTTCTTTTCAGTCCAGATCTTATGGAATTTTATTCTGGCATCATTCTCCCCATGTTCACGAAATGCTTTCTTTAACCATTCTCTCCTGCTCTCGCCAATAATGGGCATGATATCAATCATTTTCCTCGAAGTAAACTTTTTAAAATCTCTTAGGAAGACTGACATTTCATGTGGTGTATTTACTCTTGCCAAAAAGTGTAGATGATTGGACATTAGTACCCAGGCAAAAATTTCTAGTCCTTTCTTTTCAATGCAAAAGCTCAAGCTTTCCACTATCAGGTCTTTATTCTGAACTCTTGTAAGTATGTCTATCCAATCCACTACGGATATTGTAAGAAAGTAGATCCCATTCTGATCTGTTACCTGATACTTTCCTTTTGGCATCCTTTAAATGTCATGTGTATTCATGTTTTAAAAGCGAGGAAGTATCTAAGTGCTAGATGTAGTATTGTGAGTGCAGGGAAGTGTTTTGTAGGTGTGTGTTTTCTATATTTTCCACCCCTCGTCTTTAGACGAGGGGGAAAGGTGGAAAATATAGAAAATAAAAAGCCCCGCCATAACAGCAGGGCTTTTCGAGCAGCATAAGTACGATAAACACCACCACCGGGTTTATCGACTCCTCACTAATTGTGAGGTTTTTGGTTCATCCCATTCGCGCACAATTGGGATGTGTGTTAATCACCAGTTATTAAAAAGACGCTTAATGTATAAATCGGTTGTATACATGACGAATGTCACTATTTCTGACCCGTCATAGCTTTTGGATCCAGTATCTCTTCGATCTGCTTTTCAGTCAAAAGATTTTGCTCGCGAACCAATTCTAGAATTCCCTTTCCGCTTGCCAATGCTTCTTTGGCAAGCTCTGTAGCCTTGTCATAACCGAGTACCGGATTCAATGCAGTTACAATTCCAACACTGCGGTTAATGTAATTAGCAAGGATGTCCTCATTTGCAGTGATTCCATCAACGCACTTCGTGCGGAGGGTGTTCATCATGTTGGTTAACAGCATTTGCGACTCAAATACACAAACTGCGATCAATGGCTCGTAAGCATTCAATTGCAATTGTCCGGTCTTTCCTGCAAGTCCAACAGTAACATCATTTCCCATTACCCGGAAGGCCACAATATTTGTAAGCTCGGGAATCACTGGATTGACTTTACCGGGCATAATAGATGAACCCGGCTGCAGCGCAGGGAGGTTGATCTCGAACAATCCTGTTCTTGGTCCGGATGAAAGCAGGATAAGATCAGAAGCAGTTTTTGAAAGTTTGGCAGCCAAAGATCTCAGAGCGCTTGAATAAACAACAAAAGACTGCATGTCGCTGGTTGCAGCGATCAGATTGTCTGCTGCAGTGAATTCTTTACCAGTAAGATCACTTAGGTGCTTAGAGCAGCCTTCAGTGAATCCTTCCTGAGCATTCAATCCCGTACCGATCGCGGTTCCACCCATATTATGTGAGTGCAGATATTCCTCTGCTTGCTCAAGAAAAGCTACTTCACCTCTCAAGGCATCGGCAAAAGCGTGGAATTCCTGTCCCAGCGTCATAGGAACTGCGTCCTGCATTTCAGTTCTTCCCATTTTTAGGATCTCGTCAAACTCATTTCCCTTCTTGTCAAAAGCATCAGCTAATGCATGAAGCTCATCGATCACCTTTTGATTCTTTAGCACCATCGCCACTTTCAAAGCAGTGGGGTAGAAGTCATTGGTGGATTGCGACATGTTCAGGTCATCATGTGGCTCGATGATATCATATGAACCCAATGGCTCCCCCATCATCTCGAGGGCAACATTTGCAATTACTTCGTTTGCGCACATATTAGTTGAAGTTCCCGCTCCACCCTGATACATATCTATCGCAAATTGATCGTGGTACTTCCCTTCCATGATAGCATTACAGGCTTCTTCGATGGCATCCACTTTGTCGGATTCCAATCCACCGGCATCCATGTTTGATTTGGCTGCTGCGAGCTTTACTAATGCAAGGGCATTTATGAATTCGGGAAAATCTGAAACAGTGAATTTGCTGATGTTGAAGTTCTCCATCGCACGAGCAGCCTGCACTCCATAATAGGCATCAGATGGAATTTTCATATCGCCTAAAAGGTCGTGTTCTGTACGGAAGCTCTCCTGGGCAGAGGAATTAAATCCGCCCGTAAGGGCTGCTAAAAGAAACAAAAATGGGATCGCGTATTTCATGGCTGTTGATTTACATTAAGATTTTTGAAAGTATTAAGGCGAATATGGTGGAGGAGATCGTAACGACCATTCCGGGTAACATAAAGCTGTGATTGACAAGGTATTTCCCAATGCGGGTAGTGCCTGTTTGATCGAAGGAGACCGCCGCAAGGATGGTTCCGTAGGTTGGTAGAAAAAAGTATCCGTTCAGGCCTAATTCCCGCCCGGGTGGAAACTTCTGAGATAACCTGTCTCTTATACACATCTGACGCTGCCGACGAATAGAGAGG
>CAXDOZ010000191.1:0-3497 GCA_963991145.1 uncultured Chitinophagales bacterium | reverse complement strand
TTGCAAGACCACCGGCATCCTTCACATGGTCGTTGATCTTGATATCCGTTCCACGACCCGCCATGTTTGTTGCAATGGTAACTGCTCCAGGCTTACCTGCCTCGGTAACGACCTCTGCCTCCGCAGCGTGACGCTTAGCATTCAGTACCTGGTGCTTGATCTTCTTACGAGTCAGCATTCTGCTCAGGAGCTCTGAGATCTCAACGTTTGTAGTACCAACAAGAACCGGACGGTCTTGCTGAACCATATTCTCAACCTCATCGATCAGGGCATTATACTTCTCACGCTTGGTCTTGTAAACCAGATCGTCTTCATCATTCCTTTGGATCGGACGGTTGGTTGGGATTACAACTACATCCAATTTGTAGATCTCCCAGAACTCACTCGCTTCCGTAACGGCAGTACCGGTCATTCCAGCAAGCTTGTGATACATACGGAAGTAGTTCTGAAGCGTAACCGTAGCGAAGGTTTGTGTTGCCTTCTCAACTTTAACATTCTCCTTGGCTTCGATCGCCTGGTGCAAACCATCTGAGTAACGACGACCATCCATGATACGGCCGGTATTCTCATCTACGATCTTCACCTTGCCGTCCATTACCACATATTCGATATCCTTTTCGAATAGCGCGTATGCTTTTAGAAGCTGCTGAAGAGAGTGCACGCGTTCAGATTTCACTGCGAAATCCTGCATCAGCTGATCCTTTCTTGTCAGGGTCTCATCTTCTGATAAACCTGCATTATCGATCTCTGCGACCTCGGCTCCTACATCGGGAAGGATGAAGAGATTCGGATCCTCTCCTGCTTGTGTAATCAGGTCAACTCCCTGTTCCTGAAGCTCAACCGAACGAGTCTTTTCTTCGATAGTGAAGTAGAGCTCCTCATCTACCTTCGGCATGTTACGAGCCTGATCTTGCAGGTAGTAATTTTCAGTTTTCAGAAGGACCTGCTTGATACCGGTCTCACTTAAATACTTGATAAGCGGCTTGTACTTTGGAAGTGCGCGATGGGCTCTCAGAAGATCTAAACCTCCTTCTTCGTATCCGTCTGCTCCTTCAGCGATTTTGCGCTTGGCATCAGTAAGGAACTTGTTCACCTTGTTACGCTGCATCTCATACAGCTTGTGTACACGAGGTCTTAAATTGTAGAATTCCTGTTCGCCACTTTGCTCAACCGGACCAGAGATGATCAATGGTGTTCTTGCATCATCGACCAAAACAGAATCCACCTCATCCACAATTGCGAAATGGTGCTTGCCCTGCACGAGCTCCTGAGTTGAGCGCACCATGTTATCACGGAGGTAGTCGAAACCAAATTCGTTGTTTGTTCCGTAAGTAACATCTGCTCGGTAGGCAGCAATTCTCTCTGGAGAATGCGGTTTGTACTTATCGATACAGTCTACAGTAAGGCCCAGGAAGTTGAGCAGTGCTCCCATCCACTCCGAGTCACGAAGTGCGAGGTAGTTGTTCACTGTAACCACGTGGACACCCAAACCGCTAAGGGCATTCAGATAAACAGGTAGGGTAGAAACAAGTGTCTTTCCCTCTCCCGTTTTCATCTCTGCGATCTTTCCCTGGTGAAGCACGATACCACCAATCAGCTGAACGTCGTAGTGGACCATGTCCCACTTTATCTCTGCTCCTGCTGCTGTCCAGGTATTTTGGAACTCGGCGTGATCACCTTTGATTGAGATATTCTCTTTGTCGACTGCCAGCTCTCTATCGAGCTCTGTCGCTTTTACGCTTAGTGAAGTGTTTTCTTTGAAGCGGCGGGCAGTTTCTTTAACTACTGCAAAGGCTTCGGGGAGAATCTGATTTAAGATCTCTTCAAGATGCTTATCTCTTTCTTCCTTTAACTCATCGATCTGGTTGTAGATCGCCTCTTTATCATCGATATCGATCTCATCACTATCTGCCTGTTTCTGCACCTCAAGGATGCGCGTATCAAACTCTGAAAGGTAGTCTTTGATTCGCTCTCTGAACTCATTGGTCTTACCTCTAAGTTCGTCGTTACTAAGGTTCTTGTATGAATCGAAATGCTGGTTGATCTCGTCGATAACAGGATTGATCTCCTTGATATCCTTCTCGTGCTTATTGCCGAAGATCTTCGTCGCTAACTTGTCAAAAATTCCCATGTAAATTCTGCTGCTTTTAAAGCCCGGTAAAGGTAATATTTCAGAGCCTATCGGGCATACTCATAGCATACAAACACCGTTCCTCGAGAAAAATTCATGTAAAATTGGCGCAAGGCTTAACAATTATTGGATTTTTGCTGCCACAAATCATCGATCTATGCGCATTTTAATTCTTGGCTCCGGAGGTAGAGAGCATGCTTTTGCCTGGAAAATTTCTCAAAGCTCACTTTGCGAAGAGCTGGTCATTGCTCCCGGAAACGGAGGTACAAAACGACTGGGACTCAACCTTCCTGTAAATGTTACCGACTTCCACGCGATAGCAGATATTGTGATGGAGCACAAGATCGACATGATCGTTGTAGGACCTGAAGCTCCTTTGGTAGAAGGGATTTACGATTATTTCAAGAATCGTGAAGGCTTCCGACATGTTAAGGTGATCGGGCCATCCAAACAGGCTGCACTGCTTGAAGGCAGTAAGAGTTTCGCAAAAGGCTTCATGAGCCGAAATGGAATTCCAACGGCTGCTTACAGAGAGTTCTCAATTGACAACATCGATGAAGGATTGGCATACCTGGAATCACAACAACCGCCAATTGTCCTGAAAGCTGACGGATTGGCAGCGGGCAAAGGTGTTTTGATCTGCGATAGCATTGAGGAGGCTAAGAAGGAGTTTGAAGTAATGATCCGCGATGGAAAATTCGGAAAGGCATCTGCTAAGGTTGTTGTAGAGCAGTTTCTAAGCGGCAGGGAGTTTTCTGTTTTTGTTTTGACCGATGGGGAGCATTATAAGATCCTTCCAATAGCAAGAGATTACAAGCGTGTTGGAGAAGGTGATACAGGGCTGAATACAGGTGGTATGGGAGCTGTTTCTCCGGTTGATTTTGTGACCGAGGAGATGATGCAGAAGGTAGTAGATAAGATCGTTGAGCCTTCGATCAATGGTCTTTCAAAAGAGGAGCTGGACTTTAAAGGATTTCTTTACTGCGGCCTGATCGATGTCGATGGCGAGCCATATGTGATTGAGTATAATTCAAGAATGGGCGATCCTGAAACGCAGGTGGTTTTGCCTAGATTGAAATCAGATCTTGCGAAACTTTTCAAGCATGTGGCTGAAGGAAGCTTAGATCAAACCGACATTGAGATCTTACCTGAACATGCGGCAACAGTTGTTCTCGCCTCCGGCGGATACCCGGAAGCTTACGAAAAAGGCAAACACATTTCAGGCCTCGAAGATAAGCCCGATGTGATCGTTTTTCATGCCGGCACCAAGGTAGAAGATGGGAGCCTGATCACCAGTGGAGGTAGAGTTTTAGCTATTACCGGAATCGGCCCCACTACAAAGACTGCTCTTGCTAAAGCTTACTAC
>CAXDOZ010000190.1:0-3628 GCA_963991145.1 uncultured Chitinophagales bacterium | reverse complement strand
GCGCTGGAAAGGCCAACCCTTCAATGTTGGATCCGGTAATGGTTGAAGCTTATGGGATGCAGAATCCTCTGAAGCAGCTTGCCAGTATCTCTACTCCGGATGCTCGTACCATCAGCGTTCAGCCATTTGATAAGAGCACTTTGGCGGATATTGAAAAAGGTATCCTTCAGGCAAATATTGGTCTTACTCCACAGAATGACGGTGAGTTTATACGATTGAATCTTCCTCCTCTTACTGAAGAGCGTAGAAAAGAACTCAGCAAAAATGCCAAGGAATACGGCGAGAATGCCAAGGTATCGATTCGCGGTGCCAGAAAGAGCGCCAACGACGATATCAAGAAACTTGAGAAAGATGGTTTGTCAGAGGATATGGCAAAAGATGCTGAATCAAGTGTTCAAAACCTGACCAACAAATTCTCTAACACTGTTGACGAATTGATTGCGGCTAAGGAAGCCGATATCATGACGGTTTAGATCTCATCGAGCGAATCTTTCGTTCGCTCGTTTCTTAAATTCCCGGTATTAAGTGTAGTCTCAGGTTCGAATAAAAGAACCTTCACCTCTCCTTTGTCTGCAATTGGTTTATGGGCCTGTCCCTTCAGGACGATTACGAATTCTCCTGCTTCTAATTCAACAGGATCCTGATTGTCGAATTCAATTCTTAAATATCCCTCAATCACCAGGAATAGCTCATCCTCATTTTCGTGATGATGCATATCAAACTCGCCTTCAAGTTTGGCGATCTTAACAGCCTGATTATTTAGTGTTCCAAGAACCTTTGGAGACCATTGATCTGAGAACAGTTTGAACTTGTTTTCCAGACTGACTTTATTTATTTGCATGCTCGTGAATTCTGACAATCATTTAATATTTACTCTTTACTAATGTCTTATCTTGGTGTAGTGATCAAAACACCACAGATAATATTGGCTCTTTGCCTCATTCAAATTTCTGCTTTTTCGCAGCAATTCAGTGTTGACTTATTTTTTGAAGACGCAATTGGAAACCGGGATACAGTGACAATCGGTTATGACTCAACAGCAACAAGTTCCATTGATACTTCTCTAGGTGAAGTCAATATAATCAACGTTCCCTGGGACACAACTTTTGATGTTCGGATAACTGATAACTTCTTTCAGTCTAGCTATTGGGGCAACGACTCTGTAACTTATCATAGCAAAAGGCAAATACTCCCAATTCCCTGTGATACAATAGGTAGGCCGGTTGAAGACTTAGAATTTAATATCCTATGTAAGAATTGGCCTATCACCATTCGTTGGGACAGTCTCCCATTTCTCCAGGACCCATGTTTAGAGAGAAGTATTTTAACAGATTTCCACCCAGGAGGTTGGTTTGATGTACTAGACGGTACATTCATTGCTTGTTATGAAACCACTGGAAAAGTTGAGACAAACGGAAAGAATAGATCTGGATATGAGTTAAATGGAGATTCAATTAAGTATATATTTTCAGCTCTAGGAGATGCAGAACGAGTCAGTATATTTGGAGGTCCTTGTTGGACTGGAATTGCTGAGCTAAATCAAGAATTGAATAATTCTATTGTACTAGTTCCGAATCCCGTTTCAACTCATCTCAATATTCAAATTGAAGACCCCTCTATTCAAGTTGAAAATATTTCTGTTCTTGATTTGAATGGAAGAGTTTTAATTAATTCTGAAGTCTTAAACCAAATTGATATCTCTGAGCTTTGCTCTGGGTTATACTTGGTCAGGATTGAAACAGTAGAAGGTCTAGAGGTTGTTAAACAGTTTACTAAGCTGGAATAGAAATTCTCTAGCTCCAAACATTCAATCCCTCCGTACAATTCTGACAGATATCGATTTCCTTTCTCGCCTTCACGATTTTAGACCTAAAGGCTTTATAGTCAGCGTTGGTCCAGATCTCTTTGAAACTTGAATCGGCCAGGCTGCCCATTTTATAACTTGCATCCTTATCAAAGCAGCAGGGAACAATATTTCCATCCCAGGTCATCACGCATGAATGCCATAGCTTCCAGCAATTATTCTCCATGGGATTTTTAACCGAATAAGTTCCATCTGACTCTTTTCGATAGCGGGAATACTCGTCTTGTTCTGGGATCAGATCACTTCCATTTTTGTAATCGTAGATCTGCGCAGTTTTTAATTTCACCTCATCTACGCCGATCTCTTTAGCCAGCTCTTTTACTTCACCAATCTGATGTTCGTTTGGCTTCACAACCAGAAATTGAAAAATAATATGTGGTGTGCTTGATTGCATTTCTTCTCTGGCAGCCACCAATCTTTTTGTCCCCTCGATCACCTTTTTTAATTTCCCATTCACCCGATAATTCTCATAAGTCTCCTGAGTAGTTCCATCGATACTGATGATGATCCTGTCCAATCCAGATTCTACAGTTTCCTTTGCCTTTCGCTCAGTTAGAAAATGTGCATTTGTTGAAGTGACCGTATAGATATTTCGATCCTTCGCCATCTTCACCAATTTTAAAAAATCTGGGTGCATGTAAGGCTCGCCCTGGAAATAGAAATACTGATAGATGAGATGCCTGTGCGTTTCATTCAGAACTTTCTCATAAAGCTGAATGCTCAATTCGCCCGTAGGGCGGGTAAATGATCTCAAGCCCGATGGACATTCAGGACAACCAAGATTACAAGTGGTAGTAGGCTCGATGCTTACATTGAAGGGCATGCCCCATTGAGCGGGAATTTTAAACCATTTAGACAGGTAATAAGAAGCGGTGACCAGACCTGCATTCCATAGTTTGTATGAATCTAACTTCGAGATGAAGTTGCGCGTATCGTTCCAGTAGAAGGCCACCGAAACGAAAATAGACTTTAGTGCTGAATTGCTCTAGTTAGGAATCGTAAGTGTAAAAACCTTTGCCTGATTTTCTTCCGTGATGGCCGGCATCAGCCTTTTGTTGCTGGATGCGGGATGGTCTGAATTTGCCATCGTAATTGAAAGCTTCAAACATTGAAGTAGTAACAGACAGATTTGTCTCCACCCCAATAAGATCCATCAATTGGAAAGGACCCATTCTGAATCCGATATTCTGAACCAGGCTATCGATAGTTTGGCAATCTGCCACATTCTCTTCAAGAACTTTTAGTCCTTCAACATAGAAATGTCGGGCCACTCGATTCACGATAAAGCCGGGGCTATCAGCTGCCATCACTGGCACTTTCCCAAACTTCTTTGCAAGCTCAAAAATGGTTTCGGCTACCGCCGGATCGGTGCTTGCACCTGAAACCACTTCTACCAGCTTCATGATATGAGCAGGGTTGAAGAAGTGCATTCCCACTACTCGACCCGGGTTAGCGATCGGACGAGCAATTCTGGTGATTGGAATAGAAGATGTATTCGTAGCAAGGATCGCATCGTCTGCATTTTGCTCAGCGAGCTTTGTGAACAGATCCTGCTTGATATCGAGCTTTTCAAGGATCGCCTCAACAAGAACATCGGCCTTAAGGTCGGCGAAGTCGGTTGTAAAAGTCAGGCGTGAAAGCGCGTTCTGCTTATCCTCTTCTGTGATCTTTCCTCTGCTAAGAGCGCCGTCAAGATTCTTCTCTATGCTCGCTTTCGCGCGGCCTGTTGCCTCATCATTTAAATCGTAGAGAACAGTTTCGTAT
>CAXDOZ010000189.1:0-3668 GCA_963991145.1 uncultured Chitinophagales bacterium | reverse complement strand
ACTGATGATCAGGCATTGAGTGAAATTCGTCTTGATGTGCATGATGCATTTGATGGTCATACTCATGGCAAGACTGCAAGCTTTACTAAAATGTCCTGGGAGCAAATCGATGATCTAAGTGGATCAGTTGAGGCTACAAACACAATTCAGGTTGACGTTCCTTCTGATGCAATGGCAGGTGCTTACCACATGGAAGCAATTGTTGTTGACGCAGCTGGTAACCAAACACCTGTAACAATTCTTGATTTCATTGTAACTAACTCTGGTCAGGCTGTTATTGATGTTACAAGCCATGATCTAGAAAATGACGAAGTTCACATTCATGGTGGTGATACTGTTAGAATTCAGGGAACTATTACTGATGACGTAGATCTTGATGAAATCATCATCGCTGTTCTGGAAGAGCATGAGCACGGAAAAGTTGGAAAGACTGCTGAAGGTGAGCTTTACCTTTCTGACTATGATCTTGGAGGTTCAAATGATGTAAGCTTCACTATCGACGAAGAGATCTACCTTCCAGCTGGTGAGACTGGTCACTTCGAACTTGAGATCGTTGCAATCGACTCAGACGGAAACATGACTATCGTAGAAGGTGAGATTCACGCCGACTAAGAACAATATATTTACTGAGTAATTATTAAGCCGGGGTTTTGCCCCGGCTTTCTATGTTTAAGAAGCTTTACATATCATTTTTCCTTGCCATTTCAGTTTCAATGGCATTCAGTCAATCCCGCTATACGATCTCTGGATCCGTTTCGAATGAAGATGGTGAGAGACTGATTGGGGCAAATGTCTATTTGCACGAGACCATGCAAGGGGTTCACACTTCAGGTGAAGGCACCTTTGAAATATCTAATGTAAAACCAGGTGCTTACCATATACATGTAACCTTTGTGGGCTATCATAGTTATTCGGCAGACCTCTTTGTCGAGTCTGACCTTAAGCATGATGTAGTTCTTGAACCTGCGATCAATCAGCTACACGAAGTATTGATCGAGACTGATCCACTAAAAGCTGACAAGTTTGAATCCTCTACCCTATCTGAATCAGTAGACAGGGACTATTTGGAGAATAACGGTGGTACATCCTTAATGCAATCTCTAGAAAGACTACCTGGTATAAGTTATATCAATATGGGTGTTGGAGTCTCTAAACCAGTCATCAGAGGCTTAAGCTTCAATCGAGTTGTTGTTGCGGATCAGGGAATCAAACAGGAAGGCCAGCAATGGGGTTCTGATCATGGATTGGAGATCGATCAATACGATATGGATCAGATTGAGATCCTGAAGGGTCCTGCTTCACTGGCTTATGGATCAGATGCTTTAGGCGGCGTAGTTCAGATCCGTCACAGATTGCAATTTCCCGAAGGTAGAGATGAAGCAGAAGCTTCTTATATCTATCGGTCAAACAATGAGACTCATGGTATAACAACCGGCTTCCAGGGACGCCATAGAGATATCTCATATCAATTCAGATATACGGGCCTCTTTTATGGTGATTATCGTGTTCCAACTGATGAATTCAACTACAATGGTTTTATTCTACCAATCGAGAATAACAGACTGAAGAACACGGCAGGAAAAGAGAATCACGCTGCCTTCAGATTTGCCGTACATAGACCCTGGGGTTTCTCAACAATGAGTTTTACTCACTTTAATCAAAGAGTAGGCATTTTTAGCGGAGCTGTGGGTGTTCCAAGATCCTACTTCCTTGGCCACGATGGTGATTTTAGAGATATCGATGTCCCATTTCAAAAGACGCTTCATACCAAAGCGATCTCTAACTCAAATATCAAAGTTGGAAAGAACTGGATAGAGCTTGACATTGGGTATCAATACAATTGGAGGCAGGAGTACTCCAGACCGGATGCTCACGGCCAACCAGTAGATCCAACTGATACTTTAGCGCTTGACCTGAAGCTTCAAACGATCTCTTCAAATCTTCGATATCAGGTCCGCCATAACTCAAGATGGAAATCTATTTATGGATTCCAATGGTCATACAAGACAAATAAACATGGAGGCTTTGAGTTCCTTATCCCGGATTACCAGCAAGCCACTGCGGGAGCTTTTGTGATCGAGCAGTTCAAAGTGAATGAAAAATTCAATCTAACTGCAGGCTTCAGACTTGATTACGGTTGGATAAATATTGAGGAGACTCCATTCGCCTTTTACTACCGGGGCGAGTTTATAGATACCATCCTCAGAAGCGAAGCGAATGAGAGAAACTTCTTCAACTATGCGCTAAGCGTTGGTTTTGCCTACAACCCGAAGGAGCATGTAAGTTTGAAGTTCAACTTTGGGAAATCCTATCGCATTCCAAATGCAGCAGAGTTAGCATCAAATGGTGTTCACCATGGAACCTTCAGATTTGAAAGAGGAAATCCTGATCTAAAGAGTGAAGAAGGATATCAGACAGATCTGGGTCTTCTCGTTCATCACGACAAGGTCAACATTCAGGTAGGCGGTTATTTCAACTGGTTCCAGAACTATATTTATTTGAGCCCTACGGGCCGATTCCCAAGAGTTGAGGTGAATGGACAGATCTATCCCTACCCAGAGACAGGTCAATTAAATGAGTACCAACAAGCTTCTGTTATTCATTGGGGAGGTGAAGCTGCAATTCAATACAGACCTATAAAGCCAGTAATTCTTGAATTGAGTGGAGAATACACCTGGTTCCAAAACACAGAAACTACATTGCCTCTTCCATTTACTCCGCCAGGATCGATCAAGACTGGAATTGAATACGAATTCCCTATCAAATCAAATGCTTTTAAAGGCTGGTTCATCGGTATGAACTGGTCCTGGTATGCAGCTCAAAACAGAGTTGACAGAAATGAGGCCCCTACTCCGGGGTACAATTTACTTGGGATGTCTCTTGGAGGGGAAGTAGGGAAAGGAAGCAATGCATTGAAGCTGACTTTCGTGATCAATAACCTGACCAATAGGGAGTATTTAAGCCATTTAAGCCGTTACAGAATCCTTAATATTCCTGAGCCGGGGATCAATGCTTCCGTAAAGCTTAGTTGGTTGTTCAGCAGAGGATAGGACTCTCCACAACTTGTAGAAATCTATTCCATTTTGATGCTGATTTTTGGCTCAAATTCATAAAAAGCAAAGACATGATCCTTTCCGGGAAAGAAATTGAAAAACAGATCAATAAGAACATTTTTATTGACCCTTTTAATCCTGAACAACTCAACCCAAATTCCTACAACCTTAAGTTGCATAATGAGCTGTTGATCTATGAAAATGATAAGCTCGATATGAAAAAGGACAATCCCGCCGGAAGGATCAATATTCCGGAAGATGGATTGGATCTGGAGCCCGGAGTTCTATACCTGGGAAGAACAGCAGAGTTTACTGAGACTAAAGGATATGTTCCAATGCTCGAAGGAAGGTCTTCAGTGGGCAGGTTGGGTCTGTTCATACACGTTACCGCTGGTTTTGGTGATGTTGGGTTTACTGGGTACTGGACGCTTGAGATCTTCTGCGTTCAGCCAATTAGAATCTATGCCGGAGTGGAGATCTGCCAGATCTATTATCACTCAATTGAAGGAGATTACGAAGAGTACAGCAGCGGTAAGTATCAGGGAAATTCCGACATTCAGACTAGTAGAATGTATCGTGACTTCCAAAAATAAACTATGACTCAGGCTCAAATTC
>CAXDOZ010000188.1:0-3732 GCA_963991145.1 uncultured Chitinophagales bacterium | reverse complement strand
CCAATTCCCTCTGCTTTCAAAGCCATACCCGGGCCAGAGGTCGCAGTTACAGCTAAAGTTCCTCCATAACTTGCTCCAATCGCTGCGCAAACTGCGCCGATCTCGTCTTCGGCCTGAAAGGTTTTTACTCCAAACTTCTTATGCTTAGATAACTCGTGAAGAATATCTGAAGCCGGAGTGATCGGGTAAGAAGCGTAGAACAGGTCCAGTTCACTTTTTGCAGCAGCAGTGATCAGCCCAATAGCTAAGCCCTGGTTCCCCATTATGCTGCGGTATTTCCCCGATGGCATTTGGGCGGCTGTGATCTTATATCTGCTGTTAAAGACTTCTGTTGTCTCGCCGTAATTATATCCTGCCTTTAAAGCCCTTTCATTGGCTTCAATAAGCTCGGGGCGCTTAGCAAATTTCAGTTTCAGAAAGTCGATCGTTGACTCTAATGAGCGATCATACATCCAGTACAGCAGACCAAGAACAAACATGTTCTTACTGCGCGCTTTTTCTTTATCGCTGATCTCAAGATCACTAAGAGCTTCCTGAGTGATCTTTGTGACGTCTACTATATAGCGTTCAAATCGGCTCGTAAGAGCCTCATCTTCTAAAGGATTGGATTCATAGCCGGCCAGCTTCAAATTCTTGCCATTAAAACCATCGCTGTTCAGGATCAAAACACCGCCTTCTCTGAGAAAGCCAAGATTGTTCTTTAAAGCAGCGGCATTCATCGCAACTAATACATCAAGATCTTCTCCCGGAGTAAGGATCTCTTCGCTACCAAATTGTAATTGGAATCCTGAAACACCCGCTAAAGTCCCGATAGGAGCGCGGATCTCCGCCGGGAAATCCGGGAAGGTGGCAATATCGTTTCCCTCGAGTGCCGTATTGAATGAAAACTGGTTTCCCGTCAACTGCATCCCATCACCGGAGTCTCCGGCAAACTTGATCACTACACGGGTTTTGTCTTCCACTTTTGCCATTGGCGCAAATCTAGTTAAATGAGGAATGCTTAAAACATGAAGGTGTTCACCAAAAGTCCTGAGGAAGGTCAATCTGTTGAGTAATAAATATTACACATAGTGCCATTGTGGCGCACTAAATGACAATTGGGTGTCAATATGGCGCAATATCGGAAGGCTTGACATTGATTCTTGCTGTGGCACAGCGATTGAACTAGTGGGAGAAAAGCAAAAAAATTATAACCATGAAGACAATTAGAAAAACACACCGACCAATGAGAACTTATGGACTTGGAGGATTGTTAGATGTATTTAGTAACGATCCGGTATTCAACGAAGGAAGTTCTGTAATGAGACCTAAGGTTAATATCTCAGAAACAGACGAAGGCTTCACAGTTGAATTAGCCGTTCCGGGATTTGAAAAAGACAGCTTCAATTTAGAGCTGGATGATAAGATCCTAAAGATCTCAGCGGAGGTTAAAAACGAAAAAACAGAAGACGGACCGAAGTACACTCGCAAAGAGTTTTCGATGAAGTCTTTCGAGCGCATCTTCACTCTTCCGGATACAATTTCGGCAGATAAGATCGGCGCTGATTACACAAACGGAATCCTTTCTGTGACTTTGCCTAAGAAAGAAGAGGCAAAATCGCCAGAGCCTAGAAAAATCGAGATTTCGTAAAGATAGGGGGTTTGGTTGCGCCACTCAGGCGCGGATTAGGGGTCAATTTATTTTGGCCCCTTTTTTTGTTTTCGGCCTACTCGGCCGGATTTTTTTCTCCCTCAGCATTTGAGTCATCTTCTGACTCAGTGCTCTCCTCAACTTCTTCTCCTTCTACGATCAATCCTTCCTGATTGAGCTGATCGTACCACTTCAGGATCTTCTTGATATCTGAAGTGTACACCTTGTCCTGATCGTGCCCTGGAAGAACAGCTTCGAAATAAGCTCTGAGTGTTTTCCCATCCGATCCCGGGTCAACAGGTGGATTGCTTTCTTCCTGCTTTTTCATCTCCAGGAAAACCGCTTTCAACTCTTCACTGTCTTCCATTGTATAGATAGTGATGTTTTCAAGTGGAGTGAACATGTGTTTTCTCGAGGGAACAAACTTTTTAAAGCTGCCGTCGAATGAAGCCAGGATGAGCCCGTCAGGCCTTTGGCTAAGTACTTTGTATAATCCGGGCATGCCCGAAACTGAAACGATTTTAGATAGATCCATTCAGGATTTGTTTGCCGGCGAAAATACTACTATTTAGTGGTTTGAATTTATTGCTCAAAGCAGCATATGTAAGCATATGGATTTCAAATTAGAATCGAACTATAAGCCGGCTGGAGATCAGCCAACTGCAATTAAAGATCTTGTTCAGGGAGTTAGAGATGGAGAAGATCACCAGGTGCTTCTTGGTGTGACCGGATCGGGAAAGACCTTTACAGTAGCGAACGTGATCCAGGAGCTCAAACGACCTACATTGATCCTGTCTCACAACAAGACTCTTGTAGCTCAGCTATATGGAGAATTCAAGCAGTTTTTCCCTGAGAATGCAGTTGAATACTTCGTTTCCTACTACGATTACTATCAGCCGGAGGCTTATGTATCTTCTACGGATACCTACATTGAAAAGGACCTCTCCATCAATGATGAAATTGAAAAGCTTCGACTTTCTACTACTTCCAGCTTACTCTCGGGCCGAAGAGATATCGTCGTGGTAGCATCCGTTTCCTGCATCTTCGGTATGGGTAGTCCTTCTGAATATAAGAATGGGATCATCCGCCTGACGGTTGGAGATCAGATCGGCCGTAACGCCTTTCTCCATTCGCTGGTTTCAAGCCTTTATTCGCGATCCACTGCAAGCTTTGAGCGCGGAAATTTCCGAGTTAGCGGCGATACAGTTGATATCAATCTCCCTTATGCCGATTTCAATTACCGCGTCATTTTCTTTGGTGACGAGATCGAATCATTGCAACAGGTAGATCAGGTGACAGGTGCCAGGATCGAGGAGATGCAGAATATAGCAGTCTTCCCTGCGAACCTTTATCTGACCCCAAAGGACATGATGGGTCAGGTGATCTCAGAAATTCAGGACGAGCTTCACGAACAAGAGAACTATTTCAAAGATGAAGGCCGCTTCATAGAAGCGACCCGATTGAAAGAGAAGACCAATTTTGATCTCGAGATGATCAAAGAGCTCGGTTACTGTTCGGGAATTGAGAATTATTCGCGATTCCTCGATCGGCGACAGCCAGGTGAAAGACCATTTTGCCTGATCGATTACTTCCCGGAAGATTACCTACTGGTAGTGGATGAGAGTCATGTCACTATTCCTCAGGTAGGTGGAATGTCGGGTGGTGACCGCTCCAGAAAAATGGCTCTGGTAGAGAATGGATTTAGATTGCCCTCTGCCTTGGATAACCGCCCATTGAGTTTTGAGGAATTCCAGGGTCTGACCAATCAGGTGATCTACGTATCAGCAACCCCGGGCAATTTCGAACTCGAAAAGACAGATGGAGAGATCGTAGAACAGGTCGTTCGTCCAACCGGACTGCTCGATCCGCCAATTGATGTGCGTCCGAGCAAAGGCCAGATCGATGATCTTCTCGATGAAATCCAAAACAGGATTGAGATGGGAGATCGAATCCTGGTAACAACACTTACAAAAAGGATGGCAGAAGAGCTGACTCAATATCTCTCTGACCTCAATATCCGAACCCGCTACATTCACTCTGAAGTAGACACGCTTGACAGGGTTGAGATCATTCGCGATCTCCGACTGGGGAAGTTCGATGTG
>CAXDOZ010000187.1:0-3756 GCA_963991145.1 uncultured Chitinophagales bacterium | reverse complement strand
AGTTTCCATCTTAAGCAGGTCTCACGAATTCAGCAGAATTGATATTCCAATGGTGCAGCAGGGAGAAGAGAGTCCGAAAAAAGTGATCATAGAAGATGATGTGTGGATCGGGACCAATGCTATCATCATGCCTGGAGTTAGAATTCAGAAAGGCTGCATTATTGGAGCAGGTGCAGTAGTTACTAAGGATTGCGAAGCCTTCGGAATTTATCTTGGAGTACCAGCAAAAAAGGTTCGTTCGAGATCAGAGACTGTCTAAATGCTTTGACAGGTTATGGGAAACGCTTTGAGAGTAATACTCCTGAGCAGTTTGTAAAGCCTGATTTCCCATTTCAATTTTCCTTTCATCAGGTAAGTGATAAAAGGTGCTGATTGCTTCTGCAAGTTCCTGCTTCTCCCCTGGCTTAAACATAATCCCATTCAATCCTGAGTGTAAATAGTCTTTGATTCCACCCATCTCAGAACCAATGAGCGGAACTCCGCAGGCCATTGCTTCCAGTCCCACAAGTCCGAGGCTCTCTGCCTCCCTCTTTGAAGGGAATACAAATACGTCCATTGCATTGTACATTGCTACAAGCTCTTCCTGGCCAACAAGGCCTAAATAGGTCACGTGATCATTTAAACCGAGTTTGTTTAGCTCTTCGAGAAAGAGATCCTTTTGTTTCCCGGTTCCTGCAACAATCAGATAAGGGTCTTTGACTTTTTTTTCTTCAATTGTGATTCGTATTGCAAGGAGGAGGTCTTCCCAGCCTTTCCCCTCATCAATCCGGCTTACAAAACCCAGAACAAATTTGTCGTTGATATTGAATCTGTCTCTTGCCTCGTGCCGGTCAATGGGCTTAAAGATCGTGTCGTTTATGCCGCCTGAAGGTGAGATGTGGATCTTATGCGGATCGATCTTAAACTTATCAGATACCACTTTCTTAAAGTACCCTGAAGGCACTATAATACTGCTGGACTTGTATAGAAGCTTTTTTACATAGGAGCCCAGATTTTTTTGGACTAGGCCAGTTTCTAAAACATCTGAACCATGAGCATTTACAACAATAGGCTTCTTTCTGAACCACCTTACCATCAAAACCGGAATGGCTGAATGAGAAATGAAATGGACATATATCAGATCATAGTCTCCAAACCAGCCAAGCATTAAAATTCGAAAGTAGAAATGTACATAGCGAAGTATCTTCAAGACCGGTCCTCCATCGCCATATTGCATGACTGCCTTTTGAGAAAAGACATGCCCTTCTCTCTTCAATCCAGTCTCAAAATTCTTTACAAATACTCCATAGTGTGGAGCATTCTCCGATGGATACAAATTGGAGACGAGGAAAATACGAGGCTTAGTTCCTTGCGACATCGGTTTCAGATGATTGGTAAAAGATAGCAGAAACAGCCAGGCCATAAAACAGGGCACCCATACCCGAGAATATTACATGTCCGGAAATCAAGCCCACAGCAACAAGTATCATTAAAAACAGAGTAGCCTGCGGTGCCATTGGAAAGTTGGATTTATTCATGTTGTTGAAGCCTAAAGAAACGCACCAAACATAAAAGCCATAGAGTAAAAAACATCCAACTATCCCGTAAGAATAGAATACGTCAACTGCATCAAGCTCTACCGAAATATTCTTTCTGGTATAATCAGAAAGCAAATGAACAAAGTTGCTGTATCCTTTTCCAAAAAGAATGTCGATAAAGGAGTAAGAGTTACTGAGCACATTCTGACTCTCCAGAAAGACCATATTTCGACCGGAAAGAAGCAGAGTAATAAGATCGTTATCGTATTTCTTATACCAGAAGCGCCATCTGTTCATCAAACCAACCTCTTCAAGGAGAGTAGGTAACAGCAAAATGGCAACGAAAACCAGACTGGCCCCAATAGCTATTCCAAAAAGCCTTTTCTGATTTAGGAAAAGGAATCGTTTTCTCTCTATGAATAGAGGAACCAGGATGAAAAGGATCATCATACCAAGAATCGCCACTTTGGTTGCTGCAAGAACAGACATCCCAAAAAGCAGAATACCACTCAATCCATACCATAGAATCCCTTTTCCCCAGGCTTTGGAAAAGATGAATGTTGCCATAAAAAGCATTAGAGCTGAGACTTCGTTTCCAGCATAAAGAAATCCAACAGATCCAATCCCGCCCCAATACTGTTTGAACCCGAATCCAAAAGCACCCAGAACAATATTGATGAAGAGAGCGACAAAATTTGCAGTTACAATCCTATCAAACCATATTCTATAAAAATCAGGTCTGCTTCGAGCCAAGTTCACGAAGTAAAAGCATGCGAAAAAGAAGAGACTTACCTTGAGGTTGATGGTAAAATCAGCCAGATGATCGATGAAGTTCTGACTTAGGGAATGATAGGTATAGTAGAAGCTAAAGATGAAGAGAGTGACCAATACATACCAGCCTTCTACCCTCTTGCTTAGGAATATCCGACTGCAGAACAGTATCAGAAGAGGGAATTTATAGATCTGGCTAATTGACAGAGGCAGGCTGATCTCATTCATCTGCATCCACCCATTCACAGTATCGACAGCACAAAAGCCTGATGCCATCAAAACAATGAGAAGATCAATCATCGATATTAATCTCTCCTTATTGATCATTCCTTTTCAAGATGGGAAGATAAATGCTTTGAACTCCCAATCGCTGACGAATAAAATATGCCGAACATAACTTCCAGCCCGCCAGGGAAATGGCGCTTGCAAGAGCAGCGCCGTGATAGCCGAACTTAGGGATCAGAATTGCATTCAAAATGATGTTCAGGATTGCGCCTCCTAATATGATCAGGCTAAACAGCTTGTGATTCCCACTCATTTGCAAAATATCTCCAGCCAGCCCGGTAATGCTGTTCACTAATTGCCCCATCAGGAGAATGTAAACAATGAAGTAGCCCACTTTAAATTCCTCCCCAAAAATTCCCAGCAGCTGCTCCGGGATCAGAACAAGTACAAGAATGATCGGTAAGGAAGCCATTAAGCATAGCCTTGAAGATTGCTGCACCAATTGTTTGAATTGATCTTTCTTGGCGAGGTATTCAGCAAATCTTGGGGCTGCGTAAGCCGACACTGCCATGATTGGGAAATTCGCTATCGCTACCAATCTGAATGCTGTGTTATAGATCCCAACTTCTGACTCAGTCCGCATTGAGCCAAGCATTAGGATATCTGTCCAACTCAGAATGTAAAAGACCGAGGCCGAAAGTAGCATTGGAAGAGAAGTCGATAAGAAGCTTCTCCAATCAATCTCAGATAGATCAAAAGGTCCAGGGCCAAGAGAGTATCCAATCCAAATGAAACTCAAAACAAAGGTGATAAGCACTGCCAAACTGTAGGCCTGTATTGAATCAAGCTGCTCGATCAGCCCCATCAACCCCAATGCAAGAACAACAGATGCAATTCCAAAACGGAAGACATTCTGGAACAATGAGAAACCAATAACATCCTTCCTCCCTCTGAGTCCTTCAAAGTTTAAATGAATGATAGCAAATGGAGTGATCAGGAAAGCCATGGACTCCATTTCTCTTTGGCTGAGCTTCCCTCCGATCAGATCAACAATAAAAGGTTGAAGAACAAAGACGAGCAGACTAACAAAACTTCCAGACAGGATGGTTATTCCAAGTCCTTTCAAATAGATGCCTCTTTGTTTCTGTGGCTCATCAGTCAATTGCGCTAGAAAGCGAACCAGAGCAGTATCTGAACCCAGTTTTGCAAGTATCGAAAAGATGAAAAGTAAGGTGAAGAAAAG
>CAXDOZ010000186.1:0-3760 GCA_963991145.1 uncultured Chitinophagales bacterium | reverse complement strand
CAGATGGGAACAATCTCATGATCTACAGCCAGAGTAAAACCGCCAGTGAGTATCTGGAACAAAGAGATTCGCGATATTTGGAACGATTTTTTTACAAAGTTCTGGGCGGGAAGCCAAACCTCGTTTACGACCTTGATCCTAATATAGAATCAGAAGACAAACAGCCATTTACGGCAAAAGAGAAGCTCGAGAAACTGATCGAGATCAATCCAAAGATCAAAGACATGAAAGACCAATTAGGTCTGGACCTTGAACACTAAGGTCATTTATTGATTATCTAGAAACATAACCAAACATAGCCAGGCATGAAGCTATCATTTAAGCAAATCAGCATCGTATTACTCCTTATTCTTCCTGTGATCGCACAGGCGGGATACACTAAAATGGATCCGGTAAAAGGCGATCCAATCGATGCGCAGATCTATACACTTGACAATGGACTTACAGTATACATGTCGGTGAATAAAGACGAACCAAGAGTTCAAACCTATATCGCAGTTAGAGCGGGATCAAAGTACGATCCGGCTGAAACGACCGGGCTTGCTCACTACCTCGAGCACATGCTCTTTAAGGGCACATCAGAGATCGGAACGATCAATTGGGAAGAGGAGCAGAAGGTTCTTCAGCAGATCTCAGATCTCTATGAAGATCACAAAGATGCTGTGAGCCCTGACCAAAAGGCGATGATCTACGAAGACATCGATAGTCTTTCTTATGTAGCCTCAACCTTTGCAGTTCCCAATGAGTACGACAAGATGGTTTCAATGCTTGGTGCGAGAGGTACAAACGCCTTCACGAGCAATGATCAGACAGTTTACGTAAATAACATTCCTTCAAATGAGATCGAGCGTTGGTTGATGCTTGAATCTGATCGCTTTAGCGAGCTTGTTCTTCGCCTGTTTCATACAGAGCTTGAAACAGTTTACGAGGAGTTCAACATCAATCAGGATCGCGATGGAAGATGGTCTTACCAGGCAGTTTGGGAAGGTCTTTACCCTAATCACCCTTACGGAACGCAAAGCACAATTGGTTTAGGAGAGCACATTAAAAGCCCTTCCTGGATTAACATCAATGACTATTTCGATTCTTACTATCAGCCAAATAATGTGGCTATTTGCCTTGCCGGTGATATTGACCCTGAGGCTACGATCAAGTTGATCGACAAGTACTTTGGTGACTGGGAAGCCGGTGATGTACCTGAATTCGTTCAGCCAGAGATCACTCCGGTTACTGAGCCTATTTATAAAGAGACTTACGGACAGCAGGCTGAGCACGTTTATATCGGTTTTGCATTTGACGGTGCTGGAACAATGGACGAGATCTATATGACGCTTATCGATGAGATGATGAGTAATGGATCAGCAGGATTGATCGATCTGAACATCAACAAGAAACAATTGATGCAGCGCGGCAGCTCATTCAGAGATATTCGTCTGGATTACTCAGCACATATGCTTTATGGAATGCCAAAGGCAGATCAAAGCCTGGAAGAGGTGAAAGACCTGCTTTTGAGCCAGGTTGAGGCGGTAAAGAATGGCGAGTTCGAGGAGTGGATGCTAAAAGCAACTATCCAAAGCCTTAAGATGGATCGCCTAAGAACCTTTGAAGGAAATGGAGGAAGAGCATTCTCATTCGTAAATGCCTTCATTGAAGAGAAAGATTGGGATTACTTCCTAAGCGAAATCGAGCTGATGGAGAAGATCACCAAGAAGGATATTGTGGAGTTTGCTAATGAGCGCTACGGTGAGAACTATGTAGTGGTTTACAAGAGAAAGGGTGAAGCAGATCGTCACAAGGTTGAGAAGCCAAGTATTACTCCGGTAGTGGTTAACAGAGATGTTGCCTCAGAGTACATGGAGTACTTCGGTACCATGGAAGCAGATCCTGTTCAGCCTCGTTTTGTGAACTATGAGGAGTCGATTGAAGAGATCCAGTGGGAAGACCGCGTGGATGTAGCATACATTGAAAATGAGAAGAACGACCGCTTCGAGCTTTACTACATCTTCGATCTTGGCAGCCATAATGATCTCGAGCTTGCCCTGGCAATCCAGTATTTGGAATTCCTAGGGACTGATAAGTTCAGCCCGGAGGAGCTTCAGCAAGAGCTTTACAAATACGGTCTCGACCTGAATGTGAGCTCAGGATCTGATCAGGTTTATGTTAGTCTGGGTGGATTGGAAGAGAATCTGGATAAGGGAGTTGAGATGCTTGAGCACATTCTTGCAAATGCCACTGCAAATCCCGACGCTTATTCATCAATGGTTAGTCGTGTTGCAAAGAGCCGCTCAAATGCAAAAACCGATAAGGGAACGATCTTCAATCGCGCCTTGAGAAACTATGGAATTTACGGCGAGGATTCTCCTTACCAGCATCGTCTGTCTATTGAGCAGATGGAAGCGATCGATCCTGAAGCACTAGCTGAAAAGGTTAGAGGAATCAGCTCGTACGAGCACAAGATCTTCTACTACGGTACACTAGGTATGGACAAGCTGATGAAGGTGATTGAAAAACATCATTCACTTCCAGCAGAATTCACTGAGATCCCGGCAGCCAAGCAGTTTGAGCAATTAGCTACCGATGAGAACAAGGTACTCTTCGTTCATTTCGATATGGTACAGGCTGAAATGACAGTGCTAAGCCGAGATGAGTCTTTCAACAAAGACCTTTTAGGTTACAGTAACCTTTTCAATTCTTATTTCGGAGCTGGTCTTTCTTCGATCGTGTTCCAGGAGATCAGAGAGCAGAAAGCACTGGCTTACTCAGCTTACTCGATCTTCTCTTCCCCGGGTAAGTCAGAGGATCACCACTATTTGAGAGCATACGTGGGTACGCAAGCTGATAAGCTTGAATTGGCTGCAGACGCCCTACTTACTTTGATCGATTCAATGCCATATGTTCCGCTTCAGTTTGAAGCTTCCAGAGATGCTGCAATTAAGAGTATTTCTACAGATTGGACTACTGGTTCATCGATCTATTGGAGTCGCCAGTCGGCTCATCGCAGAGGTTTGAACTACGATGTGAGAGAGGATGTTTACAAGGCGCTGCAAGAGATCGATTTTGCACGACTTGAGATGTTCTTCTATGCCCATGTTGCGAATCGTCCGAAGACCTATCTGGTAATGGGAAATCGCGAGCAGGTAGACATGGAAGTTCTCGAGAATTTAGGTGAGGTGACAGAGCTGAGCTTAGAAGAGATTTTTGGCTATTAAATCTGACTGCTTTTTTAACTTTGCCGTCCAGTTTTATAAAACGCACAAAGACATTGCAAAATGGCTGAAGTATTAAGAATGCCCAGAATGAGTGACACCATGGAAGAAGGTGTCATTGCAGAGCTTAACATCAAACAGGGCGACAAGCTCGCTGCAGGTGATGTTATCGCTGAGGTAGAGACTGATAAAGCAACAATGGAATGGGAGTCTTTCGTAGACGGAACCGTTCTTCACCTTGCTGTAAATTCAGGAGATGCGGTACCAGTTGATGGTATGGTTGCTATCCTTGGAAAAGAAGGCGAGGATTATAAAGATTTATTGGAAGCTGAGAAAGCTGCCGCTTCTGCTCCTAAAGAGGAAGCTGCACCTGAACCTGAAGCTCCGGCTGCAGAGCCCACACCGGCTCCAGCTGCTGCTCCAAGTCCGGCACCAGCTCCAACACCTGCTCCGACTCCGGTGGCCGCCCCTGTTGCAGCGCCGGTTGCTACAAACGGAAGAGTAAAAGCGAGCCCTCTTGCAAAGAAGGTCGCTCAGGATAATAATGTCGATAT
>CAXDOZ010000185.1:0-3853 GCA_963991145.1 uncultured Chitinophagales bacterium | reverse complement strand
AAAAGAAATTCCCCAGGCCATCATAAATTGATTTCAACTCCTGAACGGAGGGAAACCCTTCCTTGAGTAACTGCTCAGTTCGATGTCGGTCTGCAGGATCATGTAGCAAAACGGCATAGGCTTTCTGTTCATCACGCCCTGCTCTTCCAGCCTCCTGAAAGTATGCTTCCAGTGAATCCGGAAGGTCTAAATGGACAACTGTTCTTACATCCGGTTTGTCAATCCCCATCCCAAATGCATTGGTGCTCACCATCACTCTGATCTGGTTTTCTCGCCATTGTTCCTCTCTCTGCTTCTTTTCTTCATGTTTTAAGCCTGCATGATAGAAGGTGGCTGAGATCATTTCATTCGCCAGGAATGCGGCAATTTCCTTGGTCTTCTTCCTATTTCGAACATAAACGATTGAGCTCCCGGGAATCCTTGCCAGGATCTTTTTTAGCCTTGAAAGTTTAGCATCTTCCCTCAAGGCCATGTAGGAAAGATTGTCTCTTTTAAAGCTCTTTTGAAATACTTTACCAGATCTAAAATCCAGACGCTTTTGGATATCGACTACCACTTCAGGAGTTGCAGTGGCGGTAAGAGCTATGATTGGGATATCAGGAAAGTCGGGCCTAAGCTCAGCGATCCGAAGATATGCAGGTCTGAAATCGTAGCCCCATTGGCTAATGCAATGCGCTTCATCTACTGCGATCAAGCTGATAGGCATTTGCTTCAGGATCTCTTTAAAACTTGAGCTGAGTAATCTCTCCGGGGAGACGTAAAGGAATCTATAGTCACCATATCTGCAATTATCAAGGGCGATCTCGATCTCTCTCTTTCTCTTCCCTCCATGAATTGCCGTAGCTCTGATCCCTCTCTTTTTCAGGTTATTCACCTGATCATCCATCAGAGCGATCAGAGGAGTGACCACGAGACATAATCCACCTTTTGCCATTGCAGGTACCTGAAAGCAAATTGATTTCCCACCTCCAGTTGGCAATAAAGCAAGGGTATCAGATCCGTTCAGCACATTGAGAATAATATCCTCCTGAAGAGGGCGGAACTTAGAATAGCCCCAATATTTACTTAGAATAGACTGTGGATCGAGCACTCTCTTAAGATACTAAGAAGCGATTAAGCCATCGACCATTTGAAGTTTTCGATCGCTCATTTCTGCAAGGTCACGGTTGTGAGTTACTACAACAAAGGTTTGATTGTAGCGGTCCTTTAGGTCGAGAAATAGTTTGTGTAGATACTCTGAATTCTCCGAATCAAGATTACCTGATGGTTCATCAGCCAATATTATTGCAGGTTTGTTGATGAGGGCTCTGGCTACTGCTACTCTTTGCTGCTCTCCACCAGACAGTTCTGAAGGCTTATGCTCAAATCGGTCTGAAAGACCAAGATCACTTAATAAGTCCCTTGCTCTGTCCATTGCTTCTTTTCGTTTCATCTTTTGAATGAATGCAGGCATACAAACATTTTCAACAGCAGTAAATTCTGGCAACAAGTGGTGGAACTGAAAAACGAAACCGATTCGCTTGTTTCTAAATTCAGCTAATGAGTTCCTGTCTTTATAGTCAAGTTCTTTGCCTTCGATATAAACTCTGCCTGAATCTGGATTGTCTAGAGTCCCCAAAATGTGCAGAAGCGTGCTTTTCCCCGCTCCCGAAGAGCCTACAATTGACACTAATTCTCCCTTACTGATTTCAAGGCTAACTCCCCTCAAAACTTCAAGGTTACCAAAGCTCTTGCTTATGTCGCTACACGACAAGATTTTACTCATGTGGGAAAGATAATGATTCGCTAATCTTAGGGTCGATAAATTGAGGGATTAAAAATTTTAATTGATTGGGTGAAGGCCTATTTTTGGGCACCGTCAAAACCAAAAATGGTTCTAAATGAATTTACACGAATACCAAGCTAAGAACTTACTTAAGCAACACGGTGCAAGAATCCAGGAAGGGATTGCCGTAGATACTGTAGACGAAGCTGTTGATGCAGCTAAAAAATTGAATCAGGAAACCGGCACCGAGTGGTGGGTTGTAAAAGCGCAGGTTCACGCTGGCGGTAGAGGAAAAGGCGGTGGAGTTAAACTTGCCAAGTCTATCGATGACCTTAAAGAAAAGGCAGGCGAGATCCTTGGAATGAGATTGATCACTCCTCAGACTTCAGCTGAAGGAAAATTGGTTAACACCGTATTGATAGCTCAGGATGTATACTACCCAGGTGAGAATGAGCCGAAGGAGTATTACTTCTCGATGCTATTAGACAGGGAGAAGAAGCAAAACGTGATCATCTATTCCACTGAAGGTGGTATGGAGATCGAAGAAGTTGCAGAAAAGACTCCTCATTTGGTTCAGAAAGAATGGATAGACCCGGAATTAGGTCTTCAGGCTTTCCAAAAGAGAAAGATCGCATTCAACCTTGGTCTTTCTGGAGAGGCATTTAAAGAGATGACCAAATTCGTTCAAAGCGTTTACAATGCTTACATGGCCTCTGATGCCTCACTTGTTGAGATCAATCCATGTTTGAAAACTTCTGACAATAAGATTCTTGCGGTAGATGGCAAGATCTCATTAGATGGAAACAGCTTATATCGCCATCCAGATCTTGCTGAGCTTAGAGATAAAAGAGAGGAAGATCCAACTGAAGTTGAAGCTGGCGAGAACCACCTCAACTATGTAAAGCTTGATGGGAATGTTGGCTGTATGGTAAACGGAGCTGGACTTGCAATGGCTACTATGGATATCATTAAGTTGAGCGGTGGTGATCCTGCAAACTTCCTTGACGTTGGAGGGACTGCAAATGCAGAAAGAGTAGAAAAAGCATTTAGAATCATCCTTTCAGATGAAAATGTGAAAGCTATTCTTGTGAACATATTTGGTGGAATCGTTAGATGCGACCGAGTAGCTCAGGGAATTGTTGATGCTTATAAATCTATTGGAGACATTCCAGTTCCAATTATTGTGCGTCTTCAGGGAACCAATGCTGAAGAAGCTAAGCAGATCATTGACGAGTCTGGCCTTGAAGTTCACTCAGCAATTCTACTAAAAGAAGCAGCTGAAAAAGTGAAAGAGGTTTTAGCTTAAAATCGAATCATAGAAATGTCAAAGCCACGCCTTTTGCGTGGCTTTTTTTGTGCTTTGTCGATTGTTGAAAAAATCTGACTGAATCGGCTGTTGAAAGTCTTTATTTTAGGCGCTTTCATGGATATATCATTACGCTTCCTCACCAGGGGATTTCTTCTTTCATCACTCTTCATTCTTTTAAGCGCTGTTTCTGCTTTCAGTCAGGCTACCGGAATCGTAAGAGGATTTGTCTACGACACGAAAACCGGTGAGCCGGTTTTGTTTGCCACAGTCTACCTTAAAGGAACTACTAACGGAACTACTACGAACTCAGATGGCTTCTTCAACATGCCTAAGATCCCTGAGGGAAAGTATACCCTACTGTGCACCTTTGTTGGATACGATACTGCTACAGCTGAGGTAGAGGTGAAGAAGAACTCGATCTCAAGTATTGAATTAGAAATCGGTGAAGCTCAAATTCAAATTTCACAGGTAAACATTGATGCCAGATTACAGGAAGCTCAGACAGAGATCAAAGCATCAACGATATCTGTAAGCCCATCTACTATTAAGAAATTACCTTCAATCGGAGGTGATGCTGATATTGCTCAATATCTATCGGTTCTTCCGGGAGTTGTATCAACCGGAGACCAGGGCGGCCAGCTTTATATCAGAGGTGGATCTCCTGTTCAGACTCTCTTCCTTTTAGATGGGATGACGGTCTTCAATCCTTTTCACTCCTTAGGGTTGTTCTCTGTTTATGAAACAGAAGTTCTGCAGTCGGTAGATGTTTATACCGGAGG
>CAXDOZ010000184.1:0-3926 GCA_963991145.1 uncultured Chitinophagales bacterium | reverse complement strand
TCCATATCCCGCCAAAACGTATTCCGCGATGAAGATTGGAATATTCTCTCCGGAGAATGGATGCTTGCAATAAGCTCCGGTAAAAGCGCCAGTCACGATCTTCTCAGATTGTCGATCGATATCTGATCGGCTTTGAACGTATTTCTTGTAATCCTCGATCGCACGCTTCTGCTCTCTGGTCGTAATTTGATCTACCAGCTCATGCTCCGGTGCTAGCACCATGAAGCTCGCTCCAAAGATTGTATCCGGACGAGTGGTAAAGACTTTGATTGATTTGCCTTCGTGCTCTGCTACCTCAAAGTCGATCTCCGCTCCTTCTGATTTACCTATCCAGTTTCTTTGTTGTTCCTTCAGCGATTCAGGCCAGTCAATTGTATCCAGGCCGCTTAAAAGGCGCTCTGCATATGCTGTGATCCTCAAAAACCACTGACGCATATTCATCTTCACAACCGGAAATCCACCGCGCTCTGAAAGACCGTCTTTGACCTCATCATTGGCCAGAACAGTTCCAAGCTCCTCACACCAATTCACCTCCGAATTAGCCTGATAAGCCATTCGGTAATTCAATAGAGTTCTCTCTTTAGAATCCCTGTCCATTGAATTCCAGTCCTCAGCTGAAAACTCAAGATCTGAGCTTCCTTCAGCATTCAGTTTTTCAGTTCCCTTAGCCTCTAGATGGCTAATCAGATCTTCAATAGGTCTCGCCTTATCCTGATCTTTATCGTACCATGATTTATGCAGTTTTGTAAAGATCCATTGAGTCCATTTGTAATAAGATGGATCGCAGGTTTTGAATTCTCTCGACCAATCGTAAGAGAATCCGATCTTATCTAACTGCTTCTTGTAAGTGGCAATGTTTTTCTCGGTAGTGATCGCTGGGTGTTGACCAGTCTCTATAGCGTATTGCTCGGCCGGAAGGCCAAAGGCATCGAAGCCCATTGGATGAAGAACATTGAATCCCTTTTGACGCTTGAATCGCGCATAAATATCAGCTCCGATATAACCGAGTGGATGACCAACGTGCAGTCCTGCTCCACTAGGATAAGGGAACATCGCTAGCACATAGAACTTCTCTTTAGAGTCAGTCTCTACAACCTTGTAAGCCTTCTTCTCTTCCCAAAGCATTTTCCATTTCGCTTCTATCTCGCTGGGGGTAAATTCCATTCTTCTGAATTAAGCCGCTAAAATTAGCAATTATATAATCCTGAGACCCCTTTCAGGCAAAGGGCTTTAAACTAGAAATGCACAGTGCGATGTGGATGCTTAGTCTATGGAAAAGTCAGCCTGTGAAAAGATTAGCAATACCTTCCGTTTTGAATAGAAAAGCCTTGCTATGAGCGAGATCAAAGCGAAACGAAAACCCAGGAAGACGAGAGCCAATTACATGTATGCAGTGATAAGCATGGCGTTGGTATTGTTTTTTCTAGGGATGACCCTGTCTTTTATACTGGAGGCAAGAGGTCAGCTTCAGGGATTGAAGGAAAGCATCGAGCTTATGGTTGAGCTTGATGAGAAGGCGAATGAAGTTGACAAGATGCAGCTTGAGACCCGCATGCAAAGTGAGCGATTCACCGCAGGGGATGTCGAGTATATCAGTCAGGATCAGGCTGCCATGGATTATGAAGAGCAGCTTGGCAAAAAATTCACCCAAACACTAGGCTTTAATCCTCTGTTCGCTTCCATCAACTTTCATGTTAAAGCCGACTATGCGAACGCAGATAGTTTGGCAATGATCAAGGCTGAATTAATGTCGCATCCTATCGTGAAAGATGTGCACTACAATGAGGTACTTCTTCAAGCGGTTGATAATAGTTCTGGAAAACTTCTAATGATCACTTTGATCATTGGCGCTCTGTTACTTGTGATCTCAATCACACTTATCGATAGCACCATAAGGTTAAGCATGTTTTCTAACCGCTTTTTGATCCGAAGCATGCAGCTTGTGGGCGCAACGAGATGGTTTATCATTAGACCATTTATCTCCAGATCTATTTTTTATGGTTTATTAGCAGTAATTATTGCCAGCGCTGCAGTTCTCGGCTTATCTTGGTACCTGAGTCAGGAAGTTGAAGGATTCACGCTTTTGAGTGATTTGGTTAACTTTGGGCTCGTTCTTGGAATCATCCTGATCATCGGCGTCATGATCAGCATTACCAGCACCTATTTTGCGGTTTCCAAGTATTTGAGAATGAAGCTAGACGACCTCTATTAGAATTATGAAAGGCAAGAAACAACAAGCTGCCAAGCCAAAGCCGGCGGCTCAAAAACCAAAACCAGCTCCGAAAGCAACTGCTACTGCAGCAAAACCAAGTACTTCATTCAAGCTTACGGAAGGTCATATTAAAACTTCCAGCGAAGGGATCTTTGCTTTTGACAGGACCAATTACATCATCATGGGAATTGGCCTCGCTATTATCGTTCTTGGATTCATCATCATGGCTAGTGTTTCAGCACAGGAACCTGGCGCAGAAAAGATGGATGAGAAGATCTTTGGACCAATGGCAACAACTATCCCGAGTTTGCTGATCATTGCTGGACTTGGAGTTCAGGTTTACGCTATCCTAAAGCGTCCTAAGAAAACAGAATCTGCTGAATAGCCTCTCCTTTGGGAATCCTCGAAGCAATCATTTTAGGGATCATTCAGGGACTTACAGAATTCCTTCCTGTAAGTAGTTCAGGACATATCGAACTAGGTAAAGCAATCCTCGGTGTAGAGCCAAATGAGACTTTGCAATACACTGTGATCGTGCATGCTGCAACAGTTCTGAGCACAATCATCATTTTCAGAAAGGATATCATTCAGCTCTTCAAAGGAATTCTTGAGTTTAAGTGGAATGATGAGATGAAGTTCACTGTGAACATCCTCATCAGTATGATCCCGGTGACCATTCTGGGCTTGTTCTTCGCTGACCAGATCGAACAGTTCTTTGATGGACGAATCGGTTTTGTTGGTCTGATGCTGCTCTTCACTGGTGGCTTGTTATTACTTACCACCATCGTACCGGAGGGACACGATTCTGTGACTCCTAAATCAGCAATTTTGATTGGACTTGCTCAGGCTATTGCAGTACTGCCGGGTATTTCACGCTCCGGTTCTACAATTGCTACTTCTCTCCTTTTAAAGATCGATCGTGCAAAAGCCGCTCGCTTTTCATTCCTTATGGTGATCCCACCAATTCTTGGAAAGACCGCATTAGATGTCAAGGATATTCTGGAAACCGGAAGCACCGGAGCAGTTTCAGGATCAGTGTTGATCGTAGGATTTATCGCAGCTTTCATCACTGGTCTGGTCGCATGTAAGTGGATGATCGAGATCGTGAAGCGTGGGAAGATTCAATACTTCGCTTATTATTGCTTTGCAGTGGGTGTCATTGCAATCGCAGCTACATGGTTCTAGACCCAAACAATCCGCAATTAGATATTGAGCAAGGCCACTTCATTCTGGTGGATAAGCCCGAGTCATGGACTTCCTTCGATGTAGTCAATAAAATCCGCTATCCACTAAAGAGATGGTCGGGGCATAAACGCTATAAAGTGGGTCATGCTGGAACTCTGGATCCTTTTGCCACCGGACTTCTGATAATCTGTTCCGGAAAAAGAACAAAGGAACTGGATCAGTTCCAGGGATTGCCGAAGACCTATTCAGGGATCATGCGCCTGGGTCAAATTACGCCTTCCTTTGACACGGAAACAGAAGTAAATGAGGAGCGCTCCATCGAAGGGATCGATATAGAAAAGATCGAAGCTGCCGCTGATAAATTTAGGGGTCAGATCCTTCAAAAACCTCCCATGTACTCAGCTATTCGAAAAGACGGTGAACGACTTTACAATCTTGCCAGAAAAGGCGAATCCATTGAAGTAGAAGCCAGACCAATTGCTGTCTCTTATACACATCTCCGAGCCCACGAGACAGGCAGAAATATCGT
>CAXDOZ010000183.1:0-3986 GCA_963991145.1 uncultured Chitinophagales bacterium | reverse complement strand
AGTTTACGGGCAAACCAAGCTTCGCCCCAGCGCCAATCGAGCAATAAATGCTTCGTGAGAAAACTCGCCACGATCATGCGCACTCGGTTGTGCATGAATCCTGTCTCATTTAGCTCACGCATGCCGGCATCTACAATCGGGTAACCTGTTCTCCCCTCTCTCCATTTCTCAAAGTCTTCCTCGTCTTTTCGCCACGGAATCATATCATAAGCCGGACGAAAGGCTTTTGTCTCAACATGCGGAAAATGCCAGAGAATCATTTGGTAGAAGTCGCGCCAGATCAGCTCATTGAAGAAAACCTCACTTTGACTAAAGGCCTCACGGCCCAATGCTCTTATGCCAATTGTACCAAAGCGCAAATGCACACCCAATCTCGACGTTCCCTGAATGCCAGGAATATTGCGCTTTTCAGCGTATTCAGTAAGAATTAACTGACGTAGCTCTTTAGAAGGGAAATCCACCTCAACTTTCTCAAATCCCATCGATTCAAGGCTGGGGATCTTGCCATCTGCCAGGGCTGAGTAGTTCTTTAAGTCTTCTGAAGGATAGTGCTCAAGCGTATCATCCTCTAAAGTCGCTCGGTACTTATTCTTGAAAGGAGTAAAAACCGTGTATGGTTTGCCATCATCTTTCAAAACCTCTTCAGCTGATCTGATCACCGAATCTTAATATGCCTTAAAACTTGCTCCGTTCTTCTCTGCACGAGTCTTTACCGCCTCATCGCGCTTTCTCGCATATGGCTCATAATCTTCATTGGTGTAGATTGTACCAATATTGAATTCTGATAATAGAGCTTCCCAGATCTCAAGTGGCTTTCCATATCGAACCATCATCTTCCCGCCTCTAGATTCAATCTCTTTTGAAAGATCCTGAATGGCTTCGTGCAGGAAGTTTACGCGCTTATCGTCTTTATCTTCAAGCTTATCGAGGATATCCTTATCAAAAATAAAGAGTGGAATAATTGGGTCATCCGCCCGAAGGGCTTCAAAAAGGCCTCGATTGTCTTCTATTCGAAGATCGCGGCGAAACCAGAATAAGTTTACTGTTGGTCGTTCAGACATGGGGATTCAACAGCGATCAAAGCAGCTTGTTTGCACCTAGGAACTCTTTATTCATTCGTGCCTGAAAGCGCAGTGCTTCCAGATTTCCGAACATATAATCATCGCAATCGCGCACCCAGCGAATTCCCTGTACTGCATTGGTTAACCAAAGCTCGCTAGCCTCCTGAAGGTCATCTAAATGAATAGGACGCTCAACAACATGGACATTCTCATCTGCGGCAAGCTTCAGTATCACAAAGCGCATGATTCCATTTATAGCGCCCAGAGCTAAAGGCGGAGTGATCAATTGCCCCTCCAAATAGATGAAAATGTTGCTATTGCTGGATTCCAGCACGGTGCCATCCGTTCCTTTGATCAACACATCATCGAAACCCAGTTTCGCTGCCTGTCGGGCAGCCTGAATGTAAAGCAATGAATTGCAGGTCTTGATATTCGACAATCTGCCTGGAGGCTTCTGGTTTTCGTGATAAAAACCAACCTGCAGTCCTCTTTCTGTTCCTTCCAGAGGCTTGTGGTCAAGTTCGGTGATTCCAATCCCCCAATCGCTGCCGATATTGAATGGCAGGTACTTCCCTTCTCCGGTGCGCCACAGCCAGATATTCAGAACACCATTCTTGATCCCCGCATCAGCAGCTCGCTCAAAAATGGTTTCTACGGTCAACTCCTCCGGCCACTTAATATCGAGATAGCTCGCATCCTGGATCATTCGGCGGATATGAGCATGGATAAAAGGCATCTCGCCTTCAAAGATCGCAACCGATTCAAATAGTCCATCACCGTAACGGCGGGCCCTGTCGGGCCAATAGGATTCATCGAATTCCACCCCATTTATCCAAAGCTTCTGGCTCATAGCTCTAAAAGTACGTAACGTTCATTCTCTGCGATCGTGGTCAGTCCCTCGATCTTGTGATTCTTAAAGTTAAACATATGTGTCACGCCCTGCTCCTTCAAAAAGTCGATCATCTCTGGGCTCATTTGGGTGAAGGCGAAATTGGCGTGATTCTCATATGGATAAACACTCATCAGGTCGCCATAAAGGAAGCTGATTCGTCTGTACCATTCCTTAACCTTCTCCGGGTGACGGACATTGGCTTTATAATCCACCCAGCTGCTGCATTTAGCAAAATACTTATGTGCGGTGAAGTGAAAAGGCTGCACTACCAGAGCATTTTCGGGTAAAAGCCCATCGGCCCGCAGGGCTATATCAACTTCAAGGTCATTTTCATACTGACCAAACCATTGTCTCTCGTAGAATTGGCGCTGCTCTGGATGATCGATAAGGTACCAGGCAAAGCCGATATTCAGAGCGAAGAGAATAATCAAACTGATGGCGGGCTTCACATTCAACTTGAAGTCCCTGACTCGATTAAAGAGGTTTTCCAATCCGATTCCAATCGCAAGAAAAGCAAGAGGTTTCAACCAAACTGTAGCCTTGAAAAGCTGAGCTGAGGCTATGATCGGATTATTGGTGACTTCAACCAGAATTGTCCAAATGACCGTGGCTGAGCTCAGCACGATGACTAAATTCCGAAGCTTTGGACTTCTATTCCAGAGAATTGGCAATGATATGAGAGCAAAACAGAGAACCAGCGCCACCCGTCTGATAGAATGCGAGGCCAGCAAGAAGTGATGTGGATGTCTGAACTCAAAGAGAATATCGAAATATGACTGGTGATCGATGTCTTGCTTTACATCTCTGGCTACCAGAATCGCAAGAATAAATGGTAGAGTGATGATCAGGTAAACTGCGGTTCTGCGAAGCCATGAGATCCAGGTGCCCTTTTGAACGCTAAGCATTAAATCGGCCATGATGATCCCGAAGCTTAGACTTAGTCCGGCCGTGATCTGAATGACTGTCATGAAAGCCAGTAAGGCGAATGAAAGTGCAGAGCGCTTCTTTATCCAAAAGTAAACCGCCCAAACACCCAGCGCGGCTGCGATATTGGAAGCCTGGAAGGTATTGTAGTAGATCTCGACTCCGCCTAATGTTCGGCCATACAGCACGTAAAGCACCACAAAAACCAATAGCCAGCAAAGCAGATCGCTTTTGTGAAAGACCTTATTGATCTTGTAGAGGCCAATGATCAGGAGAATGGAAAAGAGCCAGTGGCCGATCAGGCAGGTCCATTCTAAATGTGAACTAAATGGGCTTAAAAGAGCGACCATCACTGTGCGCTCATTTGGCTGAAACTCTGTGATACCCTGAATGAAGAAATCATTCTGATAAAGGCTGGGATCATCTACCTGAAGTACGAGTGGCAATAACTCAACTTGATCGTGAGAGCCATAGTAATATCCCCATTTGTAGATCAGGCAGAGCCAGATAAATGAGGCAATTCCAATAAGGACAAAGGCTTTGAGTATCCTTTGAACCTCCATTCTAGAAGGTCATTTCCGGAATATCCCCATCAGCAACGAGCTTGCCGGCGGTCTTCTCACGAATCTCCTCCACACTCACACCCGGTGCACGCTCAATCAGGTGAAAAGCTCCACCCTTAATCTCGAAGAACCCAAGATCCGTAACTACTCTGTTGATGCATTCTGTGCCGGTTAGTGGAAGGGTACATTTAGGTAGAAGCTTGGACTCTCCTGCCCTGTTTGTGTGCATCATCGCGACAATGATGTTTCGAGCAGATGCAACAAGATCCATGGCTCCTCCCATTCCTTTTACCATTTTCCCAGGGATCTTCCAGTTGGCGATATCTCCATTCTCCGAGACTTCCATTGCACCAAGTACGGTAAGATCGACATGTCCACCGCGTATCATAGCAAAGCTCTCAGCGGAATCAAAAAGAACAGATCCAGGCATTGTGGTAACTGTTTGCTTTCCTGCATTAATAAGATCCGGATCCACCTCGGCTTCAGTTGGAAATGGTCCCATACCGAGCAATCCATTCTCAGACTGCAGCGTAACCTCTATCCCTT
>CAXDOZ010000182.1:0-4006 GCA_963991145.1 uncultured Chitinophagales bacterium | reverse complement strand
GGTATCTCTGAATATGAGATTGAATCCTTATGTTCTGTTTTTGAGCTTTTTGAATTTGTTCTGTTCTAGGGCAATATAGGAAAGGGGAATGCGGTAAGAGAGGGTATGAAGAGCAGCAATTCAGACTTTTCCATGTTTACCGATGTAGACCTGCCTTATACGCTGGAGAGTATGATTGCAGTCGCCGATGTTATTCTGCAAGGTGATTGCGACCTGGCGGTAGGAATTCGAGATGAGGCTTATTACAGTAATTTGCCCAGGTTCAGAGTTCGTTTATCTAAGGCGTTACGTTCAGCGGTAGGTTTTTTTTTTAGTTTGCCTGTCAATGATACTCAGGCAGGCTTGAAGGGCTTTTCAAAAAAGGGGAAAGAGGTCTTAATGCAAACTACGATCTCGAGATATCTTTTTGATTTGGAGATGATCTTTTTGGCTGGTCGAATAGATGTAAAAGTGAAAAGCGTCCCGATCTCTTTAAGAGGAAAGATTGACGCCAGCAATATGAAGCCCGGAATCTTGCTTACTGAGTTTTTTAACTTTCTAAAGATTGTGGGGAGGAGGGTACTTGGGTGATTTGCAAAAATGCAGATTTGCAAAATTGTAGAATCGTTTGTCCCGTTTTTTTGCAGCTCTGCACATTTGCAATCCTGCAATTCATCTAATTTATCGCTTCGAGAATTTCTTTCGAATTGAATTTCCTTCTACTATCATTTCCAGAATGTAATATCCCGTGCTAAGCTCACTCACATCGATATCAGTTTCCTGTTCTGCAATTGATAAGGCCGCGACTTGCTGTCCGAGCATATCGTAGATGATGATCTGTGCCTGCTCAAATGCTTCCGGATAGGAGAGGTGGAGTGTTGATGAAGTGGGGTTGGGGTGGATGGAGAGATTTGGTTTGATTTTCTCCTCAAGACCTACAACAAAAAACTCTGGGGGACTTAAGTATCCAAAATTAAGTGCAGGATGAGTTGTTGATTGATAACCTGAAATCCCACTACCACATCCAGCTTCAAATTCACTATACGAGAAAGCCTCAAGGTCAAAACGAAATAGGAAACTTAGTGTTCCAAAATCTCTACCTGCAGATACTCTTGCAATAGGAGTGTCAGAAGGTGTGAAACTACAGGAATCATGTAGTGAGCCTAAGGTGATTAAATCGTAAAACTCACTAGCATAACTGTTAGTTGCAAAATCATATTCTGGTCCACTAATAGTGATGTAAGGAAAGGTATCCTTTATGTAGACATTTAAAATAGCATCCATATTAGGAGGCCCGCCAAAGCTAATATTAGGAGGTGTGTATAGCTCAGGAAGTGAGTATAGTTTTAAATGATGCCCTGAAAATATATTTCTTAGGTCTCTGTTACACATCCGTACGCAGGTATTCTCTAGAATATATGATTTGGTTAAAATCAAAGTATCTATACTAATCCCAACATAATCTGGGGTAGCTAAACCGGACCAATAAGATTCAATTCTTGATTTACGTATTCCCTCTATATATAGAACTCCTGTGGAATCCCATTTTCTTAAAACAGAAAACTGATAAGTGAAGTTGGTATAATCTCCTGATTGTCCACCCCCACCTGTGGTTTCTATTACATCTCCAGGGAAGTATGGATATAAGTCCTCTAATGAAGGGTATTGCCACCCTCTATTGAACACTTCTTCACCTATTTGCAAATGGTTTTTGTTATCAGCATCAAAATATGGTCTGTAAGAAAGTATGCCAAATGATCTACTCCATCTGAAGAATAGCTCTCCATTTATATTGACTTCTTTTATAGAATCTAGCACTCCATAAATAGTGTCAGCATATGATGAATCAACTCTTAGAATAGTACCATTAGCCAATACAATGGCCGTATCTCCCACTCCTGCATTTGGATCCAATAGAATAGTATCCGAATAGAAACTGAATCGTGTGATATTAGAGTGAGTATCGACTAGTATTGTATAACCTAAGGGTCCGGGCGAATTGAAATAAGATGTGTCACAGCAAAAGCCATTGTCCGGCTTAAATCTTGCAATCCGGTTTAACTCGAGTATGTAGTCTGAACCTATGGTAGTATCGAATTCGGTTATATTTCGATAAAGCAGACTTGTACTATCCTCCTCAAAATAATATTGAGCTATGGGATCAACTAATTGCCACGGTCTCTGTGCATTCATCTCAATACAGCCTAGCACCAACAAGCAAAAAGTGAAAAGGATAATTCTGGGGGTCGCGCTCATCCTATTAAAGAATTTCACATAAGATAAGCCTGATTCCTTTAGGGTGAGTTAAAGCTGTGTCATTTTTCTTTGTGAAAGAAAAATTTGCAGAAATGCAGATCTGCAAAATTGCAGAATCGTTTGCCCTGAGCTTTTGCAAAGCTTCACATTTGCAATCCTGCAATTTTACAAATAGGGTATCATTTTTCCATCATCCCACTGCGTCCTACATAGCCTCGGCGAAGTAGGATCATCTTTCCTTCTGTTCTTCTTGCTCTCCTTGTCCCCCGTAGCTTTAGCGAAGGAGGATGTGGTTCATTCTAATCCCGCACTTCCTCCCCAGCATCCAGATCCTCCTTCAACTCAGCCACCTTCGCGACCTCCATATCATTCATCAATCCAAATAGGATAGAGGCTACAATTGATCCAATGATAGGCCCGATCTGCAGGATCAATGCTTTAAAGAAGAAAGAAACAGGTGTTGCAGTAAACATCACCGATGGCAGTCCCAGACCAACAGCCAGGGCTGGGTTTGAGAGCGATAAACTGCTAAGAACTATGATATAAGCAATAGGTACGATCAGGAAGAGATAATCTCCTTTTTCAGTAGGAGGTTTGTTCTTCATTTGTAGGAATACGTAAGTGAGGAAGAGTCCACCACCGAAGCCAAGGAGTAATAGATTAAACATGGGTTCTAGGCTTACAACTTCCTTAAGACTAGCATCTCCAACTCCTTTGGAGAATAGAAATACAATGAAAACACCTAAAAAGTAACCGATCATCTGTGAGAAGATCACTTTAAAGCCCTCGAGAATGCTCAATTTCTTCATGAGTACCTGGGCTATGGCAAATAATGGATTAAAAGCGGCTACAGAATTCTTTCTAAAGATGAATAAGAGTAGAATATAGGTCCAGATGAAGGAATAAGTGAGCTTGAATAATCCGGCCAGGCCTATGGCCAGGCCAAAGAAAATGCCCAGGAAAGCATCATCATCGAACCAATCGTCGAGATCTTCTGGGAATGCTAATAGGAATCCGAAGGTTAGGAATGCCATGAAAAAGGAACCTAGTCCTTCCACCAGGGCGGGGGAGCTTTTTAGGGAGTTCATGGGGAGAAGGTAGCAAAGATGTTGCCAATTGGAAGAGGGTAGTGGGTAGTGGGTAGTGTCTCATATCTCATTTCCCATTACTCAGTACTGCGAAGCCTTAAGTTTCGCTCATAAAAAAAGCCCTGAACTGTAAACCAGTCAGGGCTTTTAAAAAGAATTGGCGACGACCTACTCTCCCAATTGCTTAGTACCATCGGCGCTATGGGGCTTAACTTCTCTGTTCGGAATGGGAAGAGGTGGACCCCCATGCTAGAGTCACCATTAGCTCGTTTGCGACGAGCGCAATAACTTTTGACATATTATAGAGAGATTATTAAATAGAGTATTCGAGAAATAGGTTTACTGAAAAGCTTACGGGTAATTAGTACTACTCGGCTTTGACATCACTGCCTTTAGACCTGTAGCCTATCAACGTCATCATCTTTAACGACCCTTAAAAGAAGCCTCATCTTGAAATGGGTTTCGCGCTTAGATGCTTTCAGCGCTTATCCCTTCCGAACATAGCTACTCTGCAATGCAGCTGGCGCCACAACAGATACACCAGAGGTTCGTCCAACCCGGTCCTCTCGTACTAGAGTCAGATTTTCTCAAGCTTCTAACGCCCACAATAGATAGAGACCGAACTGTCTTGCGACGTTCTGAACCCAGCTCGCGTGCCACTTTAATGCTGTCTCTTATACACA
>CAXDOZ010000181.1:0-4120 GCA_963991145.1 uncultured Chitinophagales bacterium | reverse complement strand
AGTTATACAGAATTGGATGATGATCGTTTCGCCTACGGACTGGCTATCAATAAAGGAAAGATCGATCTGTTGAGAATGGGAATGGTGAAACCTTCTATTGCGAAGCATTTTGACATCAAAGAAGAGGTATTTTACGCGGAGTGGGATTGGAGCTTCCTGGCCCAAACATTTGCCAGGCACTCCCTTAAAGTCAAAGAAGTTCCTAAATTTCCAAGTGTAAGACGCGATCTTGCCCTATTGCTGAATGAAGAAGTTTCTTTTGCACAGATCTCAGATTCAGCCGCCAAAGATGGAAAGGCTATCTTGAGGGAAGTTGGCTTGTTCGACGTATACAAAGGGGACAGAATTGAGGAGGGTAAAAAATCCTATGCGATCAGCCTTATCTTCCAGAATGAAAATAAAACCCTTACCGACAAGGAGGTTGACAGCAGTGTAAACCGAATCGTCAAAGGTCTGGAGCAAAAACTTCAGGCGAAGATTAGACAGTAATGAGTTCTTTATCCGATCAAATCAAAACACTCTCAGAGAAGGTCCACGCCTTGATGGACCGCCATCGCGATTGCCTTGCTGCAAATGAAGATCTGAAGCGCGAAAACAAGCATATAGAAGGGCTTTTAGCAGCTAAGGATGGTGAAATTGAAGAGCTCGAGAATAAGATTAAAATACTTAAGTTAGCACAGAATCTCTCAGGTGATGAATCTGACGAGAAGACTGAGATTAAACGGAAGATAAACGAGTACATCAGGGAAATAGACCGATGTATCGCAATGCTGAACGATTGAGATGGAGTCTGAAGAACTCATCAACATAAATGTTATCATAGCCGACAGGCCTTATCCATTGAAGATCAAGCGATCTGAGGAGGAGGGCATCCGAAACGCCGCGAAGTTTGTAAACGATAAAGTGAAGGAATTCGGAAATGTCTATGCTGCAAAAGACAAGCAGGATTATTTAGCCATGTGTGCTTTAATGCTTGCTGTAGATGCACTTAAGAACGAAGAGCGGAACTTTGTTGATGATCCATCTGTCAATCAGGATATACAATCCTTAAGCAATCAGCTTGACGATCTACTTGGCTCTTAGAAAAGCCCTGGCTCAATTTCTTCCCCTTTTTTAAATTTTTAAATCCACGCCATGGATCCAATATCAATTGCTATTGGTTTGGTTGCCGGACTTATTGGAGGTTTTATCCTCGGAAAAGTCCTAACAGGGAATAAAGCAGAGGCCATTGAAGGTCAAGCGAAGAAAGATGCTGAAACCCTGTTGAAGTCAGCCAAAGCAGAAGCAGAGCAAATCAAGAAAGACAAAATGCTGGAAGCGAAGGAACACTTCCTTCAGCGCAAAGAGAAGTTCGAAGCAGAAGCCGGAGAGCGAAATCAAAAGATGCAGCAGCGCGAAAACAAGCTTAAAGAGCATCAGCGCGCAAATCAACAGAAAGCAGAAGCAAACTCCCGAAAAGAGAAAGAGATCAATAGCATTCGTGAATCATTGAATTCTCAGGTAGAACTTATTGCCAAGAAACAAGAGACACTCGATAAAGAGCACGATGAATTCGTTTCTCGCCTTGAAAAAGTGGCTTCTCTCTCAAAAGAAGATGCTAAAGCTCAGTTGGTAGATGCCATGAAGAAAGAGGCAGAAACCGATGCGATGGCTTTTGTAAAAGAGAAAATGGATGAGGCTAAAACTCAGGCAAACAAAGATGCCAAGAAGGTCATCATCCAAACAATTCAAAGAACAGCTGCAGAGCATACCATTGAGAATACTGTTTCTGTATTCAACCTGGAGAGCGATGATCAGAAAGGACAGATCATTGGTCGTGAAGGAAGAAACATCCGCGCATTGGAAAGTGCAACCGGATGTGAGATCGTAGTTGATGATACACCGGAAGCAATTATCATCTCGGGTTACGATCCAATTAGAAGAGAGATAGCCAGACTATCACTACAGCGCCTTACTACTGACGGTAGAATTCACCCTGCCAGAATTGAGGAGATCGTTCGAAAAACAAAGAAGCAACTCGATGAACATATCGTAGAGATCGGAGAAAGAACCGTAATCGATATGGGCATTCAGGGATTGCACAAAGAGCTTGTTCGATATGTTGGAAGAATGAGATTCAGATCTTCTTATGGTCAGAACCTGCTTCAGCACAGTCGTGAAACAGCAAATCTTTGTGCGACCATGGCTGCTGAGCTAGGACTTAATGCAAAACTTGCTAAAAGAGCTGGACTACTCCACGATATTGGTAAGGTGCCAGATGAAGATTCAGAACTAAGCCACGCATTACTTGGTATGAAGCTGGCTGAGAAGTATGGAGAGCACCCTGCAGTTGTTAATGCTATTGGAGCTCACCACGATGAGGTTGAAATGAAATTCGCAATCTCTCCGATCATTCAGGCTTGTGATGCTATTTCAGGAGCTCGCCCGGGTGCACGTCGCGAGATCATGGAAGGATACCTCAAGCGTATTGCCGAGCTTGAAAATCTTGCTCTTGACTACAAAGGAGTGAAGAAAGCCTATGCGATTCAGGCAGGTAGAGAATTGAGAGTGATCGTTGAAAGTGAAAAAGTAAGCGATAAGGAATCCGAAGAGTTATCATTCAAGATCTCCAAGAAGATCGAAGAAGAGATGACTTATCCTGGTCAGGTTACCGTAACTGTGATTCGTGAGAAACGAGCAGTAAGCGTAGCCAGATAATTTTGAAATTGAATAGTGAAAGCCTTCTCGTATCCCGGGAGGGCTTTTTTAATTTAATAGTGTGAAGTCAAATAGAACGGTTAACTCATTTCTAGTATTGACCATTTTAATCGTGGTCTATCTGCTGGCATCAGGAGATCGCTTATTGCTGATTCCTCTGGTTGAAGATCCATATCTACCTCTGGGCAATATCATCACTCCAATTGGTTTTATCGCATTCAATGGATTGGCATTTAGATTGAATCAGAAGAAGACATTAAAATGGATGGCTGCGGTCGGAGTGTTACTCTCCACCTTTTGGTTTGGAGTGTCCTGGCTGTTGGCTGGAAATCCTGCTACAAGTTTTTCCAATCAGCCAACTGAGTTTAGAATTTGGTTACTCTACACTGTGCTATGCGTATTGCTGGGATTGATTTCACTAGTAGGCTATCTGTATCTGAAATTGAGAAAGATCTAGTATAGCCTTGAACCAGGTTTTACATGATGGTCTGCACCTATCAAAGACACACCTCCATCAGTACTATCCAGGCCAAGAACCAGAACTTCAGATTTGAACCCGGCAATACGCTTTGGTGGGAAATTTACCACACAGAGTACTCTCTTTCCTTTAAGCCCTTCGGGCCGATATAAGTCTGTAACCTGAGCCGAGCTTTGTTTAATACCTAACTCAGGACCACAATCTAATTCTAATCTATAGGCAGGCTTTCTTGCTCCTTCTAATGGCTCAGCAGAAAGTATCTCTGCACAGCGGATGTCAACTTTTAGGAAATCTGAGAAGTCGATTGTTTGCATAGGGATTTAAATTGACCCCACCTTCGCTGAAGCTATGGTGGGCGAAGAAATTGACAATGTGGCAAATTGACAAAAGATTTGCTGATCTGCCAATTTGCTGATTTGCTGTCGAAATGTGATTTTCTTGAAGTTCAGCACATCAGCGAGTAGGGGTGGGTTAAAAGAAGTTTGTGCCACCTCCCCTGTGATCAAGATCGTGCTTTCCTCCCAGATCTGATCTCGCCAATCAATAAGTGCAGCATTTCATTTTACAATCGACAGTAACTTCCGCCTATCCGCCTATCCGCCTATCCGCCTATCCGCCTATCCGCCTATCCGCCTATCAGCCTATTTTTAATGTGGTCAATGTGGTTAATGTGATTAATGTGTTTTAGGTCAGTGGTTCAATCGTTGCAAACGGAATCCTTCATTTCAAAATCCACTCTGTGTTCTTCGTGTCCTTCGTGGTTCATATTTACAACAATCGCCGCTTAAGGAATTTACTTCGTCCTCCAAAGCTTCAGCGAAGGAGTGATTTGCCTATTCTCCCTATCTTCAAATCAATAAACCCAATCACCATGGCAGTCCAAAAACCATTCAACCTATTTCATTGGATCGAAGAGAACCGCGACCTTCTGAAGCCTCCTGTAGG
>CAXDOZ010000180.1:0-4133 GCA_963991145.1 uncultured Chitinophagales bacterium | reverse complement strand
CTACACCTCTCTATTCGTCGGCAGCGTCAGATGTGTATAAGAGACAGTCGTAAGAGCAATGGAGGATCCAAGGATCGAACTTATTGAGCTATCTAGTATTCTTGATCCCAGGAGGGCATCATTGCCTAATAAAAAGCAAGCCTTGCTTGAGGGAGCCCTTCGGGCCGATTCAGACTGGCTATTGTTCACCGATGCCGATACCGCTCACGAGCCGTCATGGGCCAAATCAATGATGGATTCTCGTAGAGAAGATGGCCTGATCGTAATCGGGCCGATAGGCCTAAACCCTACTTCGGGTTTCTTTGGAAAGTTTTTAGAGCTCGATCAATTTAGCCTGACAGCTATTGGGATGTCATCTATTCAGTTGGGCTGGCCAAGCATGGCAAATGGTGCCAATCTTCTGGTAAGCCGAGATTTTGTTCTTCAGGATAAGTTTGAAGGAAATCAGCACATGCCAACTGGCGATGATTATTACCTCTTGTCGAAGGCCTGGGAGATGGATCCTGCGAAAGTTTCGGTCTCTTTAAATCTAAATTCCTGGGTGAGAACAGATGCTCCTCTGAGCTTTTCTGAATTCCTCAACCAGCGCAGGAGATGGCTTTCAAAGTCTACCGCCTTCGGCGGGATGAAGCTAACGGCATGGTTAGTAACGGTTTATCTATGGGTCTTTTTGCTGGTGCTTTTGCTCTTTCTAAATCCGTGGTTATCAATGGGATTAATTCTTTTTAAGAGCCTGGCCGACATGCTTTTTCTATCCTCTGTACTGTCCTATGTCAAGCGCTCAGATTTGCTATTTTTGGTGCCATTGGTTCAGCCAATTTATCTCTTGTATGTTCTTTGGGCCGGCCCAGCCGGATTAAGAGGAACTTACAATTGGAAAGGCCGCATTGTTAAGCCGGTCAAAGCAAAAGCCTAGTGAGTAAATCAGAACTTAAGCAAAACGGAAACCTGAACTCCGATTCCCTCAGCAAGAAAGCCTGGAAGCGATTATTGAAGAATAAGTCTGCCGTGGTAGGCATGATCGTCATTTGCATTGCCATCTTCATCGCTGTCTTTGGTTATGTGATCGCTCCGGATAATACTACACATGCCGATGATCAGATCCTTCCTCTCAGCAATCACTCGCCTGGATTTTCAACAGATGTACTATTGGTGATGAAAGACAATCCGCCCGCGGAGCAGGGCTGGTGGGAAGTCTTTATGGGTGGCCGACAAAGAAATTACAATGAGCCTATTCCAATCGTTAGCTATGATTTCTCCGGAGATCAGATCATGATTGAGAAGTATCGTGGAGAAGGTGCACAGACTCAGCTGGAATCCGTTCCGCTTGTCAAAGTAGCGTATCACTTATCACCTGAGAAAAGTGATGTTCGCATTGAAGGCGATAATGTCTATGTGAAAGATATCATGGGCGATGAGCATGAGACGACCATTTCTGAGCTTCAGGAATTGGTAGAGAAAAAGCATATCGATCACCGCACTTATTTCCTTGGAACAGACTTCTACGGCAGAGATATTTTAAGCCGATTGATCCTTGGAGTGCGCGTTTCGCTTTCAGTTGGATTTATTGCAGTTTTCATTTCATTGATCATTGGAGTGATCATCGGTTCGGCTTCGGGATACTACAGATCTAAGCCTCCATCAATTCCGGTTATCGCTTCACCGATCTACCTTTTGGTTGTCGCCGGAGTAGCTTATCTCTTATTTCTTTTCCTGCCCTGGAAGATCGGAATTGGCTTTCTGCCATCGCTCTTTCTTAAGATTGCCGGGATTCTGGGAATCCTATTCCTTACAGGTAAGCTTCTATCAATTGTGGGAGCGACGTTCATGAAGATCTTCCCAAATGGAAGGTCGATCAAAGTGCCTGTAGACGATATGGTGATGTGGCTGATCAATGTATTCTGGTCGATCCCAACACTTTTATTAGCGATCTCACTGACGATCATCTTCAAGGATTCACAACTCACCTTGATCTATGTGGCGGTTGGTATCACCATGTGGGTGGAGACTGCGAGAATCGTGCGTGGGCAGTTTATGAGTGTGCGTGAATTGGAATTTGTTGAGGCGGCGGAGAGCTTTGGTTTCTCTGACCTACGAATAATCTTCCGCCATGTTTTACCCAATGTAATTGGACCGATCATCGTGATCACTGCCGTAAACTTTGCGACCGCAATTTTGATCGAAGCGGGATTGAGTTATTTGGGTCTTGGCGCACAAGCTCCACAACCGAGTTGGGGAAACATGCTCGAAGCCAATCGAGCATATATCGACACCAAGCCTTACCTTGTAGTTAGTCCGGCACTTGCTATTATGATTCTAGTATATGCCTTTAATTTGATTGGGAACGGATTACGTGATGCGCTGGATGTAAAGACCCAGCTGGATTAGAATGCTAACACATCCTCAAAATACCGAACCGGCGAAGTCAGCTGCCGAGCGATTGGAACGACAACTAGCAGTAAAGCAGTTGCAGATCAATTCCATGTTTGAGGTTACTCAGGCCGTCAATAACAACTTCTCTTCCTCAGCTCTATACAAGATCTACGAATACATTCTTCGCGCTCAAATGGGTGTGGAGAGGATGGCTCTTTTTGTAAGGCAGGAAAAGGGATGGGAATGTGGTTTCGCCAAGGGAGTTGAGAATGGAACTGATATGATCAAACCGGAAGAGGACCTTCTTCCATTTAAGATGATCACCAATATAAAGAGACTTCAGAAAGAGAGTCTGGATGGATTCGAGGTGATCTTACCAGTAGTTCATAAAGACACACCGCTTGCTTATGCGCTTATTGGCCAGTTAAAAGATGAAGAGGATAACGATACGATCGACGATCGTTTGAAATTCATTCAGGCTGTTACCAATGTGATCGTGGTGGCGAATGAGAATAAGAAGCTCTTCAAGTCCAAGCTTGAGCAGGAGGTAATGAAGAAGGAGCTTGAGCTCGCTGCGCAGATGCAGAACATGCTAATTCCGAGCGAATTCCCACAAGATGAGCGCATCGATGTTGCTGGCTTCTACCTTCCGCACAAGAATATCGGAGGAGACTATTACGACTTCATCGATCTTGGCAATGATCGCTATGCGGTTTGCATGAGTGATATCTCAGGAAAAGGTGTAGCAGCGGGGCTGCTGATGTCGAACTTCCAGGCGAATCTGCGCATGCTGATCAATAAGGAATACCCGCTCGATGAGTTGGTTCACATGCTGAATGTCAAGGTGGCTGAGATCACTAAAGGTGAGAAGTACATCACCTTCTTTGTAGGTATCGCAGACCTTAGTACACGCAGGCTAGATTATGTGAATGCTGGCCATAATCCGGGCATTTTGATCAATGACGGTAAAGCCGAATTGCTTTCGAAAGGATCCACTTTCCTTGGCATGTTCGATGAGCTTCCCTTTGTTAATGTTGGAACTACCTTCCTGTCAAAAGATGCACTGCTATTTACTTATACAGATGGATTGACTGAACTCAGAAATCCCGAAGGTGAGATGTACGAAGATGATCGCCTGATGCAGTTTATCGAAGAGCATCATAAAATGAAGCCAGAGGCTCTTAATGAGAAGCTCCTGGGTGAGATTGATGAGTTTAAGAAAGATGAGCAGTACGTAGACGATGTGAGTCTACTCAATTGCAGATTTTACTGAGTCTTTCACCCAGATCGAAACATTGATCAGCAGCGCGATACAGATGAAGTAAAGCGAACCGATCTTATCCGTTTCCACCAGATCACTTAAAAGCAAGTTCACGTAAATGATCACCATGCATAGCAGTATGGCCATGACGATCCCTTTGTGTTCCGGTCCGGCACGGCGATAGAGATTTTGCCCATACCAAAAGATGGCAAGGGTGAGCAAGACAAATATTCCCAGCCCGATGTAGCCCTGCTCCACAAGCATTAAAATGAAATAATTATGGACCGTAAGTCCGTCTTCATTTTCACTCAGGTAAGTATGGAATCCCGGAACAGTGTATGACTTATAAGTGGGGTAGAAGTTCCCCGGTCCATAACCGAAGATCGGTCTTTCGGGAGCCATTAGAATTCCAGCAACCCACATATTCAATCGCTCCATGGATGAAGCATCCTGACCCTGGAAAGTCGCCAGCATGTGATCGTCGAAATCCTCGTGGTGG
>CAXDOZ010000179.1:0-4137 GCA_963991145.1 uncultured Chitinophagales bacterium | reverse complement strand
CGTTTACGCATGATCTTATCGGCCTGGGCAACGAGGAAATCCAGTCCTCCCGCAGCCTGCATAGAGGAAAGTGCCGTGATCACGGCAAGGATCATAAAGAGAACAATAGTAGGTGGAGAGCCCGGAGGTAACTTAAATACAAAGATGAATAGTAGCAGGCCGATGCCTGATACTGTACCTAATCCTATTCCTCCAAGACGCGCACCAATAACGATGCAGGTCAGGAGGATTAGAAATTCGATCCAAAGCATATTGCTCTTTTAGAGTACGAGTAATGGCGAGATAAATCCTACAGTGATTCGACCTGTAGAATAATCAACTGCGCCCACTCGATCTGTGAAGTATTGCGAGTAATTGTAATGACGGCCAACGTAATTCACGAAAAACTTCAGGTTGACATCCTCGAATGGATAGAACTCCAGAGTGGGAATATATGTCCAAACCTTTCTGATATCGTCCGTTGTCTTCAGTGGATCCAGATCGTCTTTCCATTTCGCAAAATCTACGAAACCGTAAAAGGCAAGAGACCATTTCTTGGTCATGAACCATTGAAGGTGAATCCAATGACTTTGGTATTGCGTATTCCTGACGGAGTAGTTATAAAGGTCATCCGGAATCTCATCAGAAATGATTCCTGTTCTATCCAGGTCCTCGGAGCTCAATTTGTAGTCATAAGCGAGGTGCCACTTTCCGTTCTTACTATCATATTGGGTACCCAAAGCAAGGTAATTAGTGTAGACACCCTTTGCTTCAGGGAATAGAGAGTAAGACCAAAGAGTGGTAACCTGACCATCGAAAAGGGAGCCTCTCCAATTTGCAACACCCATCAATGGTACTTTAGACTCCTCAACGTCAGGAACGGTATCGTAAAGAGCCTCGAAAGTTGTAGTTCGCGAGTTTAGAATTTGAAAACTCAAACCATGATTGTCTGTGGCCTGCCAGTAAACTCCAACTCCAGAAAGAAAGTTATCAGCGAACTCAATGATGTCTGAATACTCATAGATTTCGACCGGGTTGATATCAAATTCCCATCCACCCCAATCAGCATAAGTCTTTCCTACAGTAAGTTGGACCTTTTCACTCAGGTCGATTCGGATATAGGCGAAATCTACTCCTTTGACGATCTTATCTACAGATTGTGGCTCGAAATCACTTGTGTATCTGTGACGAAAACGAAAGAACACCTTCTTGGAAACGTATCCCTTGATCTCCAATCTGAACTGCTCAAATCTGAACTTTGATCCCTGATAGATACCATTTCTAAAATCGCTTCTGAAACCATAGTTCATGTTGGCGATGATGTCGACATTGTCCAGAAGAGTTTGTCTTTCTGGAGAAATTAGTGACTTGGTGTAAAGATCATCCGACTGACGATCCTGCGCTTGTAAACCAATTACTGCGATTGCAAGAAAGCAGATCGTCAATAATCCTTTCAATTGAATATTCATAAAGGGGGTATTGAGGGATTAATACTTTGCAAACATGTCCTGAATTTCTTCCCAGTTATTGGTTTGCATTAAAGCAAGTCTGAGAAGAATTCTGGCTTTTTGTGGTGAAAAATCAAGAGATGCGATGAACTCAAGCTCATCATCATTCAACTCAATATTTCTCTCAACGATCCCGGTTGGAACACGGCTTGCACGCACAACAAGTACCCCTGCTTCACGAGCTCTGTCCAGGGCTTCAACAGCTGCATCCGTTAGATTTCCATTTCCTACACCTGCAGTAACAATTCCTTTAGCACCAGTTTCCACTGAAGCGTCGATCAGGTAGCCTGGGATGTCCTCGTGAACGAAAATGATATCAACTCTTGGAAGAGCGTTCAGGTCATTATCGATCTTGAACTCGGTATCTGCTGTGTGGGGCTTGATGGTATTGCGGTAGTAGTAAACTGTTCCATAAGCAACATTTCCAAGAATACCTTTCAATGGTGACTTGAATGTCTCAACTGCAGTTGTTGAAGTCTTCGTGATATCGCGAGCAGAGTGGATCTGATCATTCGCAACTACCATTACACCCTTTCCAACTGATTCAGGATCAGCTGCCACGGCAACAGCATTATAGATGTTCAAAGGACCATCTGCAGACATTGCAGTTGATGGACGCATGGAACCAGTTAGAACTACTGGTTTTTTACTCTTGATCACCATATTCAGGAAGAATGCTGTTTCCTCCATGGTATCTGTACCATGTGTGATCACAACGCCATCTACATCATTCTTGGAAAGAAGCTCATTGATCCTCTTTGCAAGCTTTAGCCAAACATCATCCGACATGTTTTGAGATCCCACATTAGCGATCTGCTCTCCAATGATATTCGCCAGTTTTTTAAGCTCCGGTACTGCATCGATCAAAATTTCGACTCCAACCTGCCCGGATGAATATCCAGCCTGTGTTCCTGATTCAGCAGAACCTGCAATGGTCCCACCAGTGGCTAAAATTGCAATTGTTGGAAGCTTGTCTTCAGGTCTCGGCGGACGTGCATCTGCACTAAACCATATGAAACTGAATGTGAGGGAAAGGAATAGAACGAGGGTAAAATTCTTAGTTCTCATAAGGGAGGATTTAATTTTTTCGGTATCACATGAAGATAAAAATTAAATCAAAATGAATCTTAATGTAAGCTCGGATTGAACCCTGCATTCAATATGATTTTATACTTGCTTCAGCATTTGTTCAAATTCCTCTGAAATGCGCGTGAAATAGTTATTTTTGCCCCCTCAAATGAGTACCACTCCAGAGAATATACACCCCATCTTCGATCAGCTTCTTAGCAGATCAGATAAGGAGACCCAATTAGCTCAAAGAGCCAAAGTTTTGTGGTTTACGGGATTGTCGGGCTCCGGGAAATCGACTATTGCCAAGGGTTTAGAAAGTGTGCTTCATCAGGCAGGCTTTTATACCATGGTTTTAGACGGTGATAATGTACGTGCGGGGATCAATAACAATCTTGGCTTTTCAGAGGAGGATAGAGTGGAGAATATCCGCCGCATTTCTGAAGTTGGAAAATTGTTTCTCAATAATGGAGCTGTTACCATTTGCAGTTTTGTGAGCCCTACCATTGCCATTAGAGATATGGCTAGAGAAATTATCGGAGCTGAGGATTTTGTTGAAGTATTCGTAAATACTCCCCTATACATCTGTGAACAGCGAGATGTGAAAGGGCTTTACAAGAAAGCTCGAGCAGGAGAGATCAAGAACTTTACGGGAATTGATGCACCTTTTGAAGCATCACCCAATCCTGAAATTGAAATTCTAACCGAGAACCAAACACCTGAAGAATCCGTGCAGGAAGTCTATGAGAAGGTTCTCCCATTAATTCAGATTTAAAAGAACATAGTTCATGCCATATACCCTCAACCATTTGAAGGAGCTGGAAGCCGAAGCGATCTTCGTTCTTCGTGAAACGGCAGCGCAGTTTGAGCGTCCGGCCATTCTTTTCTCAGGTGGGAAAGATTCCATCTGTGTGACGCATCTGGCCAAGAAGGCCTTTGCACCAGGGAAAATTCCATTCCCATTGATCCATATCGATACTGGACATAACTTCCAGGAAGCACTTGATTTCCGTGATGAGCTAGTTGCTGAGCTTGGAGTTGAGCTGATCGTTGGTTCCGTTCAGGAAGCGATCGATACCGGTTTAGCTTCGGAAGAAACAGGTGCAAATGCAAGTAGAAATACTGCTCAGATCCCTACACTTCTGAAAGCTTTAGAAGATCATCAGATCGATGCTGCCCTTGGTGGTGGTCGTAGAGATGAGGAAAAAGCTCGTGCAAAAGAACGTTTCTTCTCTCACAGAGATGAATTCGGACAGTGGGATCCAAAGAACCAGCGTCCTGAGCTTTGGAACATCTTCAACGGTAAGAAGCAGTTTGGTGAGTCTTTCCGTGTATTCCCGATCTCAAACTGGACCGAGCTGGATGTTTGGCAGTACATCGGAATGGAGAATATCGCTCTTCCTAGCCTTTACTTTGCGCATAACCGCAGAGTGTTCCAGAGAAATGGAGTTTGGCTAGCCGAGTCGCCTTATATCGCATTGAAGCCGGGAGAGGAGATCGTTGAGAAGATGATCCGTTACCGTACGCTTGGTGATGCGACCATTCCCGGAGCGTACGTTTCCGCTGCCGATAATATTGAGAA
>CAXDOZ010000178.1:0-4141 GCA_963991145.1 uncultured Chitinophagales bacterium | reverse complement strand
TAGTTCTGGGATGCGCTTCAACTTATGCTGGAGCGGAGATAAGTTTTGACCAGAAGTCACTCGATTTTGGAGAGATCGTATTGAACGCAGATGCTGCTTCCAGCTTCTCATTTACCAATACCGGAGATGAACCATTGATCATTAGCAATTGTAAAGCACCATGTGGTTGCACTGTACCTGTTTGTCCAATGGAAGTGATCATGCCTGGAGATAGTGGTGAGATCGCGGTCTCCTACAATAGAACAAACATCGCTGGAAGCTTTACAAAAAGCTTCACAGTGAGCTCAAACTCCTCTACTCCAACTGTTGTGTTGAAGATTTCTGGCACAGTGGTTGATTAGACATGCATCGACAGGCGACAAAAGAGACAAAAAGTTGACCTACTAAAGATTTAGTTATAATTTTGATCACCCAACAATAAAAAAAATCAAACCATGAAGAAGTTTTTCTTTCTATTAAGTCTTGTAGCATTTACAGGAATGGCTTTCGCTCAAGACGACAACGGTCCACAGATCTCATTCGAAGAGGAGACCATCGATTACGGAACCATCGAAAAAGGTGCTGATGGCAAGCGTATGTTCACTTTCACTAACACAGGAAATGAGCCACTGATCATCTCTAACTGTAAAGGATCTTGCGGTTGTACTGTACCAACTTGCCCAAAAGAGCCAATCATGCCGGGTGAGTCTGGAACTATCGAAGTTAAGTACGACACTCAGAGAGTAGGTTCCTTCACTAAAGCAGTTACTGTTTCTTCAAATGCTTCTACTCCAACAAAAGTAGTTCAGATCAAAGGTGTGGTTAACAACACTCCAACAGAAGAAACAACTCCTAAGAAGGACGCATCTAACTTCGTTGCTCCTAACTAAGGATTAGACATCATATAATCTAAATTTTAAGGAGCTCTTATGGGCTCCTTTTTTTTAATCATGAGTAAGCTACTTACACCACTTGAACTTAAGGTCATGAATCTTCTCTGGGAGAAGAAGGAGGCCTTCGTTAAAGACCTGGTGGAGGATTGGTGTCAGGACCCCAAGCCTGCTTACAATACGATCTCGACTACGGTCAGAATTCTGGAAGAAAAGGGATACATAGGTCATAATGCCTTTGGCAGAACCTATCAATACTTCCCTTTGGTCAAAAAAAACGCCTATCAAAAGCGCCTCATTAATAATGTGATCGACAATGCATTTTCAGGTAGCATGAGCAGCCTGGTATCAGCATTGGTAGAAAGAGAACAAATTAGCAATGAGGAGATCGAAGCACTAAAAGCTTTGATCGATCAACAAGAGAAAAAATGATACTGCTAGGCATTTCCATATTTCTGTCCATTCTCGGTTGGATCTATTTCAGATTCTACCTCAGACAGAGATTGAATGCAAAGCAGCAGCGGGTAGCCATCCACACTATCATTCTTTCAGCACTATTCATGCCTGTGCTTATCAGCTGGGCAATTTCACCACCTCATCCCGGCCAGGTTGGCTACAGCGTGAACACTAATCTGGTTGGACATGAATGTTCCGACGATGATGTTGCCATGTGCAAACTGAAGTATGCAGATGGTGGTTTTTGCAATTGCGACCAGATCGATAAGTATCGAATCGTTGCCTACGAAGAGAATATGGCTTATAATGCCCTTATTTTTTTAAGAAGGCCTGCGGCCCGATTGCTTCAGATCGCCGGGATTGCAGTTGCAGTCCTCTTTGTTCTTAGAATCTCATATCTGCTTTTCCTTGTGTATTCCTCAAGAAGAGTAAGATCTGAAGTTGGAGGAAAAACAGTTTTTCTGCTCTATCATAATCGCTACAAGCAAATTGCTTCTTTCCGTTTGATCCGCAGATATATTATTTGGAATGAAGACCTTGAGTCTCTTAATAAAACTGAACAGGAGGCGATCATGGCTCACGAATGGAGTCATATCGAGCAGGGAAATACTTTCGAAGAGATCTTCTTCTCGCTTCTTCAGATCTTCTGGTTTGTTAATCCCGCCTTTTACTGGTTCAAAAAAGAACTAAGCAAGATCTCTGAGTTTATGGCAGATGAAAAAGCGCTCGAGCATATCGACCAGGTTTCCTACGCTAAACTCTTGCTTAATATGGGTCAGAGAAGTGGTATAGCCATGGTTCAGGCCTTCGCTCAAAGTAGCCTGGCAATTAGAATTAAAAGAGTGCTCGAAAACAAATCTGACCGACCTGTGCGCTCATTCAATTTCGCATTCGGAATCATGTTTGTCTTCCTTACAATAAGCTTTACAGGTGTTTGTGCCTTCCATCATCACAATGGAAATATTCAGGCTTACGAGACTCTGCAGAAGAAGCACAAAAGCACCGGGCAGGACTATTTTTGCCGTCATTGCGTTCTCGGCGAGGACGTGTAGATCGTCAGGCGCTTATCACCTTTCTTTTTAATTTTCTTTTCACTGACAGCTAATGCCAGATCTCTGCTTGCTGTTGCAGATGAGATATTCTTGAAAAATTTTAGATAATCGGATCGACTGAACTGTGTGACTCCAGATTCAAGGTATAATTCAATTCGCTGCAAGGCACTGAGCTTAATCTCTTTCATCTCAAGAAATGGATCAAGAGATTTTGAAAGAACTTCTAGCATGAACCTGATAAAGGCTCCTGATTCACCTTTCTTATCTGATTCTGATAAGGCATTATAATAGTCTTCCTGATTCTGAGAGATCACTGTTTCAAATGGAATAAACTCGAAGATCGGATAGCTGTCCATCAAAATCCTGGTATTCCATAAGCGTCCCATTCTTCCATTACCATCGCTAAATGGATGAATGAATTCAAGCTCGTAATGAAAGACAGCAGCTTTGATGAGGTTGTGATCTTCATTCAATTTCAGGTATGAAAACAGATCTTTCATTTGCCCTGGAACCATTTGCGCAGGAGGCGCGATATGCGCTATCTGGTCGCCCTTTGCTATTCCAGAAGAGCCCTTTTTGTACTCCCCAGGTTCTGCTATCAAACCATTCATCAAAATTTTGTGCGCTTTAAGAAAGTCTTTCTCACTTTTTGAGTCTAGCGTTTTTAAAGAATCATAAACACTAATGGCATTTGTCACTTCCTGAATATCCCTTTTAGGACCGATCACTCGCTTATCTTCTAAAAGAGCAGTTACCTGTTCAGAGGACAAAGTATTTCCTTCTATCCTTAATGAGGAATGAATTGTCTTTATCCTATTCTGCTTTCTAAGCTCAGGAGAGCTCTTTCCAAGAAACTGTGCATCTATCCTTCCAACCTTCTCCGCAATGTCGATCAAGCTGTTCTGAATAGACGAATCAATATGATATGGTGGCGCACTCAATATAGCATCATTTGATACTATCAAAAATATTATAAATTATGACAAGCAGATTAAACCCTTGATTTCACTGAATCTTCTGTCAATATAACGCAATTTGCAGTTTTACACCGTATTTATCAGTTGCAAAACTGAAACTTCCGTTTTAGATTAGCATCATGATGCAGAAACTCACCAAAGCTGAAGAGGAAGTGATGCAGATCGTCTGGGATCTGAAAGAAGCCTTTGTTAAGGAGATCATTGAGGAATTTCCTGAGCCAAAGCCACCATATAATACCATTAGTTCAGTGGTACGAATATTGGAGACAAAAGGCTTTGTAGGCTATAAAGCTTTTGGCCGTACCCATCAGTATTACCCTGTCATCAGCAAAGAGGAGTACAGCAAATTTGAGGCTAGCGATCTGGTTTCAAAGTACTTTGATGGCTCTGTTGCCAAATTGGTTTCAATGTTTGCCCGGAGCAAACCGGAAGAGATGGAAGAATTGCAAAAGCTCCTAAAAGACCTCGAAAATGAAAAGTGATATCACACTACTGATCAATCTGCTTGAATCGGCAGCCCTGCTTTCTATCTTTTTGGGATTCTACTATTTCTTTCTAAGAAAGCTGACGAGTTTCACTGCTAATCGAATTATTCTTCTGAGTGGAATAATTCTAAGCTGCAGCCTGCCTTTTTTCAATTTCACAGTCTCTGGCGATCAAAGTACAGAGATCATAACCTATACCCTGCCAGCAGTTCTCATAGATGGTGAGACTAATTCAGAAGTCACTTCAACAGCACAATCTTTTGATTGGCTTCAAATGGCTTTGTATATCTACTTTCTTGGCC
>CAXDOZ010000177.1:0-4190 GCA_963991145.1 uncultured Chitinophagales bacterium | reverse complement strand
GGAAGCACAGTTTGGGAAAATGCAGCCTTCTGTTTGGGGAGATGGAACCGTCTTAAATATTTCTGGCCTGCCGGCCGATTGGCAGGGACAGTTTGCCAATATTCCCGGAAGAGAGCGGGCCCTTCCACGCTCCAGCATCGATACTTATGCCCTTCAGGAGATCGATCCCGAGTATATGATCAGGCTCTATGATGACTATCGTGAGTATATTGCCAATTGGTGAGCCGGAGGATTGCAATATCTATTTTCTTATCTCTGACTGCCCTGCCATTTTTTGCAGGACTGATCTACGCCTTGCTCTACAGCCTGGGTTTGATCGGCTGGTTGAGTAAGGGTTTTACAACCGAGCATTGGTCAGAACTTTTCAGCTCAGACGAGTTTTATAAAAGCATTGGATTCAGTTTTTTGATTGCTTTCATTGTAATCGCTTTATCGGTGCTTGCCGCCCTTTTTTATATTCTTTCCAGATATCAAAAGAAAGTGAGCTCGGGAATTCTGGCATATTTCCCGCTAGGCGTTCCAGCAATTGTGGTGGCCTTTGTTTGTTTTGATTGGCTCAATGGGAGCGGAGTGATCTCCAGATTTGCATTCAATCTTGGTTTAGTTTCCAGTCCGGCAGATTTTCCAGATCTGGTTCAGGACAAATTTGCCATTGGGATCTTACTGGCACATCTCTATCTGGCTATTCCGTTCTTCTGTATTCTTTTCGCTGATATCGCTCGAAGAAGTAGACTAGTTGAATTGATACAACAGGCTAGAAGCCTTGGAGCAGAAATGCGAGAAGTGATCTTTAAGGTCGCGATTCCCGTTCTGCTCAGACCAGCACTTCCGGTCATTTTCGTTTATGGAATTTTCGTTTCGGGTTCTTATGAGATCCCTCTTCTGCTGGGCCGACAGTCACCAATGATGTTCTCTGTCTTTGCAGTAGAGAAGTTGCAGCGATTCAATCTGGCTGATAAGCCTGTAGCTTATGCTGCGCTTGTGAGCTACGCATTGATTCTTATCACTTTCAGTATAGTGATCATGAAAAAGAGGAGGGCTTATGAATAAAGTCCTGAGAGTGCTTTTTTTAATTTCACTTGCCATTTTCCTTATCCCAATTTGGTTCATTCCATTGAGGAGTATCATGGGAGCCTGGCCATATCCATCCATTCTACCGGAGGATTGGAATTATTCATTTTGGACTCTATTATTTAGCGGAGGAGATTTAAGCAAGAGCCTTTTCTCTTCATTGATTTTAAGTCTGTCTGTAGCCCTTTTTGCTACATTAGGCGGCTTCCTTTTGAGCAGATCAATCTTTGGGGGCGAGAAGGATAAGAGCCAATCGCTGCTGATCTTTGCTTACCTGCCTTTTTTAATTTCACCGGTTCTCTATGCTGCCTGCCTTTACTTTTTCTTTGTGAAATTTGAGCTCTCTGCCAGCTGGCCTGGCGTTTTCATCGCTCAGATCTTTATTGCGCTGCCTTATAGCCTTATCCTTTGGAGTGGCTTTTGGACAAAGAGAACCAGAGATCTTGAGCAGCAATCGAGATCATTAGGAGCGAGCTCATTGCAAACTTTCAAGAAAGTGATACTCCCTTATGCGGGAGGATTGTTGTTTGTATGTTTCTTCCAATGCTTCATTATCAGTTGGTTCGAATTTGGATTGAGTCAAATGATCGGTGTTGGGCAGGTGAAAACACTTACGATCCTGGTCTATCAATTTGTGCAATCGGCCAATCCGGCGCAAGCCGCCACAGCCGCTGCACTTTTACTGCTTCCACCTATTATTCTGTTATTTGCGCAAAAGGAGTTGCTTTTCCCGGAGTCGGGGATCTTTGAAAGAAATTGACATGCTCGAGATCCAGAATTTACATAAGTCTTTTGGCAAAGAGGTAGTATTGAAAGACCTTTCGGCCCGATTTGATTCTGCTATCTGCACCAGCCTTCTGGGAAGCTCTGGAGTAGGTAAAACCTCTCTGCTTAAGATCATTGCCGGCCTGGATCAGGCGGATGGGGGCGATATTCTTTGGAATGGGAATTCAATCTTATCACTTAAGCCTGAGCAACGCAGAATGGTCTACATGTCTCAGGAGGCATTGCTCTTCCCTCATTTGTCAGTCGAGAAGAATGTTGCTTTCCCGATGGAGATAAAGAAATCACCCGAAGGGCAAATTAAAAATGAGACGGTAGAGCTTTTGGAGGCTGTTGGAATAGCTGATATGAAGGACAAGAAACCTCAGCAGCTCTCGGGCGGACAAAAACAACGGGTTGCTTTTGCACGTGCCCTGGCAGCTCAACCCGAGATCTTATTACTGGATGAGCCTTTTGCCGCTCTTGATCCGGACGCGAGAGCAGAAATGCAGAATCTCTTTATCCATGTTACTGAGCAAAGAGAACTCACCTCGATCTTTGTTACTCATGATCTGAAAGAGGCCCTTAAAGTAGGAGAGAAGGTAGGGATCCTTGAGGAGGACATACACATCTACGATTCAGCAAGTGAATTCGCAACAGCTCACCCAGAAAGGATCGATGGAGAGCGTTCATTTTGGAATAAGCTTTAATACGTCTGCAAATTGTTATCCTACAATTATCAACAGTAGAAAAGCAAAGCCAATTTTCCCTTCCGAATACATAACAGTTCTCTAACTTAGTCGGCCATGTCCAATTACATTGTCTCGGCACGGAAATATAGACCTCAGACCTTTGAGGAAGTCGTAGGGCAAGAGCATATCACCTCTACTTTGGAGAATGCCATCAAGAGCGACCAGCTTGCGCAGTCGTTTCTTTTTTGCGGTCCACGTGGAGTTGGTAAAACTACCTGTGCTCGTATCCTCGCCCGTGAGATCAATAAGGACAGTGCTCAGCCAAACTTGCTTGGTGAAGTAGATACCTCTACCTCCATGAACATCTTTGAGCTGGATGCAGCATCGAATAACTCGGTTGATGATATGCGTAATCTCATCGACCAGGTGCGCTTCCCGCCCCAGACAGGCAAGTACAAAGTGTATATCATTGATGAGGTTCACATGTTATCGGCGAGTGCATTCAATGCATTCCTGAAAACACTCGAGGAGCCGCCTCCATATGCCATCTTTATTCTGGCAACTACAGAGAAGCACAAGATCATTCCTACCATTCTTTCCCGTTGTCAGATCTTCGATTTTAGAAGGATCAGTCCGGAGGATATGGTTGCCCATCTTAAAGGTATTTGCGAGCAGGAAGGAATTACCGCAGAGGAGAATGCTCTTCAAATTATCGCCACTAAGTCAGACGGAGCGCTTCGCGATGCTCTTTCTCTTTTTGATCGCCTGGTGAGCTCGGTTGGGAAGACGCTTACATATGAAGATGTTCTTAAGAACCTGAACATCCTCGATTACGATTATTACTTCAAGATCACGGATGCCTTACTTCAGGAAGATCTGCCTTTGGCAATGACCTACTATGCGGATATCATGAAGAAGGGATTCGAGGGTGATGAGTTTATGCTTGGACTTGGAGAGCATTTCAGAAACCTATTGGTCTGTAAAGACGATCGCACCATTCCATTACTCGAGTTAAGCGGAGATCTGAAAGATCGCTATGTGAAGCAATCAGATGCTGCCTCCAACAACTTCCTTCTGAATGGAATGAAGTTCGCCAACGATTGCGATTACCAGTACAAGGCGCATAAGAATAAGCGCTTACTCGTTGAGCTTAGCCTTGCTAAAATTGCCTACTCAGTTTCTGCTGTAAAAGCCGCTCTTCAACCATCTGAAGAGCAAAAAAAAAATAGCGCCGTCGGAGCCTAAAGAAGCTCTCGTTTCACCTTCATCTGAACCAAAAGATTCAGAACCTCAGGTTAAAGAACCTGAGAAAGAAGCTCCTTTAGAAGAAGCCTCTCCAGAGCCAGAGAGTCCTGATCCAATTCCTGAAGCAGAGAAGAAAGAAGAATCGCTAGCTGCTTCTCCAAAAGCTGAGATATCACTCGGATCGCCATCGGCCCCGAATGATTCGGGGCTCAAAAAAAGAAAGAGCCTCTCTGATTTTATGAGCCAGGCTGATGAAGAGCCTGCACAAAAGAAGGAGAAAGAAGAAGAGGAAGATAAGGAGCTTGAGCAGGCAAAAGCGCTAAATGAATTGCCGGCACTCGAGCGCATTCAGGAACATTGGGATAAATATGCAGAAGAGAAGCAGGAGGATAAAAAGAATCCATTGCTCTCTCCGGATAT
>CAXDOZ010000176.1:0-4203 GCA_963991145.1 uncultured Chitinophagales bacterium | reverse complement strand
TCGCAAGCCAAAGCTTCAAGAATAGGAATACCAAAGCCCTCAAACCAGCTTACATACACGAGTCCGTTGGAGCAAGCGAGCGTTTGATAAAGTGATTGTGGCTCGAGATGACCACAAAAGATCACATCATCCCTGAACTGCATCTTATCCAATTGAACTTTGATGGCTCCGGTTTGCCAGGCCATTCTGCCTATCAGGTACAGCTTATGCTTTTGCCCAGATTCTTGTTTAAACTGCTCAAAGGCCTTCATCAATCCTTCTACATTCTTGCGAGGATGCATGGATCCGATGTACACAAAGTACGGCTCGCCATTGCTGATCTGCTGCTTAAGCGCCTTTCGCTCTTCATCGGCCAAAGGCTTATAAGCCTCATTCGAGCCATTATAAGTCACCGTGATATTGGCGGGATCAATGCCATAGCGCTTAGAAATATCCTGCTTTGAATACTCCGAAACGGTTGCAATCTGTGAAGCCTTCTTCGCAAACTGAGGCATGTATTTCTTGTAGTACTTGAAGACCAATCCTGGCACCTGCTCGGGGAAATGCTCAAAAGCCAGGTCGTGCATTACAATGGTTTGAGGCACATCGGTGCTGAGGCAGGCATAGCCATCCGGACTCAAAAAAGCTACTGGCTTTCGCTTCTTCAAATAGCGACTCAATGAAAACTCAAACCAGATATACCAGAGAAATGGGTGTCGGGCCTGCGGGGCAAGAACCACCTTATTGCAGCCTTCAAATACAAATTCGGGATCAGGTTCACGATCGAAGAGCAGGTCAAACTGGTATTCAGGATGATCTCTAACGATCCTACGAATGGTCTCAAAGCTGTACCATCCAATACCTTCCAGCTTTCCTTTGATAAGGAATCGCGCATTGATTGCTATGACCGGTTTCTCCTTCAAGGTGGCAAAAATAAGCTCATATGTGAAAAATCCCCGCCTAGACTTAGCTTTGTACCTTCATTGAAATCGCCCAGGCTTTTGCTCAAGAAGTTTATATCGAATATCTCCTATCTGGTTTTCCTCAACCTGATCATCAAGGCAGCCTGGGTTTTCGGCATCGACAGAACCGTTCAGGTTGTAGTTGGAGAGCAGCAATACGGGCTCTATTTCGCCGTCCTCAACCTCACGCTCATGTTCCAGATCTTCATGGATATGGGAGTGCAGTATTACAATAATCTGCGGGTTGCCGGCGACAATAAACGTCTCCTCGAGCTCACACCAAAGATCCTGGGCCTTAAAACCTATCTCAGTCTATTTTACTTTTCCGGGCTTCTGCTTACCGGATTCCTCATCGGTTGGCGAAGCGAAGTTCTCACATTGCTTTTCCATGTCGGCATAAATATCTGGCTACTCACCTTCGTCCTTTATTTCCGTTCGAGCCTCACCGCCCTGGGAAAATTCCGTCAGGATGCCTGGATCTCAGTCCTCGATCGTCTGGTAGTAATTCTACTGGCTGCGCCGATTCTGTTTATCTCTTCACTAGGCATTGAAATGAGCATCAAGCATTTTGTGCTCGTTCAAACTGCAGGTCTCCTTATCTCGGCCTTAACGGCCGGATTCTTTGTCTATCGAAGCACCGGCTTTCCCAAATTCGATTGGAACTTTGGCAACCTGATCCCTTTACTTAGATCAGCCTTCCCCTATGCACTTTCAGTGATCCTGATGGGAGCCTATTCACGATTAGATTCAGTAATGATCGAGCGTATGCTTCCAAATGGGCCATCCGAAGCGGGAATCTATGCAGCTGGATACAGACTCCTCGATGTTTCGAATATGTTGGGTTTCATGTTTGCCACTATCCTCATGCCCATGTTTGCAGCAATGGCTCAAAGAAATGAAGATGCCTCACGACTGCTAAAGCTCAGTATGCTCACCATTATCGGGATATCTACTGCAACTGCAAGTTTTGGAATTGCCTCAGGGAATGGCCTGATCGCATTTCTTTATCCGGGCGCAGCCCCATATTGGTCCAATGTCTTTCACCTCCTGATATGCGGATTCATTCCATATAGCATGATTTATGTGGCTTCGACTTATCTGATGGCTCAAGACAGGGTAAAGCAATTGAACTGGGTGTATGCCTTAGGCTTCTCCTCCAACCTTATCGCCAACATTATCTTAATTCCCATGCACGGGGCCTGGGGTGCAGCAATTGCAACGCTCATTACTCAGGGAACGGTAGCAGTAATTCTGGTAGTAATGGCCAGAAGGATCCAAAAAGATCATCTTCGAGTGCGCACCACCATTGCAATGGTCATTGTTCCGGCTGTTTCAATCGCAGGGGCATTATTCATCAAAAACCTCGATCTGGAATGGCTAAGTAGGGCAGCGATCGGAGCTGCTGCAAGCCTTGGATTGGCGCTGGCATATGGCGTAATCCGACCAAAACAGATTTTGCAGGCATTTGGAGCAATAAGAAAATAGCCAGGGAGTACTACAGCACTGTAATACCAATTAGCTAATTGTTAATTTCGCCCCCTATGAATTCATCCCTCAATTTGATCGGCGTTTTAAGAATCATCCTGAAATGGAAATGGATGGTCATCGGATTTGTACTGATCGCCGGAATCTCTGCTGCTGTCTATACCTGGTTCTTTATGGACAATTACTACCAATCGGTAGTGAAGTTCTACCCCAAGAACCTGATCTATACCGATAAGATGGTAAACATCGGGCAGGAGTCTTCAACTACTCATGTGAGCTTTTTCGGATCTAAGGACGATGCGAATCGTATCCTTGAGATCGCCTATTCAGCCGAAGTTGTTCAGGGTCTGATCAATCGCTACGACCTTGCAACTGTCTACGAGATCGACACGACGAAAAAGTACTGGCGCACCAAGGTGACCGAGCAGTTCATGGATAATTATCAGGCAAATCGAACCGAGAAAGATGCGATCGAGCTTTCAATCATGGACACTGATCCATTGCGCGCTCAGCAAATGGTCTCAGATGCTATCTCATGGATCGATCGACTGAACAGAATGCCAATGGACTCTACCAGAATGAAGATCCGCGTTGAGCTCCAATCCGCTTATGATGCTCAGTTGATGCTTTCTAAATCACTGCTTGATACCCTGGCGTCTCAGGCAGCTAGATTCGATATTCAGATCTCGATGACAGGAGATGGAAAGGCTTCAGTTTCAGGATCAAACCCGCTGGAAGTTGAGACTTACAAGTTCAATCAGTTCCAGTACGAAAGTGCTATTGAGGAATTGGGTCTGGTAAAGGTGCTTTTGGATAAGCATGACCTTGCATTAAAAGTTGCGCCTAGCTCCATTCACATCGTTGAAGAGCCATTTGTTGCCGATAAAAAGGCCAAACCAATGCGCAGTCTTATTTGCGTTACTGTGGTTCTAGTAGCATTTATTATTTCTATTCTAGTTGCAATATTGATCGAGCAGATCAAGTGGATCCGCTCGGAGTTGGATAATGACGAGCAAGCAGCTTAATAAGGAGCAGATTGCTTTTTTCGGCCTCTTCGGCCTGATCAGTATACTCAGTATGCTGGCTGCCATGCACACGGAATTCTATCCAATTGCAGCCGTGCCGATCATCCTTCTAATTGCAGGAGCTGCCGCGATCAATATTCGCTTCGTTTACTTCTTCCTACTATTTCTTTTGCCGCTATCGATCGAGTTTGAGGTAACGAACTCACTCCGAACCGACTTCCCAACCGAACCGGTCATGGGTGGATTGATGCTTGTAACACTGGCCTATCTCGGCTATAATATCAATCGGATCGATCTTCGATTCTTTTCGAATCCGCTAAACCTCCTTGTAGCTCTCCACTATTCATGGATACTGGTGGTGGTCATCAATTCACCTAATCAATTGGTTTCCTGGAAATACTTCCTTGCGAAGAGCTGGTACATCACCACCTTCTTTGTACTCACAGGATTGGCTATTTCCAATTTCAAACTCTTCAAGAAGGCATTTTGGGTCATCATGATCCCGCTCACTGCCATGGTTCTGCAAACAATGGTACGTCATGGATTAGTGGGTTTCTCCTTTGAGGATGTAAACACGCAGATGTGGCCATTCTTTAGGAATCACGTGACTTACGCTGGAATGATCACAGCATTCCTTCCATTCATTTTCCTAGCAAGAACATGGTATGAGAAAGGCACTTTCAAGCGTAGATTCCTCAACTGGATGATCATTCTCTATCTGATTGCGATCTACCTCTCATTTACCCGTGCCT
>CAXDOZ010000175.1:0-4211 GCA_963991145.1 uncultured Chitinophagales bacterium | reverse complement strand
CTTAATTACCTCTTCAGTAGCGTCTTTGGGAACCCCTAATACTTCGTAATAATCTCTTTTACTCATCTGCTACCTATTTTCCTACCACGACTTTTGCGTAACGGATAATGTGATCGTTCAGCAAATAGCCTTTTTCAATTTCGTCCATCACCTTGCCTTTCATGTCATCAGATGGCGCGGGTACCTCAGTCAATGCTTCGTGCTTATCGGCATCAAATTCCTCACCCACAGATTCCATTGCTTTCAATCCCTTTGTGGTGAGAGTTGAATTCAGTTTGTTGTAAATGAGATCGATCCCTTCTTTGATTGCTTTAGGATCATCGCTTTCATCTATCGACTTTTTGGCACGTTCAAAGTCATCTAGGACTGGCAAAAGGTCTACCATTAGATCTTTTCCTGCCGTTGCCTGAAGATCAATTCGCTCTCTAGCAGTTCTCTTCCTGAAATTGTCGAACTCTGCAAACAATCTTAAATGCTTGTCCTTCAACTCTTCAACCTGCTTTTTCAGCTCCTCAACCTCCGTCGTTTCAGGAGAATTGGACTCCTCTGTATTTTCAACCGCTTCGTTTTCCAGAAGCTCTTCTTTCTTTGTTCCTTTCTTAGCCATGCTATAGGATGATTTTTTTGCTTGCAAAAGGGCAAAATCTTTGCCAAGCAAGCATTTCCGACAATTTGTCAGAACGAGCGCGAAAATACGAATTAGTAACTGTGATTACTTGTTAGAAGCAGTGCTTAATTGCTTGTCCAGAGCGTTTTGAAGCTCTTCAAGTTGAAGATCCTGGCCAACGATCACGCCATTAGGATCAATCAGGCTGATATTGGGAATACTGATTAGGTTATAGTCTGTCTTTACGGGAGAATCCCAGGCGTTAAGATCAGTGATATGAACAGCCCAATCAAGACTGTCTTTCTCGATTGCATTATACCATGGGGCCTTTTCCTTGTCCAATGAAAACATAAGTACCACCAGACCTTCTGAATCAGGGAAATCAACTTGCTGATACTTCTGATACAATTCTTTTAGATCAGGTGCTTCCTCTCGACATGGTTTGCACCAGGAGGCCCAGAAACTTAGGATAACAGTTTTACCCTGAAATTGCGAAAGTTTAATGATCCTTCCTTCCAGATCCGTTCCTTCTATTTCTGGAGCAAGCTGACCGGTAAAATCTGTTGGTCCCGGTCGGTTAAGAAAACTTGCAATTCCAATCCCCGCGGCAACGATAAGAACCAAAATACCTATGATATGTAATGGTTTGAGTTGCATTATCCTTCGGATATCAAATATAGTAGATTACTATCCTAGGCAGATTGAATTCTCTTTATGTCTGCCCCAATTTTACGTAACCTCTGATCTATATATTGATAACCTCGATCTATCTGTTCAATATTGTGTATTGTACTCTTTCCCTGAGCAGAAAGCGCTGCAATCAAGAGTGCAACACCTGCACGAATATCTGGTGAAGACATCGAAATACCTCTCAAAGGTGCAGAGCGATCCAGCCCAATTACAGTTGCTCTGTGCGGATCACAAAGAATAACCTGAGCTCCCATGTCTATGAGTTTGTCGACAAAGAACAGGCGACTCTCAAACATCTTTTGATGGATAAGCACACTTCCCCGGGCTTGAGTAGCTGCTACCAAAACAATACTCATAAGATCAGGAGTAAAGCCAGGCCATGGAGCATCATATATAGTAAGGATCGAACCATCAATTCTCCTATGGATCTCATAGTGGTCCTGCTCTGGAATATGAAGGTCATCTTCACCTGATTCCAGAACCTCGATCCCTAGTTTCCTGAAGGTATCTGGGATATTCCCCAATTGATCTCTTCTAACATTCTTTATTACGATGTCGCTTTGAGTCATCGCTGCAAGGCCAATAAAACTGCCGATCTCGATCATGTCTGGCAACATTCTATGGCTACAACCACCAAGAGAATCTACTCCTTCAATATGAAGCAAGTTGGACCCTACACCAGTGATCTTTGCACCCATGCTATTTAGCATCTTGCACAATTGCTGCAGATATGGTTCGCAAGCTGCATTGTAAATGGTGGTTTTACCATTCGCAAGCACAGCTCCCATGATCACATTTGCAGTACCGGTAACTGAGATCTCATCCATATGAAGGTAAGCTCCCTGAAGTCTGTCGGCATGAATGCTGTAAAAGTTCTTTTCAGGATCGAATTGGAAGTCGGCACCCAAGACCTTGAAACCATTGAAGTGAGCATCAAGTGGCCTCCGGCCGATTTTATCTCCTCCTGGCTTTGGTATGTACGCCTTTCCAAAACGAGCGAGTAATGGACCAATGATCATTACTGATCCTCTTAGTCCCGCTCCTTTCTTTTTGAATTCTTCGCTTAGTAGAAAATCCTGGTCGATATCATCGGCCTGGAATCGATAGCTATCTGAGCCTATCTTTTCAACCTTGACATTAAGGTCGCCCAATAACTGAATGAGCAGGTTTACATCCCGGATGTCGGGAATATTTGAAATCTCAACGGGTTCAGCAGTGAGAAGCACAGCTGATAGAATTTGTAATGCTTCGTTCTTTGCTCCTTGTGGCTGAATCTCGCCGCTTAGGCGATTCCCACCAACGACTTCAAAAGCGCTCATGTTTATCTATAGTTTTTGGGATAATTACGTCTTTTTCCTCCGCCACTGCGGTTATTAGATTTTCCGCGACGACGCTTGTTACTCGACTTTGATTTATTGCTGGAGAAGTTACCAAGGCTGGCAGATTCATCCAACTTAAGTTGATGGTCACTTAGCATTTCAAGATCTGCTTCGATAACCTCATCAGTAACATTTTCATGGTTCCAGTTTTGGTGAACCATCTTCATGTAATTGGCGATACAGGTAGTAAACTCCTTCTTCTTCTCCGGATCCTGCTCAGCAGTGGCTTTATCGATCATTCCTTTAACATACTTGCCGTAGTGTCTGAACCTGATCCTGCTTTTTGGATAATGCAGTGGTTCGGGCTTCGCATCCGCTTCCTTCTTAGTTGGTAACTCGTAAGGAGACTCAAAGTCTAACTTGTAGTCAGACATGATGTTAAGGTGATTGTAAAGCTTGTATTTGAAATCTTCCATGCTCTTTAATTGAGGAGCAAGAGATCCCATGATTCGGATAATCTGATTTACTATGTTGTTACGCTCTTCTTTATCCTGCACGGTTTCAGCATGTTCAACTAGTTGCTGTACGTGTCTTCCGTATTCCCGGAAATGCAAAGCACTCCGAGTAGTATTGTATTTCATAAAAAGAAATTAAGTAAAGTGCCTCGATCAATCTATCGATAGGCTAATCTGAGAGGATCCGTAGCTTGGCAAACTTGAGCATGATCTTCTTTTGTCCCTGACCTTGAAAGAAGATCGTTGCCATCTTATTGGCTCCGCTTCCGTCCAAAGATAAAACTTTACCGGTACCAAACCGCTGATGTTCGACAGATTGTCCAACCTGTAATCCACTTACGTCTTCCGGAACGAAGTCTTTATTAGGCGGTGGGTTCTGATGCTCAGATTTGCGACTAACTAATCGTCTCTCCATTAACACAGGTGGTTTACCAGTGTTCGAACTCATCCCAGCTACTTTCCTTTTGATACCGTGGTATTCAAGGATATCCTGCGGAAGTTCTTCAAGGAACCGACTTGGTTCGCAGTAATTCAGATTTCCAAACTTGTAGCGGCTTGTGGCATAAGACAAATACAGTTGGCTCTCTGCGCGAGTTACGCCAACATAAAATAATCTTCGCTCCTCCTCCAGGTCTTCTCTACTATACAAACTCATAGCTGACGGGAAGAGGCTTTCTTCCAATCCCACGACAAAGACAACAGGAAACTCCAGTCCTTTTGCTGCGTGCAGCGTCATCATCTTGATGCTGTCAGGGTTCTCATCTCCTTCATCTGCTGAAGTCAATAGAGAAATATTTTGAAGGTAGGCTACCAGGCTTTTATCATTGAGCATTAACTCGGCTGCCTCTTCCGGACCTACCTCTTCCTGAACAGTATCGTCTTCTACGAATTCCTTGATTCCGTTAAGGAGCTCCTGCAGGTTTTCGTATCTGGCTAAACCCTCAATTGACTTATCGTTATGCAGCTCTCTCAGTATTCCGGATCCCTTAGTTACTTCTGAAGCCACCTCGTAGGCATTCGCTTTTTCTAAAAGAGTAGCGAAGCTTTTTATCATGATAACAAACTCAGAGATCCTTCTCT
>CAXDOZ010000174.1:0-4301 GCA_963991145.1 uncultured Chitinophagales bacterium | reverse complement strand
GGAAGCTTCAAGATCGAGGCAGTAGATGTTCTTAACTGGCCAGCTGGAACTGAGATCATTCTTGAGGATCGTGCAAATAATATCTTCCACGACCTTGAAAGCGCTCCATACACATTCAACATGACTAAGAATGAGCCTATCGAAGGAAGATTCTACCTGAATGTTGCTAAGACCTCAACTGGAATCTTCACTGTTGGAGGAGAAGATGCATTCACTGTGATTACAATGGGCAACCAAATTCTTGTTGATCTTGAAGGTCTTCAGGCAAATGGTACTGTTCAGATCTTCGATATGCTAGGGAGACTTCTTACTGAGCAAGAGATTACTGATCAGCAAACCAAGATCCAGGTTGAGATCGATCAGCCTACTCCTGTCGTAATCAAAGCTGCTAACAATGGACAGCTTGTTACTAAGCAGGCAGTTCTTATGAACTAAGCATAATTCAAACAACAATCAAAGCCCCGCAAATTGCGGGGCTTTGTCATTTTAGGAATCCTCATATTGCGAAACAAGATTTTGTATCTTCATTGAATAAGGCCCCTGATGAAAAAAGCTTTACTCTCCCTACTTTTTCTAAATCTGCTAACTCTTGCTTCTCTGGGTCAGATAGATGCAGATACTACAAGTCTTGAAGACGTTAGCATCCTATCGACTACCGAAATTGAATACGCAAAAACGAATGTTGATTCTATCATCATTCCTTATTCAATTGATCTAAAAGGAAAGAAAAAGAAGAAGGTCAAAGTAATGCCCCTACCGGTGCTATTGGTAACTCCGGAGACCGGCCTTGCTTATGGAGCAGCCATCCAAACTTATTTCAAGCTCGGAAAGGATACCAATACTTACACATCTCAAGCTTCAATTGGAATTCAGTATACCACCAGAAAACAGCTGCTGATCTGGCCAAAATGGGACCTGTTCCTCAAGGGAAATAGTATCAGAATAAATGGAGACTTCAAGTACCAGAAGTATCCAAACAAGTATTGGGGGATTGGATTCAACACTCCAAATTCAAATGAATCTGATTATTCATACAAGCAGGTTCTATTCAATTTTAAATGGCTTACCGAGATTAAGAATACTCCTGTGTTCCTGGGTATTTCATACAAACTTAATACTCAGTACGACATCATTCCTTTAGATACCCCAAACTACCTAACTGATATTGAAAGACCATTGGGCTATCAATCATTCATGACAAATGGTATTGGATTAGCAGCCATGTGGGACACCCGGGATCACAACATCTATCCATACAAAGGTGTCTGGGTTCAATTTACCGGGCATTATTTCATTGAGAGGCAAGGTAACCTGAACGAAACTGCATTTAACTTCTTTAGTATGCAGATCGATGCCAGAGAGTATGTATCCTTTTTCAAAGAACTCAAAAAACCTCACGTATTTGCATTCCAGCAGTTACTAAACGTAAATTCAGACGAGGTCCCCTTCGACATGCTAGCAAAAGTAGGGGGAGATATTAATGGTAGAGGCTATTGGGAAGGAAGGTATAGGGACCGAATAATGATGTCGATGCAGGCGGAATATCGATTACCACTATTCTGGAAATTTGGCGCGGCATTCTTTGCGGGAGCCTCAGAGGTAGCACCCAACTTTGATGAGTTTGATTTTTCAAACCTAAAGTGGTTTGCGGGTTGGGGAATACGTTTTGCAATATTTGAGGAGAACAGAGTCAATATTAGAGTTGACGTTGGTTATGGTAGAGATGGATCTACCGGGATATATTTCAAAATGAATGAGGCCTTCTAATCTAGTTTTCCTTTTTGCCCTTCTTTTTTCTGTATCATGCTCAGAAGCTGATAAATCTGACTCAGATTCCTCTGAGAAAGATGAGCCTTGTTGCTCAGATCAAATTCCTGGTGGATTTAGATATTCTTCAAACTATGAGATTGAGATCGAGCCAATCCCTCTGGATCTAAATAACATGGTTCTGATCCCATCAGATACCTTTCTAATGGGAGCCACAGATGGAGGAGGGAGAAGTGACGAGTATCCTGCGCATAATGTCTATGTCGATTCATTCTGGATGGATATTCATGAAGTGACTAATGCTGAGTTCAGAGAATTTGTGGATGCAACAGGTTATATCACAGTAGCGGAAAGAATTCCTTTATGGGAAGAATTACAAGGACAGGTGCCTCCTGGAACGCCTGAGCCAGATCCAGATCTGCTTGTCCCTGGAGCTATGGTTTTTACTCCTCCTCCATATCCAGTTCCGCTAAACAACTTTGCCCTTTGGTGGGCCTGGGTCCCCGACGCAAGCTGGAAGCATCCCTTTGGACCTGATTCAGATATTGAAGGATTGGATGACTATCCAGTTGTTCAAGTAGCCTGGGAAGATGCCCTGGCCTACTGCGAATGGTCTGGAAAAAGATTACCTACCGAAGCGGAATGGGAACTTGCTGCTCGTGGAGGTCTTGATGAAAAAGTCTACCCCTGGGGAGATGAGCATCCAGATGAAGTAACAAATAAAGCAAACTCCTGGCAGGGAGCTTTTCCTCATTTCAATAGCGAAGATGATGGCTATTATTTGGCAGCACCGGTTATGTCATACCAGCCAAATGGGTATGGTCTTTACGATGTAGCGGGTAATGTATGGGAATGGTGCAGTGATCTATTTCATTCAGATTATTACAGCATGATAGAGGAAGATCTACTCATCAACCCGATTGGACCTGATAAGAGTTACGATGTGCGAGAGCCCTGGTCTGTCGAGAAGAGAAGTCAGCGCGGCGGATCATTCCTCTGCAATGATTCATATTGTTCCTCGTACCGCGTTTCAGCCCGTATGCCTGGTGATCCTGCAACAGGTATGAATCATGTTGGATTTAGATGTGTGGCCGATGTCGATTAGAGTTTAGAGGTATTGTTCCTTGAACTCAGCATTTGAATTCTCTAGCATTTCCCTAATCTCCTTTTTAGAAGAACAGCGAGAATGATGATTCTCCTGATTATTGATATAATCAATGACCTTCTTATACTCACTGCTTGAATGACTGAATGCACCGTATCCCTCCTGCCAATTGAATCTGGATTTAATTAGGCCTTCGTGCTTGATCCATTTGGAACTGGAGGATTTTACATCCCTCATTAGATCGGATATGGACTGATTGGGGTTTAATCCAATTAGAATATGGCAATGGTCTGGCATGCAATAGATTGCCAATATTTTGTGATTCTGATTCTGAATGATTCCAGAGATATATTTTTCAATTGCGCTCCTGATTTCAGGTTTGATTAAGGGCGCTCTGTTTTGAACTGCGAAAACCAGATGGATTTTAAGGCTTGTATAGGTGCTCATTGGCGTAAATCTCTTTCATTGTTCTATCCTTTTCTCTTTTGATATTTATCTGATCTTGGGGAATAGATTTCTGCTTCATTTGGGTTTGTAAATGTTGTACCCCTCCGGGGCACCATTCCTATCCGCTATTGTGGTTCAACCGTGGTGCACATCTACCGTGGTGCAGCCCCTCCGGGGCTGATTCCGTGCACCTAAAGGGTTCTGTTTTTTGCCCCGGAGGGGTAAAACAATGGTAAAAACCTTCCAAAACCTACAAACCTGCCCCGGAGGGGTAGAACAATCAAAACCATCCCCTCAAAATTCTTTTCTTAGCAGTATGAAAGTTCTTGTAACAGGTGGTACAGGTCGAATGGGGAATGTTCTCGTTCGCACTCTGGCAAAAAAAGGTGACGAGGTGACCGTTTTTACCTATCCCGGTGATCGATTGAGAGATTCGATAAAGGATCTGGATATCAAATTCTTTGAAGGCGATATCAGAGATCCTCAGAAGGTTAGAGAGGCAACAGAAGGTCAGGAACGGGTATATCACCTGGCTACTAAACTGAAACTAGCCCCAGATAAGGATAATTCCATCTGGGAGACCAATGTTACCGGCACTCAAAATGTAGTAGACGCCTGCAAAGAGCTTGGAACTGATCGCTTGATCCATTGTAGCTCCCATCACGCATATAAACAAGAACCTTTAGATATTCCTCTAGATGAAACTAGAGATCTGGCTCTGAATCACGAATGTGCCTATCACAAATCAAAGGCCCATGCTGAACTTCTTGTTAGAAAGGAAATCGAAAACGGCATGAATGCCATTATCGTGAGCCCGGGCACTATGATCGGACCACATGATTACGAGCCTTCGCTTTTTGGAAGAGCGATGATCGACCTCTACATGGGGAGGATTCCAGCCATCATGGATGGGATCACAGACTACATACATACGCAAGACGTAGCTGACGGAGTAATCCTCGCAGCAGATAAAGCCCCGGCC
>CAXDOZ010000173.1:0-4309 GCA_963991145.1 uncultured Chitinophagales bacterium | reverse complement strand
CGACATTTCTGCCTGTCTCGTGGGCTCGGAGATGTGTATAAGAGACAGGAACTCACTTTTCGATGGGATCGATGATACCTGGGAAAGATTTGAGGCGAAAGGGGATGAAAAGAAAAAGCGAGACGCTGCCAGTGATGCGATTGACGCCATGATCGACGATTACGATGTAACGGATCCCGCTGCAAGTATTCCTCAATTATTGGAAGTTAGAAAAGCGATTCTTGCTTATAGTACAGAAGGTCAATTACAGGAAAAACTTGAGATCGTAGATCAGTTAATTCTCGACTGTTCAGGTCTTTACATGGAAGTGAAAGCCTCACAAACAACTGCCTCTCCTGGTTCGAGATTAGATCTTGAATTTGAATTCATCAACCGAAGTGATTTTAAGGTTGAGGTTCTTCCATTCAATTTCGGAGATCAAAAGATGCTGCGGGATGCACAAGTGCTTAAGAATAATATTGAGTACGAACAGGTAATGGAGAACTTCCAGATCCCTTATGATGCCAGTTACTCTCAGCCGTATTGGTTAGAGAAGCAAGGAACGCTTGGGCTTTATGCGGTGGATGATATGAGCATGATCGGTAAAGCCGAGAATGATCCCTCGATCGTCTTCGAGGTCAATTTTAAATTTGATGAGGATACGATCGCTTATCAGATGCCTCTGATCTACAAGTGGAATGATCCCGTTAAAGGGGAGCTTTACAGTCCCTTTTCTGTGAGTCCTGCTCTGTCTATCAATTTTGATAATCCTATCTATTTATTCTCAGATAAGAAGAGTCAGGTCATTACTGCGAAAGTAAAAAGTGGAAAAGCGGGAGCACATGCACATTTAAATATTGAAGTTCCCCGAGGCTGGGATGTTCATCCAAAATTTCTCGATCTGTATTACAATGAATACGGAATGGAGGAGACTTTTGAATTCACCATCTTCCCATTGGAGAATGCTACAAGCGGACCGATCAAAGCAATTATCAATGATCACAGCTCCGATGAATCTTTTTCAATTTCATTGATTGACTATGATCATATTCCCAATCAACTTTGGTTTCCACCAGCGGAATCTAAATTAGTGTACATCGATCTTCAAACTGCCGGGAATAAGCTTGGCTATATCCCGGGTGCAGGAGATAATATTCCGAAAGCTATGACCAATGTTGGCTATCAGGTTGATGTGCTTGAGGAAGCAGATCTAACTGAAGCTAATCTTGCCCAGTACGATGCCATCATTGTGGGAATTAGAGCGATCAACACCAACGAGCGCTATCCTTATATGAGGCCAGCTTTGATGAAGTATGTAGAGAATGGCGGAACATTGATCAATCAGTACAACACTGCGCATCGATTAAAAGACAAAGACTTTGCTCCTTATCCAATTACTTTATCGCGTGATAGAGTGACGGAAGAAGATGCCGAGGTTACTTTTTTAAATCCGGATCATCCTGTTTTAAATTCTCCAAATAAGATCACTCAGGAAGATTTTGATGGCTGGGTTCAGGAGCGCGGATTATACTTCCCGGGAGAATGGTCTGAGGAATACGAGACAATTTTATCCTGGCATGATACCGGGGAAGATGCCAAGGAGGGCTCTCTTCTGGTGGCCCAATACGGCGAGGGTTATTACGTGTATACGGGAATAAGCTTCTTCCGTGAACTACCTGCAGGAGTGCCCGGTGCATTCCGACTATTAGCAAATTTGATCGCTTTGGGAAATGAGTAAAGAAGGGAATGAGAAACCACCAGTTTTTAAAACCTGGAATGGTTGGTATGCACTATTGATCACCAGCCTCATCGCTTGTGTGGTATTGTTTTACTTAATCACGATCACTTACAGTTGAGTGCGATAGATTGGATCGTACTGCTGGGAACGCTGTTCTTCATTGTCGCGTACGGCGTATGGAAAACCCGTGGGACCAAGAACCTCGATGGTTATCTAAAAGGCGGGAATGATGCCAAATGGTGGGGAATTGGTATTTCCATCATGGCGACTCAAGCCAGTGCAATTACTTTCCTTTCAACTCCTGGTCAGGCATATACAGATGGGATGCGCTTTGTGCAATTCTACCTGGGCCTGCCAATTGCAATGATCATTCTCTCGGTCACTTTTATTCCCATTTACTATAAGCTCAAGGTCTATACGGCTTATGAGTTTCTGGAGTCGAGATTTGATTTGAAAACCCGGAGTCTGGCCGCAATTTTATTTCTGGTGCAGCGAGGTTTAGCAGCAGGAATTACAATTTATGCGCCTGCAATTATTCTAAGCGCGCTCCTCGATCTGAATCTGAATTACACCATCATTTTCATTGGAACCCTGGTAATTATTTACACCGTGAGTGGAGGGACCAAGGCAGTTACTCAAACCCAGAAACAGCAGATGGCTGTTATGATGGGAGGAATGGTCATTGCGGGAATCATGGTGATCTCCATGCTTCCGGACAATGTAGGATTTGGGAATGCCATGCATGTTGCGGGGAAAATGGGTCGCATGAACGTGATCAATTTTGAGTTCAAGCTAGACGATCGATATAATTTCTGGAGTGGAATCACGGCTTCCTTATTCCTTTTCATGTCTTATTTCGGAACGGACCAAAGTCAGGTGCAGCGCTATCTTTCCGGGCGATCGATTGCCGAAAGTCGGCTGGGATTGATCATGAATGGCCTGCTTAAGGTTCCAATGCAATTTGTGATCCTGATGATCGGGGTAATGGTTTTTGTTTTCTACCAATTCAATCAGCCTCCGGTATTCTTTAATAAGGTAGAGCTCGACTCCATCAAGCAAAGTGAATACGCTCCGCAGGTTGAGGCATATGAAGATGAGTACACAGCCATTTTTGAAGAGAAGCGCCAGGTGATCGATCAAATGGTCGCCAGTCAGGAAGCCGGTGATGAGCAGGCTGTAAAAATGCATTCTGAAATGGCTCAATCGCTGCAGGCTCAATCTGAAGTTGTAAGAGATTCGGTAAAGGCATTGATCGTTTTGCATAACGAGGATGCGGAGACCAACGACAAGGACTACATCTTCATGACTTTCGTAATGAATAATCTGCCCGTAGGGCTAATAGGATTACTCTTTGCGGTGATGTTCTCAGCTGCTATGTCGAGCACGAGCTCTGAATTAAATGCGCTGGGAAGCACAACCTGCATTGATCTGTACAGGCGTAACATTAAGAAAGATGGAACCGACAGGCACTATTTGATGAGCTCCCGCTGGTTCACACTTGGATGGGGAGTTCTGGCGATCATTTTTGCTACATATGCCAGCTTATTCGAAAATCTGATCCAGGCGGTAAACCTTCTCGGGTCACTTTTTTACGGCACCATTTTAGGGATCTTCCTTGTGGCCTTTTATGTAAAGTATGTCAAAGGAAATGCGGTCTTTATTGCTGCGGTTCTTGCTGAGCTCTGCGTAATTTATATTCACTATTGCAATGCCAATGAGGTTGGACCGGAGTTCCTGAAAATGGGATATCTCTGGTACAATGTGGTTGGTTGTTTACTGGTGATCGTCTTCGGAGCGCTTATCCAAACCATCCTCCCGAAGGGAGAAAAACCAAAAGAAGCAGAAGTATTAGATTAGTAGAATGAAGCATTTCTACCTGATTCTCTTTCTTTTTTCCAGTGCAATTTTATTTAACTCCTGTGGTGATGATGCTATCATCAATCCCGACGGTACCTGTGGCAGTTTCACTTTTGCTGCTACCAATGGAAGTATTAGTGTCAGCGGGAATGGTGACGGACAGGCAGCAATTAATGAGGCAACAGTTGATGGGGTCCAGCAAAACCGACTTTCATTAGCTCTTATTAGTGACGATGGTTTTACCATAAATGTAGCGGTGGATGAGAACTCACCATCTGATCCAAACTGTTTGGAGGAGCGCTTGTATTCAAATCAAAATCCAATCTGCGAAAACAGTCTTTCGGGAGGGCAGGTTTGCGAGAAAGTGAGTATTGTATTGACCGGACCGCAAGGAGGTATCGGCACTACGATTGGAACTGGAAGAGCGGAACTTACAATTACCGAGTGTAAAGAGTTTAGCGAAGGAACAGCGATCTCCGGAACATTTACCGGGGATTTTACCAGCACCGATACTGCGGTGGCTGATTTTACTGCGAATGGCACCTTCACCGATATCTGCATTTTATTCTAGCTGATTCAATAAGCTCAACAAAGTAATCCCGCCTATGCGGGGTTTTTTTAATTTGGGAGCTTCACGAATTCTCGTAATTTAATCTCGATTCTTTTGGGAACATCCCGAGTATTCGGGATCGGGGCAGCTGCTGAGGATCCCTCGCAGACTCGGGCTATCAGCAC
>CAXDOZ010000172.1:0-4325 GCA_963991145.1 uncultured Chitinophagales bacterium | reverse complement strand
CATGAATCGCACATCAGTATTGAACCAGCCCGGCGGTCATCTTTCCCACAACCTTGCACAGTACCTGAACGACGAGCAGGCGAAGATTTACTTAGCGGATATTAATCAGGCGAACATTGATAATCTTGTAAAGAGATTCCCATCAATCGAAGTTGTAGACCCTAATGAGGTTTATGGACTTGATGTTGACGTTTACGCTCCTTGTGCACTTGGGGCCACCGTAAACGATGATACTATTCCTCAATTGAAATGTGCGATCATCGCAGGAGCTGCGAATAACCAGCTCGGAGATGAGGATCGTCACTCTCAAATGTTGATCGAAAAGGGAATCCTCTATGCTCCTGACTTCCTTATTAACTGCGGTGGTGTAATTAACTGCGATGCTGAGGTAAAAGGATACAGTCGTGAAAGAGCTATGGAGATCGCCGATGAGGTTTATGAAAAGACCCTTGAGACCATCCGCGTAGCGCAAGATGAAAATATCTCGACTCATGCTGCAGCTTTAAGAGTTGCTCAGGATCGTATCGATCAAGCTAAAAAAGCTAGTCTAGCCTCCGCCTAATGTTCAATCGCCGCAACCTGAGAATCAAGGTCATGCAGGTGTACTACGGGCACCTTATCGATGAGTCTACGGATTATCAGGTCCTTCTGGGACAGCTTCACAGCAATATCGAACGCAGTATCGATCTATATCTGGTTTATACCAGATACCTGGCAGATATGTGTTTGTATGTGAACACCTATGCAGATGCCAAAGCGGCAAAACATCTTCCAACAGAGGAAGATTTAAATGTATCGCGAAGAATCGCTTCAAACCCTTTGATAGTTTACCTCAATGAATCTGAGCTTCTTCAAAACTTCATAAAGAAGAGAAAGCTTAAAAACTTCTTTGAGGATGAAGTAGCGAAAAAGCTCTTCCTCGACCTGGTTAAAAGGGAGAAATACAAGGAGTATCTGGCTTCCAAGGAAGGAGTGCTTAAGAATGAGTTGGAGATTACGGGATATATCGGGAAGAGGATCCTGGTTAAGAATGATGATCTGCAAAGTCAGCTGGATGAGTCATTCATTAATCTCACCGACGATAACCGTTACATGGGATTTGTACTGAAAAAATCAGCTCAAACCTTCAATCCCAAAGAGCCTGATCATTACTTCAGCAATATTAATCCTGATCCAGAGGACATGTCCTTTGCCGAGCGCTTGCTCAAAGAGGCGATCGACCATGAAGAAGAGATCATGGAGGTCATCAAGCCAAAGCTGAAGAACTGGGAAGCAGACAGAATAGCAATGATCGATATGGCTTTGCTAAAACTGGCGGTTACAGAACTACTGTATTTCCCAAGTATTCCTGTAAAGGTTACGATCAATGAGTATATCGATATCTCAAAGACATACTCTACTCCAAAGAGTCGTGAGTTTGTGAACGGGGTGCTCGACAATTTGTTAAAGACTTTGAAAGAAGAAGGTAAGATCAAAAAAACCGGTCGGGGCCTTCTTGATTCATAATCTATCCAAATGAGAATTCTATTATCTATCCTGGCAGTTTCAATTCTGCTTTCGGCATGTAATTCAAACCAATCAACTTCAGAGAATCAGGCATTGGGCGAGATCGCCGAAATGAGCTTTGATGAAACCACTTTTGACTTCGGGAATGTCAAGCCAAAAGAAGAGGTGAAGTTCAACTACACATTTGAAAACACCTCGGAGAATGCACTTGTGATCACAAAAGCTACTGCCAGTTGCGGATGCACTGTACCATCTTATCCAAAAGAGCCAGTTGCTCCTGGAGAGACGGGCGAGATCGAAGTGGTTTACAATGCGGCAAGCAGCCCGGGGGAAGTCACAAAAACAATAACTATAGTTGCCAATACATATCCGGCAAAGACTATCTTAACACTTAAAGGAACCATCGTACCATGACAATCTTAAGCAACATGATTCTCCTCGGAGCTACCGGCGGAGGAAATTATATGACCTTCCTATTCCTGGGAGGAACAATGCTGATCTTTTATTTCTTCTTTATTCGTCCGCAATCTCAGAAAGCGAAACAACAGCGTAAGTTTCTAGAGGACCTGAAGAAGGGAGATAAAGTAGTTACCGCCGGCGGTATTCACGGAAAAATTCTAAAAGTGGATGAAACCACTATGCTGGTAGAGGTTGATAGCAATGTGAAAATGCGATTTGATAAAAGCGTAATTTCAGCTGAAATGACCAAAGCCGCTCAGGAAGGCAAAGAATAATGGCTAGAAAGAGAAATAGGTTTCTGAAAAACCTCCTATCAGATCTATTAAGGTGGGAGTACCTATTATGCCTTTTTCTCTCTTTTCTCTTTTGGCTTCTGATCAAGCTTTCCGACAATTACCAAAGCAGCTTTACCCTAAGGGCAGAATATCTGAATATGCCAACCTACAAGGTTCTGGTTGAAGAGCCTGTTTCAGATCTCACGGTATCTGCAGAAACCACCGGATGGAATCTGCTCATTGATAATTTCAATGATGAGGAGCGAATCGTTTATCTGGATCTGTCTTCTTACAATGAGGATAAGATCACGATCACCACTGAGTCCCTGCTTGATAATCTTAGCGAAACTCTGAGCCAGGATTATCGCCTGTTATCTGTTTATCCATCTTCGGTTTTCCTTGAGTTTGAGGAGTTGATCTACAAAACGGTTCCAGTCAATTCAAATGTTAAGCTCAATGTTTTAGAAGGTTTTGGCCTTCCGGCCGATGCCCTTATCACTCCAGATTCGATCACTTTGAGCGGCCTGGCTTCTGACCTCGAAGCCATTCAGGAATGGCAAAGCCAGGATATAGAGCTTGGCAATGTGAGCGAAAACGTAGAAATGGAATTGATGCTGCAAGTGCCGGAGAAATTCAATTTGGAGCTGAATGTGCAATCAGTTCAATTCTTGCAGGAGGTTAGTGCAGTTGAATTTTTCGAAATGGAAATCCCGATCTCAGTTTCAAACGTGCCTGATGGATACAGAGTAACTCTGATACCGGATGTGGCAATGATCTATTTCGATGCTTTTGCAAACAGAATTGAGGAGATCGATCCTGAAGATTTTAAAATTCTGGCCGACTTTAGTTCAGTCAATATCAATTCCGATTCTGAAGTTCCACTCAGCTTAGTGGATTCTAGTCGGCAATCGACCAATATTTTCATACAATCATCTGAAGTAGACTTTATACTTTACGAAGAATGATCAAGGTAGGTATCACAGGCGGAATTGGCAGCGGAAAAACCACCGTCTGCCGGATCTTTGAAACTCTACGCGTGCCTGTGTATTACGCTGATAACAGAGCAAAGGAGCTGATGACCAGCAATGCTGAACTAAAAGAAAATCTAAAAGAAGCTTTTGGCGAAGGTGTGTATGATAAGGATGGCTCATTGAACAGATTATGGTTGGCGAGTCAGGTCTTTGGAGATAATCAGAAACTTGAACTGTTGAATAGCCTCGTTCACCCTGTTGTTGGTCAGGATGCTATTGAATGGCAGGAGAAGCACAAAGAAGAAGCTTACACGATAAAAGAAGCCGCGCTTCTTTTTGAAGCAGGTACAAATGCCAGTCTGGATAAGATCATTGTTGTAACTGCACCCGAAACAACAAGAATTACCAGAGTGATGGTAAGAGACAAGGTTGAAGAGACTGATGTGAGACAGAGAATGGATCGTCAATGGCCTCAAGATCAGAAGGTTGCCCTAGCGGATTACGTGATAAATAATGATGGAAAAGAAGCACTTATACCTCAGGTATTGAAAGTGCACAAAGAGATTTTAAGCTTAGAAAAGAGCCTTTATGAGTGATAGAAAAATTGGAATTCTGGGGGGAGGTCAGCTCGGCCGAATGCTGCTTCAGGCAGCTTCAAACTATGATGCAGAAGTATACATCCTGGAGAAAACTACTGATTGCCCTGCTGCCGGTTTGGCGAGCAAAGTGGTGGTTGGTGATCTGTTAAACCAGGAAGATGTTTTGGCCTTCGGCCGGATGGTGGATGTGATCACTATAGAAATAGAGCACGTAAATGCTGATGCTCTTGCCATTCTTGAAGCTGAAGGAAAAACAGTATTCCCAAGTGCATCTGTAATTAAGACGATCCAGGATAAAGGACTTCAAAAGCAGTTTTATGCGGATAACAAGATCCCTACCAGTCCTTTTGCAATCACTCAATCAAAAGAAGATATCAAGGAATTGGCAGATCTGATTCCGGCATTTCATAAGCTTAGGAGATTTGGTTACGATGGACGAGGAGTTCAATCAATCAAAACTGAATCTGACTGGGAAAAAGGATTTGAGGAGCCAGGTGTTTTAGAGAAAGCAGTTG
>CAXDOZ010000171.1:0-4357 GCA_963991145.1 uncultured Chitinophagales bacterium | reverse complement strand
CGGATTCGAACCGCTGTACAAGCTTTTGCAGAGCTCTGCCTAGCCACTCGGCCACTCGACCAAAAAATCAAGATGCAAATATAAGCAATCGCAGAATGAAAAGTTCAATGGAGCTTCAATTTTGCAAATCGGAACAGCAATAGATCAATTAGCCCATTATCATATTATCCTATTACCGCTTTAGACCTCAAGGGTATTTAAATAGGTAAGGGCGAAACTATCCCTTGGATAACTTCGCCCTTTTACCACTGCTTGCTAAAACTTAATGCTCTTTAATAGTCTGGATGAAGATCATCCGAACTTGAAGTATTTTCAATTAAGGGTGTTTGGTCATCAGACAAGGTGTTTGCTTGCTCATGCTTGCCTGCTGGGGTAAATGGAGATTGAACGAAAAAAGCGTCGTGGTTTTTGTCAATATCAAATACTCTCATGGCGGTTCCTTTTGATGACAATACGAATATGAACCTTCAACAAGAAGATCGCCAATTAAAAATGTAGGCTTTGTGTTGTTGATTTTACTATAATTCTGATGATTAATAGATATTTTGGCTCGGCTTAAAATTGTTCAAACAACAATTTAAAAGTCTGAAAATCAACTGCTTGTGAAATGCTATCAAATGGTAAGGGGCCTTAGTGATGAGGAAGTGAAGGAACTCCTTTCTGTATCGAGTTTTAAGCGCTCTGCTCCACTCAAAAAGCTTCTTAAAAGTCTGCACAAACAGATCCAAAATGAGGAGGAATACTCCAAGGAGAAAACCTTTAAGGATGTTTTTGGAGAGTCGTACAAAGCAGATAAGGATTACCTACTGCGAAACAGGCTAAGAGATCTTAATAAGATCATCTCTGATTATATGGTCGAAGACCAGCGTCAGAAGAATGAGCAGAAAAAGCGAAATGAAGAGGATTTGCTGCTGATCGAATCCTACGTCCGAAGAACGATGTTTGATCGCTTTGATGCGGAGTTTGATGAGATGCTGGAAAAGTTTGAGACCAGCATGGATTATGTGGCTGGAATGAAATTGATCGAGCACTACTTCGATAGAAGATTTAAGCAGAGAATGATCCTGCCTTCAGAGAAGGAGGAGCTTGGAGCAAAAGCGCGAAAGTATTTAAGCTGGGCACAGAAGGTAGCAACCAGAAACATTCGATTCTCTGAGCGTATGATCGTTTATGCCGAATATGCAGGTATGCCTCGAGAGGATCGGGATAAGAACTACCGTTACACTCCAATCCAAAAAATTGATCTAAGTGATATCATAAAGGATGACCTGATCTCCGAATACAAGGATCTTGAACTACAGGAATTACTTCCGGATACCAGAGGTAGAAGAATGGAGATACTTGAAGAGATGAATGCGGTACTTTCTGAAATCGTAAAATTTGACGATAGCTACAATAGGCGATTCAGACATAACCTGTTTCAGATGGCGATCATTCAGGCGGAGAACCAGGACTGGGAGAATGCCCTAAAGACCCTGAACCAGCATGAAGAGGAAATGATAAAGGCTGGAAAGGTCCCCAATCTAAATGAGGTCCACTTTAATGCTCTTCTATTAATCATCCTGGACAAATTCGATGAACTAGAAAGTCAATTGAATAAGTACAAGCACCTGGTGCAGGATAAAGAGGGGAAGTGTATTCTGGCAATTGACTTCGCCTATGGTAAGCTCTTTCAGAATGATCCGGCAGGGGCAAGAGCATACCTTAATGAAGCTGAGGGAGAATCAGAACTGGTAAAGCTAAGCCTGCGGGTTTCAGAATTCTTATGTCTCTTCGAAGAAGGAGAATATGAAGTTGCAGACTACGAGCTAAACAATATCACCAGGTTGATCAATAAGCGAAACAAAAACGGACAGTTGCACTATGCAAAGGCAGCTGTAACTATGCTCGGTCGTTTGATGAAAGCCAGAATGAAGCCACCGGGAGAACGAGAAAAAGCTATCGAAAAGCTGCATCAGGAAACCACTGAGATGATCGAGAATAAAACTGCCTCTTTCACAGAAGTGCTAACAGTGAAGTGGGTGGATTTCCAGCTGGGGAAGCTGAAGGGATAATTGGGTAATAGGATAATAGGATAATGGGGAAATTATTTGGTTCTGTGCTTGAGGATGGTATTTAGGATTTTTACGATTGACTCAATTACATCCATTATCTCTTTTGACACATCCAACTTAATTTCAGACTCTTTAATAAGACTTAACCAATACCAGGATACATAAGCTTCTTTTGAGGCAAGACTGAGCTTAAAGTAAAAATCTTTCTTGCTGACTGGGCTTTGGGCTTCAAAGACATTTGCTCCGATTGAGGTGCCTGAACGTAGTAATTGATCTGCAATTACAAACTCTTTTTCCACTCTTAGCATTTTTGAAAGGCGGATTGAAAGAAGTCCAAATTCAAAACTCAGCTTTAGTATTCTGTTTCGTTCCATATCAATCATGGAATCAAAATCAGATTAAATAGTCTGTCTAAAAGCAAAGAATTTATTCCTGCAGGAATTCAGAAGTAAATGCGATAATGAAACTAGTATCTGTAATTACCCTATTACCCCATTATCATATTATCTCATTTCTAGGTCATCCTATCCTAAAACGTCTATAAACAACTTAATGATCACGGCATTCGAAAAGTGGATGATGGCAGAGCCAACAATCGAAACCGTAATGATCGCTGTAGGTGAGGGGGCGTAATTTTGCTCTACAGCGGACATGTTTAAGATTGCTGAGGGTACCGTTCCGAGAGATAATCCGGCGAAGCCTGCCGACATCACAACCGCTTTATAATCCCGACCCATGAAATTGTAGATCACAAAAATGCAGTAGAAGATCGCGAAGGCTATCTGACAGATAAGAACAACAATTACAATTCCGGCCCTGTCGGTGAGGCTGGTAAGATCCATGCTTAGAAGGGAGATACTCAGAAATAAGCCAAGACTCCAATCTGAAACCATTCCTAATGTGGGACTTTTTACCGACCATGGGCGCTTGGGGTACAGAACAGGGAGAAGATTTGTGACAATGATCCCTACGATCATCACATATAGGAAATCAGGAGCATCATATCCGAGGCTGCTCATATGATCAGAAATAGGCAAACCAATTACGATATTGAAGATCACAAGGGTTAGCACAACGAATATCGATTCCACTGAGACATCTTCGAGTTTTTCCTCTTTAACTCCAACCAGCAATTCCGACTCTTCTTTAGGTTTTACCTTATATCTCGATATTAAAAACTTGGCTATCGGTCCGCCGATCAGAGTTGAGCATACCAAACCAATTGTGGCAGCCATCATCCCAACCTCTAGTCCATGATCGAGATCAAATGTATTTTCAATCAAAGGTGAATAGGCAATAACAGAACCATAGCCTCCCATTAAGCCCATCGATCCTGCAAAAAGACCCCAGGCTGGAGTTTTCCCAAACAAACTTGTCAATCCAATTGCCAGACCATTTTGTAAAAAGAGAAAGATTATAGCCAGAATAGATAGGTAGAGAACTGGTTTCCCGCCTTTGGCAAGAGCGCTGACCCGAAAGGATAAACCAATACAAGAGAAGAATAGCAACAATAGCAAATCCCTGCCCTTTGTTTCAAAGACCAGATCCTGATCTAATAACTGGTTTATCGCAAGAATAGCTAATGCAAATGCCAGACCTCCTGAAACTGCATTCGGGATAAAATACTTTTTCAGAAATGGAATACGATTCCCAAGATACCTGCCTAGAATAAGGGCGAGTAAGCCAAGGAAGAAGGTATGGAGGCCGGATATTTCCATTTTTTAATAGGATAATAGGATAATAGGATAATAGGATAATGTGGAAATTGGATTGCAGAATTATCCTATTACCCCATTATCTCATTACTCAATTCCATACATCGCAACTCTATTCCCTTCAGTATCAAGAAACAGAGCCATGTATCCAATGTCTTTAGAAATTAATTTCTTTTCCAATAAAATCTGGCCTCCGGCCGATTCCACCCTACTCATTTCATTTGCGATATCACCGGAAGGGGAGTGGAGATAAACGATGGTGCCGTTTGCTGAAGGCTGATATTCATCGGGATGACAAACAAGTGAACCCGATGCACCAGAAGCTCCCTGTGTAGATGGGAACCAGGCCATATCTAATTCGCCCATTTGATTTCTCTCAAGTTTATGTCCGAGAACAGCCTCGTAAAACTTCTGCGCTCTATCCATATCGAGGGCCGGTATCTCAAACCAGGCAACTGCATTGGTCTTCATGATTGAGGGATTTGGTTAGATGTAGAAAATACGAAATATGACGGGATGAAATGGGGTAATGGGGTAATGGGCTGTCTCTTATACACATCTCCGAGCCCACGAGACAGGCAGAAATCT
>CAXDOZ010000170.1:0-4395 GCA_963991145.1 uncultured Chitinophagales bacterium | reverse complement strand
TTTTCATCATTATAGGGTTTGAATGATTAATGGAGGTGTTTTACTAGGGTATTTTTATACATGCCTGAAGATGTTTCAACCTCGATCAGGTACATGCCTGAAGGCAAGGCTGAAACGTCCAGAGTTTGGTTATTGGAATAGTTTTCAAATTCAACCTGCAAAGCGATTCTGCCCCACAGATCATATACAATTGCAGAGTTTATATGGCCTTCGGCCCGAAGGGCTACCTTATCACTAGTTGGATTAGGCCACAATTCAAGCTCTTGATAATCAGGCCTTTGAACACTGCTAATTAGAAGCTTAGTGACAGCTGTATCTCCGAAAATATCAAGAGTAACATCCATCTCGGAATATGTGATGGCTCTTACATTGGTGATCTCATGGCGGAGTTGATAGAGCTCCTCAACCAGCGTATTGGTCTTGCCGGAAATATCATCCTGCATTACGTATTTGGCCCCGGCCACATCGCCCCAGCCATTTCTGTTCAAGGAATCGATCCCCACGATCGCAACGTCCACCCTGCCCAGGTCTTCATAGTTACGATACATGGCGATCATGTTCTGATTCCTTTGCCCAAAAAACGAATTGTCAAAGGTCATGTGAACCGTTGAGCTATCGATTAAATTTTTCTGATAGTGGAAGCTGAATGCGATGCCAAAAATGCTATCCACCCGAAGGGTATCAACTCCTAATTGAATAGCCACCGTTACTGTATCATCATCGTCAATGCTGGAAAGATTAGTGATCGTATCCTGAGGGATTCTTGCAAAAAGCGGTACCTCATCAAAGCGACGCTTAGGTGATCCGCCTTTGAAATGTGATAGGCCAAGATTCAATAGGATCGCATTAGTATCTGCCAGGTTAATGAAGCCATCACCATTACAGTCAATGTGCTTGATATCAGTTCCACCTATCAGCGTATCATTCCAATTATTGGATTTATAGGCGTCCCAGATGTTTCCTCCGGAAATACGATTTGGACCTGCAAAGCCAAACTTCAATCCAATTGAAAGAAGGTCTGAGATATCTACAGTCTTGCTCTTATCGGCGTCACCAGGCCAAACGCAATCATCATCCATTTGAAAGCTTCTGGTAAGTGTATCTGTACAACCGTAAATATTATTGACAGCTAGTGTTGCATCGTAAGTCGCTCCCTGAACACCCGAAAAAGTGACCTGTGGACTTGGCACTGTGCTGACCTGTCCGTCCGAAAATTGCCAGAACCAAATATTGATCGATCCGGAAGATGAATCAGTGAAGTCGACCTGTACCATAGTATCCAAACAGGGAACTTCAAATTGAAAGTTTGCATTTACAGGAGATCTCAAGAAGTAGAAGCTATCAAAGCCACAGCTTGAAGAAAAGGTGTAAAGCAATGATCCCGGAGGATTTGCAATTGGATTTCTGATGGTAGGATTACTCAAACCTGTAGGAGGATTCCAAAGAGGATTTGATCCACCGAAGCCCTGAAGTTGAACCGGATCTCCGCAAGAGAAAATGGTATCAAAAGTAAATCCAGCTCCGCCGCTCGGCACCCGGAACCTCACCGTAAAGTTCCGGGGCAACTTAAGCGGACAAGCGTTTGACCAGGTCTGAATCACGAATTCAAGTAAACCTGAATCAGATAATGAGGGGGAAAAGGCTATTTCTAATTGAATCGAATCGCCGTTTCCAATAGAATCGGCAACAAAAAGTCGTGGATGACTGAAATCTGGATGAATTCTGGCCTTCATGTCATTTCCAAAAGAATCGAGAAGGAAGAGGCGAATTCCAGCTGTATCTCCTGCACACATTTCAATTTCACCGCTAGGGTTCAATGATCCCATTCCTGTGATCTGACTGGCATAGCGAACCGGAGGAGCTCCAGGTGTCGTCCCTAAAATAAATAGAGTTTGATCTCGTCTGGTCGTACCAATAAGGACTCCGTCGCGATACTCCATCACCTCAACAGCAATAACACTGTTCTGCACCGTAGATGGAATGAAAGTGAATTTCCCGGTTGCTGGATGTAATGATTGTCCAAATGCAGTAACGAGAAAAGGGCTGTTAACTGAGAATCCAACATTATACTGAATAGGATTTTGCCAGTCATCTAGAGGATTTACCAAACGATATGCAAGGCTATCGCCATCCGGGTCGATACAACCAAAATCAAGTTCCACCACCTGACCGACATTGGCAACCCATTGGTTTCTCTGGCGGTACTCTGGTGAGTTATTTGAGCTTAGAAGGCTATCGTTCAGTTCAGAATATATATATGTACAGAAGCTGCTTGGATTACTAAGGTTAGTGATCGTTGCATTTCGAGTACAGTTATTGGTTGCCAGAACCCAGTTGGTGCATCGTTGCCCTCCTGTTCCCGTTGGTAGTGTAATAACCCCAACATAAGTTGTAGAGGTAATACCAGGCAAACAGTTCCCGCCAGCCACACAACAGGATAAGATCGTAGAAGTATCACATAGATTAGTAACCTCACAGGTTGCTCCGCCGGATAAATGAGAACCTGGATAATCACATGTCTGTGTCAATGTTGCATTTACAGGTGTTGTAGAAGAAAATGGGGTACAACCATTTGGAGTAAATGCACTTAGAATAAGAGTTGAAGGAGCAGGAATCCCAGAGCAATCTCTGTACATGGTCACCTTTACCTGATACACACCGTTTCCTAAAGCATCGTACTCCATATCCATGCCCATGATATGAGATGCCCAACCCTCCGGCGAAAGGATCGATCCTAATACAAGGACAAAAAGCACTGTGTAAATTTTCTTCATAGCTGTTTATCTATCCGTTTAAGCTGACTGTTTATGGTTCTTCACACTTCAAAAGTATGATATGCGCTTTGGGGCGTTGCAATCATTTTTTGTAAATTACACAAGAATAAATCAAGGCTAAAAATCCACAATTAGTTGTTTTTCAATGTTTTATTTTATCTTTTAACACTTGAAAAAACAAAACAAAATATTAAAGCAGTCAAATTCTCTGCAACTTCTAGGCACTTTTTCTGAGAAGGAGTTTAGGGAATTCAGCGAATGGATGGAACGTCCAAGTTTCAACACAAACCAACGGCTTGTTGAACTTATCTCTTTTTTAGGGCGATTTCATCCCACATTCGACGATCCAGAGCTCACAAAAGAGAATCTGCACGAAGTGCTCTTCCCCGGTGAGGATCTGCAAAGTCACAGAATAAATAATCACTTGAGCTACCTGCGACCACTGATCGAAGATTTCCTGGTCTTCAAACAAGTACTGCTGCAACCTCGAGAAAAAGAACAAATGCTGGTCTCTGCCCTGGAGGACAGAAATAAGGAGAAGCTCATTGAAGGAAGTCTGAGAAGGAGAAGGAAGAAGATTCTGGCAGAAACTGAAATGGATGAAGAATGGTACTTCCATTTATATAGAACTGAGGAGATCGCCGATCGGCACTTTGGTGCCATGAATGCGAGAACGCAGGATGATAGTCTGGCCGCCAAGCAAAAGCAACTCGACCTCTATTATATTACCACCAAGTTGAAAGATGCCTGCGAGATGATGAACAGGCAGCGAATCATTCAGGTTGAGTACGATTACTTTTTGATCGATCAGATCCTCGATTCTGTTTCAAGGGGATCGATCGACCTTGAGGCTAACCCGATCATAGAGATATACTATACAATCCTTTTGGGCTTTCGCGAACCGGAGGAGAGGGCTCATCACGATCGCTTACTGGAACTGCTTGACCACAATGCCAAGAGGATTGGAAAGTCAGAGTTAAGAGGATTGTATGATTATGCCAAGAACTATTGTATTCGAAAGATCAATACCGGGCATTCTGATTATTTAGCCAAGCTCTTCGAAGTATTCAAGCGCACCTTAAAGAGCGAGGTGATCTATTTGGATGGGCAGTTATCGGAATGGGATTATAAGAATATAGTAACCGTAGGAACCCGACTCAAAGAATTTGAGTGGACGAGAGAGTTCATTGAGAAGCAGATCGCATATCTGCCAAAGGAAAGACAGGAGAATGCTTATGTCTATAATCTGGCGGTCTTCTTTTATGCTATGGAAGATCTGGATCGCACGATTGAGCTGCTGCGCGATGTGCAGTTCACCGACTTCTCCTATAATCTGGGTGGAAGGATCACTTTGATCAAAGCTTATTATGATGCAGAGCAGCATGACCCTCTCCTTTCAGCTGTTACGAGCTTCAAACTATTCCTTCAGCGTTCCAAACTCCTCTCTCCTGCTCAATCTAGAGTGAATTACAACCTGATCCGATTCACCGAACGCTTAAGTCGGTTGCGCTTCAAGAGGCCATTTACATCGGCGAAAGCCTGGAAAGAGAGTTTCGCCAAATTGGAAAAGCAGGTCGAGGAGACTCCGAACATTGCCAATAAGGCCTGGCTGGTGGAGCGA
>CAXDOZ010000169.1:0-4417 GCA_963991145.1 uncultured Chitinophagales bacterium | reverse complement strand
GTGTATAAGAGACAGACGCTTGACAGGGTTGAGATCATTCGCGATCTCCGACTGGGGAAGTTCGATGTGCTCGTGGGAGTGAACCTGCTTCGTGAAGGTCTCGACCTTCCGGAGGTTTCTTTGGTAGCTATTCTGGATGCTGATAAAGAGGGCTTTTTGAGAAACACGCGCTCGCTTATTCAGGTCAGCGGACGTGCTGCAAGGAATGCAAACGGTCTTGTGATCATGTACGCAGATAAGATCACCGATTCTATGCAGGCAGCTATGGATGAGTCGAACCGACGTAGAGAGAAACAGATCAAATACAATACAGAGCATAACATTACGCCGCAGACGGTTAAAAAGTCCAAGGCAGATATTATCAAATCGACTTCAGTCCTCGATATTCGCAAGTCGGAAGGTAAAGTCTACGATGATGGCGAAGAGGTAGCAGCTTCAATTGCGGCCGATCCGATTGTTCAGAACATGAGCAAGGAAGGGCTTCGGAAGTCGATTGACGATACAAGAAAGAAAATGCAAAAGGCTGCCAAGCAGACCGAATTCATGGATGCTGCTCGTTTGCGCGACGAAATGTATGCTTTAATTGAGATTTTTGAGGAGCGCTTCGATGAATCCTATAAATTATAGAACATGAGAAAGTTTTTACTCTTAGCAGTGATAGCATTTGGCCTTACGGCCGATGCCCAGGACGCGATGAACTTCGAGATCGCACCACTTGGAACAGTCAATCCGAGTGAGGTTAAAGTTGACCGAAACACCAATATTCAGCATATCGAGGCCCCTTATCCGGGCACGGATCCATATCGGGTTTACCTCTCGGAGCTTAAGTCGAGGATCCTTCAAAGACAGCAAAATACCTGGCCATCCAGTGTAAGCAACAAAACAGATGGCATTGGAGACCCTCCAACTGTAGGTCAGAATTTCCAGGGAAATGAATTCGAGGGCGTCCCTAATGATAATGATATGGCCATCTCAAATGATGGAAAGCTGGTTTCTGTCACAAATTCAATGATCTACATTTTTGATGTGGTTCAGGATACGCTTCTTCTGGCAATCTCTCTTGAGGCATTTACTGATTCAACGGTGGGCCTTCCGGCCCGAAAATTCGATCCGCGTGTCACTTATGACTTCCAGCAGGACAGGTTCATCATGGCATACCTGAGCGGAAATCGATCTACAGAAAACGGAATCGTTTTGGCTTTTTCTGAGACCAATGACCCAATGGGCAATTGGAATATGTACGCTCTTCCGGGAAACCCATTCAACGATTCTACCTGGTCTGATTATCCAATGATGGAGATCGCTGACGGTCGTCTTCTGCTTACGGTAAATCAAATCCGCGACGGTGTGAGCTGGCAGCTTGGATTTACCCAATCCATCATCTGGCAAATTGATAAAGCAACTGGTTATGCTGGTTCAAATCTATCAACCAGAATGTACTCGGGAATTGAGTACGGAGGCAAGCCTCTTCGAAATTTGACCCCGGTTGAGAATGACCGTGCAGCAAGCAGTGGAAGTGGTTTCATCTTCCTTTCAAATAGAAACTTCGATACGATCAATGATACCATTTGGGTAGTAGAGGTACTTTCTGATATCTCTGATCCAACACCACAGATCGACATTGACTTCAGCATTACCGATCAGGTTTATGGGGTACCACCAAATGCTCACCAACCCAGCAACAGATTCCTCCAAACGAATGACGGCAGAATCCTGGATGCGATCTCTGAGAACGGTGAGATCCATTTTGTAGGAAACACCAATAACCCTGCAAACAACAGGGCAGCTATCTTCCACGGCGTTCTTTACGATCTGCCAAATAATGGAACCAAGCTGGATATTATCAGCGATGACAGTCTTGAATTCGGTTATCCTGCCATTGCTTATTCAGGTCGTTTTGATGGCGATGTTCAGTTCATCATGACCTTCAACCACAGTTCAGAAACCGTGAATCCGGGTCTTTCAACCATGCATTGGGACCAGTTCACCGGACTATCTGAGCGAGTGATGGTGAAAGAGGGAACGAGCTTCATCAATACTCAAAGCGGAAATGTAATGCGTTGGGGAGATTACAGCGGAGCTCAGGCAAAAGGCGACGAGCCTGGCAAGGTTTGGATCTGCGGTTATTGGGGCAAGTTTGATCCACCTCAAGGAACGATCACCTATCGCAATAACTCGACCTGGATCGCAGAGGTAGAAAGCCCTGGCAGCCCAAGCGTAGGCATTGAGGATGTTGAAGCACAGGAATCAAAAGCAATGGCTTTCCCTAACCCAACCAGTGGACGATTCTCAGTTGAATTTGAAGTACCTAATTCTGAAGTGTACTTCGTGAAAATGTTTGATCTGAAAGGTCAGTTGGTAGAGATCTTATTTGCCGACAAGATCAAAGAAGGACAGAACGTCCTCTCTTTTAACACTGAAGGCCTTGAGGCCGGAGCTTACATCATTGAAATCTCGAATAATGCGGATTATAGGTCAACTCTAAATGTGTTGATCTATCAATAAATAAGTGCTGATTTGTGTAACCTGAGGCAAAAAAAAAAAAAGCGTAATAGGTTTATACAAGAGCAACAACGCAAAATTTGAGAGGGAACCTATTACGCCCGGAAATGAATGTAAGTCTTCAAAACTACTTAATTATTTTTAATTCGAGAAGGTTGGGGACTATCCGGGCTCTCCCTCTTTAATCCACTATATATCAGCAGTTTACGGTTCGGGTAATAATTTTATACCAAACCTCTTCTAATACAAAATTCGATGCTTTATTGTAGCGTCGACTTCGCTGATCGCTACAAGATCTTCCCTCTTTACCGATCCTTCGATATCAGTAACAACATATCCGATCTCATCGGCTGTTTTCAGGTATTGACCTGCTACATTCAAATGCCGTTCGTGAATGATCTGATTGATCTTCCAGATCACGCCTGGAACATTGCGATGTACGTTTAGAACCCTGCTTGTACCCTCCATTCTGGGCAGGTTTAGCTCTGGAATGCTTACAGATCCTACAGTCTTCCCTTCGTCTACGAAGTTCACGATCTTGGAAGAGACCTCTGAACCAATATTCCATTGAGCTTCCTCCGTCGATCCACCGATATGAGGAGTAAGAATCACATTTTCTAAGCCCTGTAAAGGAGTCTCAAAATCTGCTCCTTTGGTCTTTGGTTCAACAGGGAATACATCAATCGCTGCTCCGGCAATATGACCGCTTTCAATCGCCTCGCGCAAGGCTTCAATGTCTACGATCGTACCTCGACTGTAATTGATCAGGTGACTGCCTTTCTTCATCTTCTTTAAGGCCTTCGGCCCGATTAATTTGGCAGTGCTATCGCTCTGAGGAATATGCAGGCTCACGATATCAGATCGCTCAAGCAATTCGCCTAAAGTATCGACCGGCTTTGCATTCCCAATAGAGAGCTTGGGTTCCAGATCAAAATAGATCACACACATTCCGAAGGACTCCGCCAGAGCCGCTACCTGAGAACCAATATTCCCAAATCCAACGATTCCAAGCACCTTTTCCCGGATCTCGTGAGAGTTGGTCGAATCCTTTATCCATTTGCCCAGATAAGCCGCACGAGCCTTCTCGGGAATTCTTCTGATCAAAAAGACAGCGCAGGCCAGAACCAGCTCTGCCACTGATCTGGTATTTGAAAATGGGGAATTGAAAACTGCTATTCCTTTTTCCTTAGCAGCCTCAAGGTCGATCTGGTTTGTGCCAATGCAAAAGGCTCCGATACAAAGCATCTTCGGACAGTGCTCAAGCACTTTCGCGGTGATCTTAGTTTTCGATCTGATTCCAAGAATATGTACTTCGGGGAGCTTCGTAATCAACTCATCTTCCGACATAGCGCCGGTGTGGCATTCGATCTGCTCATAACCATGGCGTCTTAGCTCATTAATAGCCGACTCGCTGATATTCTCAAGTAGTAAGATCTTGATCTTGTCTTTCGGGAATGCGAGTTTGTCATTACTCATGGCTATCCTTTTTTGTGCTGCTTGTTACCCAGGTGTTTCAGTTTTATCACTTCTTCATCGCGCAGGAATCTGACTTTCCCGCGTGGTAGATCTTTCTTTGTAAGTCCGGCAAAAGAGGTTCTGTCAAGTCTGATGACCTCATATCCAAGCGCATCAAACATGCGTCGTACAACTCTATTCCAGCCCATATGCATGTCCAGGCCAACTTCTTTCCTGTTATCTGGATCCGGCCAGGCAACTGCATCGGCTTTGGCTGTTCCTTCTTCCAATTGCACACCTTCCGTCAATTGCTGCATGTGCCGCTGAGAAATATTCTTATCCAACTTGGCGAAGTAGACCTTCCCAATATTCCTACTGGGATGCATCAGGTTCTGAGCGAGATCTCCATCATTCGTGATCAGAAGGACTCCGGTTGTGTTTCTATCTAATCGCCCCACCG
>CAXDOZ010000168.1:0-4462 GCA_963991145.1 uncultured Chitinophagales bacterium | reverse complement strand
AGAATGATATAATCGAAAATGAAGTTCTTGGCGAGCAGAACCACGATGGTAATAGCCAGGAGTCCGATTACGGCCCTCATGATATGCCACCTGAGTTCTTCGAGGTGGTCGAAGAAGCTCATTTCTTTCGATTCTACTTGTTGCTTCTGCTCAGACACAATTACTTATCTAGAATGTCGAAAATCTGCTCAAGGTTCGGTGAGATAATGATCTCGGTTCTTCTATTTGATGCTTTACCCTCTTCAGATTCATTATCAGCCACCGGATGGTATTCACCTCTTCCCGCTGCCACTACCTGATCTTTATCCAGATTTCCTTCTGCAGTCAAGATCCTTACTACTGAAGTAGCTCTAAGCACAGAAAGATCCCAGTTGTCTTTAATCGGTCCAGAAGAAGATAAGTATGGAACATTGTCGGTATGACCTTCAACCACAATGTCAATATCAGTTTGACTGGCAAGAACCTGCGCTACAGAATTAAGAGCTTCAACTCCTTTTGGATCAACTGTAGAGGAACCAGTATTGAACAGGAGCTTTTCAGAAAGCGAAACGTAGATTTTCCCATCCTTGACTTCAACAGTTAACTGATCGTCGCTGAAACCGATCAATGCCTCAGTGATATTATCCTTCAGACGGATCAAGGCAGAATCCTTAGCAGCAAGAGCACCTTCAAGCTCAGCCACTCTTTGCTCTCTGCGCAGTAATTCCTGCTCTTTCTTTAGCAACTCATTCTTCAACTCTTCTTTCTCCCGAGCCGACATCTTCAAGATTGCCTGATTCTGCGCATTAAGAGAATCGTACAATGCATTCAGGTCTCCGCATTGAAGCTTCAGGTTTTGAAGCCTTTGGGAAAGGTCACTAGAATCAGAGATCAGCGCTTCTGCTAGAGCTTCCAGACGATTCACCTTTTCATTACACTTATCCAGCTCTGCTTTAGTCTCAGCAAGATTTTCAGCACATATCTCACTTTCAGCCTTGTACTTTTCAGCCATTGTCAGCTGTTCATTGAAGACTTTCTTGGTTACACAAGAAGAAAAGAATAGAGCTATCGCAAGTAGGATTCCAAAGGCCCTGAGGTCCATCATTTCAAAAATTTTCGCAAATCTACTTTAATTACTTGTCTGGATATCATTGCCATTAATTTTTGGAGCAATTACAAATTCAATTAGCTGATTTGCTACTTGAGGACCCCCAAATACAAACTTTAAGCTCTAAAAGCCTCTCGGAAAAAGCTAAGATGTTATTTTGCAGCCCCTTAAAATCATTACAAGTGAAGCAAGACACAGTTAACAATAGTTTTTTAAAGCTTTTTCTAGCACTTTTTCTCCTTAGCGGATCAATTAACACATTCGCTCAGGAAGCTACTGAAAGCACCACTGAAACAGCCACAGAAGAGAAGAATAATACTACTGAGGAACTTACAACCCCAGAAGATAAGGCTGCGGCAATGGGTTTCAAAAAGCAAAGAAGACTAGGCAAAAAGCTTTCGAAAGAAGGTAGTTATTACAATGCGGCCGAATACTATACGATGGCCTTGGCTAAAAAGCCAAATAAAGTAAGTGTTGCCTGGGAGCTAGCGGAGTTGAATTTTCTAATGCGCGATTATGCGAGAGCAGAAAAGAACTACGCTAAGGTTAAAGAAAGCGGAAAGAAGAAATACCGTACAGTTTCATACCAGTTAGGTCTGTCTCAGAAGATGCAGGGGAAATATGAAACAGCTATTGAATCCTTCAATGACTTCAGTTCTGCAAAAGTGAAGAAATCTCAGGAGGGAATGAAAAGGTGGTCAAGAATGGAAAAAGCCGGTTGTATCCTTGGTCTTGAGCTAGATACCGTAAAGGCTAGATACGAAGTAATTAACGCAGGAGACGGTATTAATGGAGAGTTTACAGAGTTCTCCCCTTATCCAAAATCAAAGAAGACTCTCTATTATTCTGCTTTAATCTCTAATTCTGCGATTGATCTTTCGTCTGCAAAAGATGTAAATCGCTACTCACGGATCTTTTCATCTACTCGAGTTGGGGAGAACTGGAATTCTGGAAACCCTATTCCCGGCGAGGTAAACAAAGGTGATTACCATATTGGTAATCCGGCATTATCGCCAGATGGAAATAGAATGTACTATACAATTTGCGAAGAGACGGATGATCTAAAGATGATCTGTTCAATCTATGAGAGCCAAAACCAAGGAGGAACCTGGTCTGCCGGAACTGCTCTTCCCGATCCTGTAAATCTGGCAGGCTCAAATAATACGCATCCGAATTTAGCTATTAATGCTGATGGAAATGAGGTTCTGTATTTCACTTCTGATCGTATAGGAGGAGAAGGAGGATTTGATATTTGGTATTCTGAAAGATCAGCAGATGGCTCTTATAGCCGGGCATATAACATGGGGAGAAAAATCAACTCAGACAGAGATGATATTACTCCATATTATGATTCAAAAAACCACTACCTCTTCTACAGCACAAATGGTAAGGTCAATATTGGTGGTTTTGACATCTATCGAATAAAGTTTGATAAAAATGCTGGATGGGGGGAGTCAGAGCATATGGGACTTCCATTAAACTCATATGTTGATGATATGTACTATCGCGAGGTTCGCCCAGGTAAAGATGGATTTCTGGTATCAAATCGCCCAGGTGGCCATTCTCTAAAAAGCGAGACATGTTGTGATGATATTTGGGAATTCAAGTTTACCGACTATACAATAGCCCTGATGGGAAAAGTATATATCGAAGAGAATGGGATAAGAACTCCTGTTCAAGATGGGTTTGCCACTCTTTTTAAATCTCCTGAAGACAGTTTTATTGGAACAGAAAATGTTAGTGGTGACGAATCATTCTACTTCAAACTTGAAAGAAGAAGTAACTACTCTGTAGTATCTGGTATGGATGGTTATAAAGACGTTAGTGTAAACGTTTCAACTAACTCAATTGAAGAGTCTGACACCATTATAGTTGACCTGGTTCTTCAAAAAGACAAGGAATACCCATTTGATCTTCCAGCTGAGTTAGTCACAGTCTATTTCGAGTTTGATAAGTATATCCTAAAAAAGACTGCACCTGCAAAAATGGATACAGTTGCTTATTACATGAATAAGTACAAGAATATTATTATTGAAATTGGCGGACACACAGATCATAAGGGAACAGAAGAGTATAATGAAGAGTTATCCAAAAATCGAGCAGAATCGGTATTGCGATATATGGAGTCAATTGACGTACCAGCATATCGAATGGAAGCAAAAGGATATGGTGAGCTTGTTCCTGTAGCTCCAAATGCAAATGAAGATGGATCAGATAACCCGGAAGGAAGAGCACTTAATCGAAGAGTTGAGTTTGTTGTAATCGACGAGCTCACAGATGAAGAAATGGCTAAACGAAAAGCAGCCTTTGAAGCAGAGCAAGCCGGGACATTCGAAGAAAAGTAAAACGTAATTAGAGGGAGCTTTGCTCCCTTTTTTTTGCCCCTGAATTATCAAAAGAGGAATGGCAAAAACAAAGACTACATATATCTGTCAGAACTGCGGCGCAACTTCCGCAAAATGGATCGGCAAGTGTCCAGCCTGTAATGAATGGAATACCTACGTGGAAGAGGTGATCGAAGCCCCTTCTAAACGCGCTTATACCTGGGATAAGACAACTGATAAGAAAGTAAGTAGCAAGTCTCCAATTCCATTAAGTCAGGTTGAGGAGGAAGACCGCGGTAGAATTGTTTGTCCGGATAATGAACTCAATAGAGTACTTGGAGGAGGAATCGTGCCCGGCTCTCTTGTATTAGTTGGCGGAGAACCTGGAATAGGTAAGTCCACGCTCATGCTTCAGATCGCCATGAGATTGCGAAGCATCAATATCCTTTACGTAAGCGGTGAGGAAAGCTCAAATCAAATTAGAATGAGGGCTTCTAGAATTGGTGATCTGAGCGACCATCTTTTGATCTTCACTGATACCTCAAGTCAGGAGATCTTCAAACACGCCAAACAGATCCAACCGGATCTGGTGATCATCGATTCGATTCAAACCCTTCACAGCAATGCGGTCGAATCAACCCCGGGGAGCGTTTCCCAGATCCGGGAATGTACCGGTGAGCTTCAGCGCTTTGCAAAAGAATCCAATACACCGGTATTTATCATCGGCCATATTACCAAAGACGGGCAGATCGCTGGTCCAAAGGTTTTGGAGCACATGGTCGATACGGTCCTCCAATTCGAAGGAGATAGAAACTACACCTATCGCATTCTGAGAACTACCAAGAATCGATTTGGCTCAACAGCCGAGTTGGGAATCTATGAGATGAGTGGTTCAGGCCTGAGAGAGGTGGCAAATCCTTCCGAGTTATTAATTCCGCAGAGAGAAGAAATTCTTAGCGGTATTGCGGTGGCTGCAACAGTTGAGGGCCTCCGGCCGATGCTGATCCTGTCTCTTATACACATCTGACGCTGCCGACGAATAGAGAGGTGT
>CAXDOZ010000167.1:0-4502 GCA_963991145.1 uncultured Chitinophagales bacterium | reverse complement strand
ACAACAACCAACAAAACCTAAACTGCATTAAAACGCAGCTTAGCTAAACCGTTATTGAGTTCAATGTAATTCCATAAAATGAAGATTCGACTCCTAATTATTTTGTTTTTAGCGGCTCTACTTCTTGGATTGAGCAGCATTTCTTCTGCTCAATCTTTAGGTTTTTCTGCAATAAGGGTGATTGACTCCCAGGATGGGCTTTTAACGGTTCCTTCGGGAAAGGTCTGGAAGATCGTAAATATCAATGGAGGAAGTGGACAAATAACAGTGACAGGTGCTTCTACCAGGCATTGTGGTACATCTTGTTCAGGGGGCGTTTGTAGCTCATCTTCCTGCAAATACGAAGGATTCATTTGGGAACTTAATGGAGTTCCAATGGACCAGGTTGATGGTTGCTTTGTTTGCAGTGGAAGTAATTGCAGCAATATCGCGAATTGCCCTCCAACTCATACATATAATGTGGGGCAGTTACCTCAGGTAAATGTTCCCTTCTGGCTTGAAGCTTCCAATACAATTGAGGTTAATGCCAGCAATGTCTTTTTCAGCATTATCGAATTTAACATAGTACCCTAATGAGATATCTTATAATAGTTTTTCTCCTTGGCTGTTTTTACTCAGGATTTTCACAGGGGAGTCTAGAATTTAGTAGAGTACTACAGGTGAATTCTGCAGTTCAAACAGTACCTGCCGGAAAGATCTGGAAAGTTGAAGGTGCATTGTATTCAAGGTCTTTACCATTACCTCACTGCACCGGTTCATCTTCCTGTGGAACAGTTACACAATCGGATAATATCATTGTGAACAGCCAAACAATTACAATAAGACAATTCAATTCAAGGGGTGACTATGACCAGGTAAACTCAATGGTTTGGGAATCATCATTCCCACTGTGGTTTGAAGCAGGAACCACAATTCAAGCCTCTGCCGGGGTGTATTCGGTCACTGTCATAGAATTTAATGTTGTACCATGAAGAAATTCCTATTCTTAAGTCTTTTCTGTCTGTTCTTCCTGGCAGCTTTTACTCAACAAAGCCTTGAATTTGGTCAGGCATTAATCATAAATAACAACACCCAAACGGTGCCATCTGGGAAAGTTTGGAAGGTCACATGTATTTACGGTGAAGAGTACAGGTACAATGAATGCGTGGACATGAGCCCAACATCTACTCATGAGTTGAGTAGAATGCGATGCGCTTATACTTCGTCAACTTGGGTTGGGGCGCAGGTCAGTTATACGATTGCTCAGTTCTCTGTGAACGGCACAAATATCCCTTGCAGAATTGAAGGGCTGACCGATCAGAATATCCCATTTTGGCAAAATACTTCCTGCACAGGTTCAAACACCACAATAAATAGACAGTACAGTTGCGCAAACCTGCTTAGTGATCCAAACATTTTCCCAATCTGGCTACCTGCAGGTACGACAATCGCCTCGGGAGGGCCAAACACATTCCTAAGTGTGCTCGAGTTCAATGTAATTCCTTAATGAGAGCACTTTTCTTCATAATAATTTTTTTACTCTCATTTTCGGCCTACGGCCAGATGGACCCTGGACTGCAAAGGGTCTCAGATAGCCTTGCCAACCTATATGCTTCAGGTCCAGGAATATCAGGCATAAAGAGTGTCTCCGCCATTGGGGGTGGATCAATTGGACCTCCAGCTGGGTTTATTTGGATACCTCAGCAGGCATTTGTTTCTGACGGATCCGGATTTTCTATTAGGGTAAACTCGCTCGAGATGCCAGATACTCTTTTCCCCGGAGACAATATCAAGCTTCCAGTATTTAGTTCTGAGCAGCACTTGCTCGATAATCCCGGCGATGTAATGTATTCAATAGCGGTTAAAGAGCTGGTCCATGAAAGCAAATAGAACACTAATAGTAATTGTGGGTTTGCTTTTATCCCAGTTTGCAAAATCACAGGATGCTCCTGTTTTCCTTGATGGTACTGAACCGGCATTCGCTAAAGAAGTCCTGGAGAATCTCTACAGTTACGCTGAATGTGCATACCAAGATTCTACTTTTCTGCTATCCTTAAAATCGAATGTGATTCCCAGGAAAGGGATGAAAATTCTATTCACTGCCTGTGAAACTAATTCTGGCCCGGTAAAGATTCGAATTGGGGATTTTGGACCTTATGACATGGTTCTTTTTGGCTTTCTACCCCTTGAAAGAGGACAAATTCTCAAAGGTCAGGTTGTTCAGGCAATTTTCGATGGTCGTGCTTTTCAAATGATGAATACACCTGCCCCGGATTTCCTTAACCCAAATCAGCCTAAGATTGTATTCGTTAGTTCCCAGAGTTATTCTGCGAACCTGGGAGGAATTGAAGGAGCCGATAACATTTGCGCTGAGCTTGCCTTTGAGGCCGGCTTGGACGGGGAATGGGTGGCCTTGATCGGAACATCTGAAGTAAATCCAAAGGATAGAATCCAGCTTCCCGGGGTATATACCAATACAAGAGGGTCAAAAGTTTCTGATAATAGTTTCATTGATGCATGGGATGAGCAGTTTCCTTATGCTATCTATAGATCGGTTCGTTATGATGAGTTTGGCAGAGAAGTAGATCCTGCAAATCCTTCTGCCGGGCTAGAGGTTTGGACAGGCTCTGATCTTAATGGAATTACGGCTAAGGATGATTGTGGTAACCCTGCAACTTGTGCAGACTGGACATTAAGTACAGCTTTGGATATATGCAATTGCGAACAAGGGGAAGAACCATGTGCAATTGTTGGAGACCCCTTTTCAAATCAATCAAATTGGATCAATCAAAGAACAGCAGGCTGTGGCGAGGAGAAGCACCTTTATTGCATTCAGAGGTAAGCAGGTCCTCTGGCCGTACTACATGATAGTTTCATGTAAGATGTATCTGGATTTTGATTCAGGCTTTTTAAAGCAATACATGCAAGTTTATAGAATGGCATCAACCCCCAGGATCCTATCAATTGCTCTAGCTCAAATGCTATTGTTTATTGGCTTTACAGCGTTTTCTCAAGCTGAAGGGGTGTCCATTAATTCAACCGGAGCGGCTCCTGATCCTTCTGCAATTCTAGATTTGACCTCAACTGATAAGGGATTTCTTCTTCCAAGGATGTCAGAAATACAGCGAGATAGTATCCAAAATCCGGCCGAAGGCCTCATGATTTACAATCTAACAACAGACTGCATAAACATGTGGGATGGTGCTATCTGGAAAGCTTCATGCTTTGATTGTTCCTTTTCAAATCCGGTAATTTCTTCAAATAGCCCGATTTGTCAGGGGGATTCTTTGATGGTACAGGTTGGATCTGTTTCAAATGCCACCTATTCCTGGGTAGGACCTAATGGATTTAGCTCTATCAATCAAAACTTCACTATACCAAATGCTAATCCTGTCAATTCCGGTGTTTATTACCTCACAATAGATGTAACAGGATGTCCAAGCAGAGTTATCCAATTTGTGATTTCAGTTTCTGCCAATCCTTCCAAGCCTGTAGCTAACAGCAATAGTCCGGTTTGTCTCGGCGGAACACTCCAGTTGAGTACTGTTGGTCAAAGTGGGGTGATTTACAACTGGATAGGACCAAATGGATTTTCTTCAAGTAATCAGAATGCAAGCAAAGCGAACTTCAGCAATTCAGATACTGGAGATTATATTGTTTCTGTAATCTCTGGAGCTTGTCAATCTAAATCCGACACGGTTAAGATAAGAACAGGAATCGCTCCGGGTACTCCCGGCGCTATCTCAGGAGACGCCACTCCCTGCAAGAACAGCACAAATAAGGTATACTCAGTTAGTCCGGTGTCTAATGCTATAAGCTATACCTGGACAGTCCCAAACGGTGCCAGTATAATTTCCGGTCAGGGTACAAATTCAATTACAGTAAATTTTGATACGGTTTCGGGAACTGTTTGTGTAACGGCGAACAGTGCATGTGGATCCTCATCGAGCAACTGTTTAAATATAGTACTTCAAAACAGTGGAGGGGCTTCGGGGTCTCAGACATTCAACTATACAGGGAGCCCTCAAATTTTTATTGTACCAGGTTGTATCAACAATGTTTCGTTTCAGGTATGGGGTGCTCAAGGTGGGGCTAATAATAGCACTCCTGGGGGCAAAGGAGGTTATACGGTAGGAACTCTTGCAGTTTCAGGGGGCGATACACTTCATGTATATGTTGGAGGTCAGGGTGCTTCAAATCTCTTATGCGATGGAACTCCAGGGGGCTTCAACGGAGGAGGTGGTGTAGCATTGACATGCTGCAGCCCTTCTGGAGCACGAGGTGGTTCAGGCGGAGGAGCTTCAGACATTAGATATGGTGGAAACAGCCTTAATGACAGAGTCATTGTTGGAGCTGGTGGTGGGGGAGCCAGTAATAGCACCCCTGGTGCTTACGGTGGTGGCTTAGTTGGTGCAAATGGCATCACATATAATGGTCAGCAAACTACTGGAGGTACTCAAAATGCAGGGGGTAACCCAGGTGGTAACTACAGCGGATGCGCTTTAGCAACAGCTGGAACATTT
>CAXDOZ010000166.1:0-4576 GCA_963991145.1 uncultured Chitinophagales bacterium | reverse complement strand
GGTACTCCGCCTACCGGCGTGATGATGATCTCTCCTGTTGAATCGCCCGGACAGGCAACATTTGTGATCTTATCGATCAGCCTCAACTCATTAGGCTCTGTAAGTAGTGTTGTATCGTTTTCCTGGCAACCATTATCATCAGTTACAATTAGGGTAACTATCCCTCCACCGAGGCCTACGGCCGAATCAATTAATGAGAAATTGCTCCATAGATAGCTGTAAGGTGCAGATCCTCCGCTTACGGTCGAACGGGCTCTTCCATCGTTTGATCCAAAGCAGGAAGGATTAGTACCAGTGACATCAACTAGCAATGCAGAAGGTTCATTAACGGTATAGGTTTCAGTGACTGTACAACCATTAGCATCCGTAACTAGCAAGGTGTATGTGCCACCGTTGATTCCTAAAAGATCAGCTGTTGTAGCAGTGCTTGATCCACTCCAGTTATAAGTATAAGGTGCAGTTCCTCCAGTCAACGAAGTAGTAATACTACCGGAAGAATCTCCAGCGCAAAGCAGATCAGTAACCACAGCTTTGAGAACCAAAGAATCAGGCTCAGTAACTGAAGCGGAATCCGATGCTGTACAACCGGCAAGGTCGGTAACCGTAACTCCGTAATTGCCTGTTCCTAGATTTGAAAGAACAAGTCCTGTACTACCCGTACTCCATGCTGCGCTGTATGGAGAAGAACCGCCAAGAACAGCAGTATCGATCTCAATCTGCCCGTCAAGGGCTCCTCCGCAGGAGGCATTTGTTACAATAAGCTGGAGATTAAGCGCCGGTGCTTCATTGATGGTAACTCGCCTAACAAGGCTACAGCCTTCAGCATCTGTAATTACAACTGAATAGGTTCCGCCGGCCAGATTTGCTACACTAGAATTTGTATCAAAGTTGCTCCACAGATAACTATATGGTGCCGTTCCACCTGATACCAGAACTGATGCACTTCCATCTGCTGCTCCTGCACAGGAAACATCGCTTCCGGTAATGCTTGCAAGAAGTGGAGACGGTTCAAAGACATCTGCTGAAGCTGTTGCAAAACATCCTCTTTGATCAGTTACTGTCACGCTATATGATCCTGCAGGAATAGCTCTATTATCCTCCAGTGTATTTCCATTGTTCCAGTTGAAAGTATAAGCTGGATTTCCACCGGCAACAGATAGGTCGATATTTCCATCGCTCTGGCCTGCGCATGAAACGCTGTCAACAGAGGCAATCGAAGCTGTTAAAACAGGAGGCTCAGTAACTGTGATCTGATATCCAAATGGTGGCACCTCACAAAATGGGTTTCTGACTTTTGCCAAATAGCTTCCCGCCAGAACGATAAATACATTTGAAGACTGCCAGGTAGCTCCATTATCAATGGAATACTCTAGTGGCGGTTGATTGGTATTTGCGTTGATCTGAATAATACCATCTGAGAATCCATTACAACTGACCGGAGTAGTCTGAATCCCAGTTACATTAGGTTGATCAACAATAATTTGAATCTGACGGTAGCTCCAGGAGTTATTTCCGCCATTTCTGGTATAAACCCGAAAAGTGGTTGTTTGAGTAACAAAAACAGTTAGATAAGGAACGATATCAGCAGTAACCTGAAGGAAGTTATTGCCTTCATACCATGCAAATTCACCGCCAAATACAGCTCCTCCGGAAAATAAGGTAACAAGTCCAGGCTCGCAAAGAACAGTTCTGCTTGCATATAATGTATCCGGACATGGAGAGGTCCATCTAGTTGAGTAATCAGCACCAACATCATTACTTCCGCAGCTTGAAGTGAATCCTGGGGAACCTGTACTTACAGTACCCTGATAGGTCCAGGTGTTTGGTGGTCCATTTCTAAATCCTTCAAAGCTGGTTGGATTGTGTTCTCTTAAACAATACTGATCGTCTCCCCCGCTGATAAGACAATCGCAACTACAGGGGCAATTTGCTTCATAAACAGTTCTTCCATGTGGTGATCCGCAGGATCCAAAACAAAGAAATCCACCTGCACAGGAATGACAGTCATCTTCCCAACCTTCGAATCTCATTCTAAACCCATTGATGGAATTCTGCGGTCCGAGTGAGTTTTGGGTACCATAAGTGAAGAAAGTTGTCCAATCAGGAGAGAAATTCCCATAATAAGGACCACCAGTTTGGAAGGCTCCATTTCCCCATGCAGGGTTTACAGTTGCTGAAGAAGTTGAGAACCATGAATTTCCATCCAGGTTAGGATAGTCCTGTACGGAGATGAAGTTTACGAATTCATCTGCATCAGGGAAGATATCGTCTCCTGATTCTGCGTAGAATCGTTCGTATCTGATACGCACTTGCATAGCCCCATCTCTTACCTGCGCAATTGAGCTAAGGCTAGATGAGAAAAAGATAAAAGCAAGCGCAACAAGAATCTTGGGGGTATTCAGTCTTTTCATATTGGCAGCTTACTTTTGACCTTCAATTACTTGATGAGGAGATTCTACATTGTATTGATCAAGGTAATTCTCAGGATCATTTACATATACCCAATGTCTTAGTGCTAACTCATAGCGCTCTCTATCAAGCTCAGGATTTCCAGATTCATAATCCGTGAATCTGGGGTAAGACTCAGGGCATTTCATTAGAAGAAATCGTTCAGCTACCTGCGGGTCTTCAATGACAACCGGTTCGTAGTATGGATTCTTTGCAGCTAGAGCAGGGTTGTTAAGCAGTCTATCAAGCTCCTTCTGATATAACCTCGACCAATCCTGAAATACTATATCGTACGTAGCGACCTGTTCTTCAGTTTTGATCACTTCATTTGGATATGGGAAATGAGGAGCGAAGCTCTTAACTTCTAAAAGAGAGAGTCCTGCTGACTCAATCCATTCAAGGTAAGGGTGATTGAAACCTGGACCCTCTAAACTTAATCCAAAGCTTGATGGAGCAGGATTCAGTTTTGCGATCTCTTCAGTCTCCAAAAGTGCCCAGGCTTCATTCTCATGATTTACCAGCCAGGCATTAACAGAAGCAGAGGCTGATGTAGGATCTGTTAAAGCTTCTATTGGAAAATTTGGACTTGTAGATTGAACTTCAGATTCGCTGAGTTCTACAGCTGAAATCAGCGCATTCCATCTGAGACCCATATCCTCTCCTGATATTTCTTGAGCAAGTGATAACTGACAGAAGGCGGCCAGAATCACCAGAGTAAAAGCATGTTTCATGCAAGGGGGTTTAAATGTCGAAAATAGTGAAATAGACTAGAAAACAGCATTTGAAAACACTTGTTTGAGCTTCATCATCAATCCTTCAAAGAAGGAATTGTTCGTTACTCTAATCCTCTTTCTTACTCGAGATTTAAACTGAACTTCACGTAAGAACATGGCCCATTTTGACTTCAGCAAAGTCTTTGCATTCTTCTTCTTAGCTACCTAATCTAGGATTTTTGGAGGATGAAGAATCTACTCCTCCTATTACTGGTTTTCTTTTTTTTCAACAAGGCCTCATCTCAAACAACGGGTGTTTCAATAAATCCAGCAGGCACTCCCCCCGATAGTTCTGCAATCCTGGATGTTTCTTCAAAGAATCAAGGGATGTTAATCCCTAGATTAAGCACCATTCAAAGAGATTCTATTAACAATCCTGCTCAAGGTTTAATCATTTACAACCTTGATTCTGATTGTATTAATATGTGGAGTGGATTATTCTGGTCGGAACTTTGTGGAGCCTGTGCTGTCCCAAATCCAAACATCACAAGCAATAGCCCGGTTTGTCAGGGTGACACTTTACAATTTTCATCTGCAATTTATCCAGGTGCCTCATACTCATGGACAGGACCAAACAATTGGACTTCCAACCAACCAAACCCAATTATCCCAGGTGCTGGAATAAATGCAGCAGGGACCTATAACCTGGTTATCTCAGCTGGGGGTTGCACAAGTCAAACCTTCAGTACTTCTGTATCTATTGATACAATTCCAGGAAATTTTTCTGTTGGAAGTAACGGGCCAGTGATCATTGGAGCAAACATAAATTTGACAGCCACCTCTGTTCCAGGAGGGAACTATTTTTGGAGTGGACCAAACAGCTTTTCATCCAATCTTCAAAATCCAAGCATTACCAATGCCTCAAATGCTGATTCAGGTCTTTACAGTTGTTATGTAGTTCTAAATGGATGCACTTCTTCTGTCCAATCAGTCTTTGTTGCTGTAAACACTGTCAACTTTGTAACATATACCAGCTCTGGAACATTTACTGTCCCTGCAGGAGTAAACTCTGTAAGAGTTCTTTGTGTTGGCGGAGGAGGAGGAGGATGTTCCGGCCATCAGGGAGGTGGTGGATCAGGTTATGTAAACACAGGTACAATATCTGTTAGCCCTGGCCAAAATATCTCTATAACAGTAGGATCGGGTGGCCTGGGTGCTCAAGCAGTGGTAAGCACGAATACGGTCATAGGAATTACGCCTGGAGGGTCCTCCTCTTTTGGTGGTTCAGTTACCGCGAATGGTGGACTTGTGGTTACGGGGGTAAATCAAACCGGAAACAATGGTGGTGCCGGAGGCGGAGGAGCTTGTAATTCAGGTCCTGTTGGAGGATCTGGTGGTACAAATGGTACAAATGG
>CAXDOZ010000165.1:0-4590 GCA_963991145.1 uncultured Chitinophagales bacterium | reverse complement strand
AGATGCACTTTCTCATCAATTGCTTTGCTGGTCGTACTTAAAAGATAAAATGCAGCAGAGTCAAGCATTGCCGGGTCGGAATGGAAGCGCTCATAGAAAGCGAGATAACCTCTGGTCATTGTAAGATCAGCCGGATCATCATCAGTAAGACAGGCCAACTTCATTTCATTTGAGACCAGAAACTCATCAGACTCCTCTCCTAATGAGTATGCTTTTCCACTGTAATCCTTTCGGATGTAATGGTCGGTTATGGTCACATGAGGGATGTCAATACTTGAGCTTGGAGGCATATGACAACCCGAACAATTACCATCTGCAAGTTCGAAGCTTGCCTGGTCCACAGAACATAGCTGTTCCTGATGACAGGACTGGCAGTTGTTATTGAACACTTCAATTGGGGTTTCTTTGACACTGACATGCGGATTGTGGCATGTGATACAACTCATTTCTGAATTGATGTAGCATTCACTCATTCTCAAGCGATCGGCCTGGGAAGCCATAATGAACTGATTCTCCTCTCCTTCAAATCGAGGCAGGAATATGTTCATCACTTCTTTCAAATGCATTCCCGGTTTAAAGTCATAAAAGCTTTTACCCGGATTAAGTACTGCTACTCCCTGCAAATGACAGCGCTGGCAAAGATCCATTTGAAGGTCTCGGCTGAGATTGGCTGGGTTTACAATGGTGTAATCGATCTCTTTACTCGTATCTACAGTATTTCCAGCTAGCATTGCTTTTACATGCAGCTCACCAGGTCCATGACACCTTTCGCAATCAATCCCAAATGGAACGGAGGTGAACTGGTTCTCAGAACCCGCAACATGATCAGGGTATCCATTATGGCAACTGAGGCATTCAAGCCCGATAATTCGCTCAAACCTTGAGTTGTTGCCGTTCTCAAAACCAGGCGCAAGATCCCATTTGCCTTCCTGTGTATAGAAGGTGATTGGAGCCTGATAGACAAAACCGTTTTGATTGATCAGGTGTGAATTCGTGTGGTTTCCTGAGCCGATGATATAAGCGATTGCTTCTGACCGCTTATGGGTCGTATCTCCATTTTCAATTCTGAACTCTGTGACCATGAGCGTACTGTCCTTCCACCATGGGAAATAGTGCATATCGCTTAGCTCATCATAGACAAGTGCATGAGCGCCAAAGCTGGCATCTGATCTCCATGGCTGGGCGGGCCCAAATGATCTTCCCATTCCTGTATGCACGAAGGAGGCGTGCTTGTCGCTATGACAGGATTGGCAGGTTTGCATGCCCATGTATTGGACAGAATCATGATGGTTTAAGTAAACTTCGGATGTGGTAACAGGTTGGAGTTCTTTTTCAGAGCTACAGGTACTCACGAGGAACATGATTATCCCTCCAATTGCAATTACCAATAAGTATCTCAGATTCTTCATTCCCTAGGCATCAAGGAATCTGGCTTTTAAATCTGGTGTAGGGACCCAGCAAGACTCCTGCTTCCCAAACCACTTGTAGCGATTCCTTCCTATGAAGTTATATACAGCATCCCGTATAAACTTAGGAACGATAATGAAAATGTACATCAATGGCCATAAACCACTAAGCTTTCGCGTAATTCTAAGGGCTGCGGTTGAACGGTCGTAAACTTTTCCATCCTCTTCCAGTAGAACAGATTCCAGGTCGATCTTGCCATTAGAGGAGATTCGTTTTCTCAACTCAACTCCTGCATCTGACTGAAGAGCTGCAAACCTGAAGTGTGCTTTTGGGTCTCGCTTAATGATCCATTGAATGGAACTGTTGCAAAGATTACAAACCCCGTCAAAATATACTGTAGGATGCTTTTGATTGGCCATCGGCCTTATTTTGATAGGATAAAGCGCGAGAGATATGAATTGTTCTCTTCATCGCTTACACGAAGTAAGTACATTCCTGCAGGTAAGTCAGATACATCAATCTGCCCGTAGGGCTGATCAAATTGCATAAGAACCTGACCATACAAATCAACGACTTGAGCAGACCTAACCGGAATAACAGATTCCGTATCAAATCTTAAAATGCCTGTGGTAGGGTTTGGATAAACTAGCAGATCCTTAAGATTATTACGAGAAACACCTGGGCGAATAGATGTTGTATTCTCGTCAAACTGACCATCCAGAACAAGTCTGATCATTGGACTTCCCTCAAGATTCAAAGAAGATGGCCTCCAGAAGCCATTAAGCTTCAAATACATATGCTCTCTTCCCTTTTTGGAGTTCATGTCCCATCCTAGCTGGATATTTCTCGCATCTGTTTGCGACCAACCAACGTAATATGTCCCAGTATCAAGAACCAGGAAGGTATCGAGCCTGTAGATCGAATAACCATTCAGTACATCAGTGTATTGGGGCTTTTTAAGGTCAATAGATTCAACCAGTGAATCTGTATTTCCACCTACATCGATACTTCTCCAGATATTGATGTTAAAGATGATGTTTGAAACATCCTCATCTATATGAGTGAAATGCATAAGGACAGCAGCAAGTGTGTCGGGAGCATACATCTTAAACTCATAGGCAAAGCTCTTCGGTCCAACACCCTGCAAACCGTAGGCTCTTTCTGCTGACCCATCATCATAAGCCATGGTCTTATAGAATACCTGGGTATTTCGAAGGGTATCATTCCCAGTAAACTGTCCGGTTCCCAATCCCGATTCTTCAAAGTAGAATTCAGATTCAACAAATACACTATCATCGTTTATTCCGGGTATTGGACTAAAGTCAACTGCTGGGAAGATGTCAATGTCTGTTGGGGTATATCGGGGCCAGTTTGCAGATCCGGCAAAACTGTAAAGATTGACGCCAGGGAACAGCTCGATCTCAGAAGTATAATCAATCGAGGGATTGTTAATAGTTGTACCGTAAACTGAAACGGGTGTTGAAGCTGTATCGAGATCCTGTAATGGCCTAAAGTGCTTCCATGGAACCTCGCTATATCTCAATGTAATTGGGGGGTAATCAAACATAAAGGCGATATCTCCGAGGATGGTATCGTTTTCTGCTCTCCCTGTATCCAGACGAACATAATCGATGTGCCAGTGATCATTGTTTCCCGCCAGAGAGGCCTTGTTTCTGAATCTGAACTGAGTTCCATTGAAATAGAACTGTGGATCACCAGGTCCTATTCTAAGAGGCACCTGGAAGATGCCATTCTTCCAACTCAAGTCTACAGAATCAATATCTGCATAACCGGGAACTGACCAAACTACTTTCCACTCTGAGGTAAACTGATCAAGGAACTCAACGACAAGAGAATCCCGCTCGTTTGGAATATCTCCTATTCCCTGTGCCTGGTAAATGAAGCTGAAATACAGATTGTCTGCAGAGTCAAGCCCTGCAAGATTGATCGGCTTTGAGGTTAGAAGATCTGCGTTTCCGTAGGTAGTTGGATTATTCTTATTGTAAGGCTGCCCAAATTCATTCAGTCCATCCATGGTGGCAACACCATAAGATCTTGGATTGATCGGATAGGTCGAATTAATGAAAGCTCGGTCATCCAGCCAAAGCCAATCGGGATCAGCATTAGCGAAGTACAGCATTCTTACTTGCAAAAGAGTATCAGGTGTTACAAGGAAGGAGTCAATTTTTGCTCCTGTTGCAGAGTCAAAACTATAGGTGTAATAAGTAGGCCAAACCGTTTGAGTGCCATTGCCGGTAAAACAGGTGCTCGTAGCATTATATACTCTGAGAGTTATGCTGGCCTTAGGAGTTGAATCAACGCTTTGGGTAGCTGTGTTAAAAGTGTAATTGAATGAGGTGCTATTCATATAGTTCACCTCATCGGTTGAAATTCCGTTAGCTGCAAGACAGGTTCCTACAGCAAGAGCTGAGTCAGTAACATCTGATGCCTGCGGAAATGTGACAGGTCTTTGACGGTTTGAATAGAAATCATCAAAGAATGGAATGCTTAGGGTGTCTGACTCAATGATCAGATCATCGAATGGGATAAAACGCAAGGAACTATAGTCCTCTCCATTGTACTTGTAAAGCAAGCTGGGATTAGACGTGATTGGCAGAATTGCCTCTTCTTGTGCGCTTAGGTGAATAAAGCTCATCGCGCAGATGAGCGTGAAAATGATTCCTCTCATGCTTAGTTATCAGACGGAGTGTCAATTGGTTGGGTTGTTCCAATTGTGTCGCGCGAAATTACCGGTTCTTTTAGCGAAATAAAAACGTCAATGTATTGACCTGCTTTAATGCTTTCGCCCTTTTTCGGTTCAGGTATCTGCTTGTAGATTCTGGCTTTGAGAGAATCGTTGGTTGTAAGAATCGTAACATCAGGAACTACCGAGCCCAGGTATAAAGATCTGGCTTTCAAGGCCCAAACAGCTTCTTCTACTGTCAAACCGACCAGATTAACTTCCTCAGCTGGAATATCATAATCAGCTCCACTCCCAACAACAAGGGAAATTGTAGACCCTTTGAATAAGGTATCTCCCGGATTCACATTCTTTCCATTGTACTTCAATCCTACCACAATCCCTTTGAATGCATTAGGTGTCTCGATCCTGTCTCCTACTTTAAATCCATATTGAAGAAGCTGGATCTGAGCATCCATTTCAGATTTGTCCACCACTTCAGG
>CAXDOZ010000164.1:0-4725 GCA_963991145.1 uncultured Chitinophagales bacterium | reverse complement strand
GTGGCAGGTCTCCTATGATGGAAGAAAGCAAGAGCCCGTTAACCTTCCAATGAAATTTCCACTCCTTCTGGCCCAGGGGGCCGAAGGGATTGCAGTTGGACTATCTACCAAGGTTCTCCCTCACAATTTCATTGAGCTTTGCGATGGCTCGGTAAAGGTGCTGCAAGGGAAAAGGACCAAGCTTGTTCCAGATTTCCCAACTGGTGGGATGGCTGATATGAGCGAATACAACCGAGGAAAGCGCGGTGGGAAAATTAAAGTAAGAGCAAGAATTGAATCGCCGGATAAGAAGACGCTACTGATCAAAGAAATTCCCTTTGGAACGACCACAAGCAGTTTGATCGATTCTATCCTAAAGGCAAATGATAAAGGGAAGCTGAAGGTCAAGAAGGTAGTTGATAATACTGCCAAGGATGTAGAGATCGCTATTGAACTGCCATCGGGCGTAAGCCCTGATGTTACGATAGATGCACTTTATGCATTCACGAATTGTGAGATGAGCATCTCCCCAAACACTACTGTGATCATCGATGACAAGCCGCACTTCATGTCAGTTGATGATATCCTTGAGCAATCAACTCAACATACTAAAGAGCTTCTTCGAATGGAGCTCGAGATCAAGAAGGCAGAGCTCGAAGAAAAATGGCATTTCAGCTCACTCGAAAAGATCTTTATCGAGAATAGGATATATCGCGAAATTGAAGAAGAGGAGACCTGGGAGGGTGTGATCTCTGCAATTGATAAAGGATTGGATCCATTCAAAAAGCAATTGCGAAGAGAAGTGACTGAGGAGGACATCGTTCGACTTACCGAGATCAAGATCAAGCGGATCTCTAAGTACGACTCCTTCAAAGCAGATGAGGTCATCAAGAATATCGAGGAAGAGCTCAAACAGGTAAACTACGACCTTGAACACCTTACAGATTTCGCAATCGCATACTTCCAGAGATTGAAAGAGAAATTTGGAAAGGGCAAAGAGCGTAAAACTGAGATTAGAAACCTTGAGACAATTGAAGCTCGTCAGGTTGCCGCTTCTAACAAGAAACTCTACGTTGACTTCAAGGAAGGTTTCGTTGGAACCAACCTGAGAAGAGAGGCAAATGCCGAAGTGGTATCCGATTGCTCTGATATAGATGATATCATCGTCTTTAGAAAAGACGGTATTATGATGGTTTCCAGGGTTGGAGATAAGAAGTTCATGGGAAAGGACATACTCCATGCTGCAGTTTGGAAGAAAGGCGATGAACGCACTGTCTACCATATGATCTATTACGACGGTAAAGGCAAGAAGAACTATGTGAAGCGCTTCTCAGTTACCGGTGTCACAAGGGACAAAGAGTATAATCTTGCCGCTGATGGAAGTGGATCGAAAGTGGTTTACTTCCAGTCACATCCAAACTCAGAGAGCGAGGTAGTGGGTGTTTATCTCAGTCAGGCCAGTAAGGCCCGAAACAAGGTCTTTGATTTTGACTTTGGGGAGCTAGCCATCAAGGGACGTGGATCAAAGGGAAATCTGATCTCCAGATACTCCATCAGAAAGGTTGAACAGCGCTCATTGGGTGAGTCTACTCTTGGAGGAGTAAAGATTTGGATCGATAAAACTGTTGGTCGCCTGAATAAAGAAGAACGAGGTGATTTCCTTGGAGAGTTTGACACGGGAGATCTCATTCTGGTGGTCAATAAGGATGGAAGCTATGAAATGACCGATTTCGAGCTTACTAATCACTACAATATGGCAGAGATCGATAGCATCAGAAAGTTCGATCCTGAACAACCAATCTCTGTTCTCTATCTGGATGGAAAGAGTAAGCACCATTATGTAAAGCGCTTCCTGATTGAAAGCACTGCAACTGGTAAGAACTATCCATTCATTTCTGAACACCGCGGCAGTAAGCTTCTCTATGCATCATTTGCAGATAAAGCTGTTGTCAATTTTAACATCCTGAAAGGAAGAGCAAAAGAGAAAGTTGAAGAGCAGGTTGACCTTGTTGAATTCATTGATGTCAAAGGTTGGAAGGCATTAGGAAATAGATTGAGTCAATTCCCGGTTTCAGGAAAGATCAAGATGGAGGAATCCTTTGAGGAAAAAGAAGAGCAGGAGCCTGAGCCAAAAGCTGAGAAGCCTGAAGCAGAAGAGAAAAAGAAAGAGACTCTTGAGCCAAAAGAGGAGCCTAAGAAGTCTTCCAACAAATCTGCAAATGTGGGCGATGTGATCGATTTCGAGGTGATCAACAAGCCTCCAAAGGATGACGATGATCCGCAAAATGATGGAGAGCAGGGGCAACTATTTTAAATCGACAAGAGGCTTCCCGAAGGAAGCCTCTTGTCATCTACAACCCAAACTCGCTATTTCTATCTCATGGTTATGTGTTCACTCAGGTCATCAATGCTTGAGCTGAACCAGAATGAATCATATATCATGAAGTAATTTCCTTTATCGATGGTTCTGTCGTAAGCCAGCTTTGCCAGTTCCAGTCTTGAATCTTCAAAGCTCATCAAGTCAATTATCTCCTTTACCTGCTCAGCTTTGAAATAGTTGAATTGCATTGCAGTTTGAGCGGTCTTTAACCTATCGGAATCAAAGCTTCTCGAGTCAATAGTAGATATCAGGCTGGCAAAGCTCTGATCATCCATTGGCTGAACTGCATTAACTGGTAATCCGATGCTTGGAAAAGGAATGTAAACCTCCTGATGCTCTATGTAATACTGGTTCCATGATCTAAAAACCACAGAACTCATAGTGCTGGACGGCAGGTAGATATATCCTTCAAAAACATCGAAGGTCATTCTCATACCACCGGGATAAATTACTGTCTTCTCGATTCTCAGGTACTGATTTCCGGGCGTCAAATTTTGCAATACATAAGCTCTGCTGCTCCCTCCCATCAGCTGGCCGTTTACATATACCTGAAACATGCCATTGTCTTCAAGCCTCAACTGCATTGCAGATTGATTATACTGCTGTGCGGTCAATGTAGAGGCGATCAAGATCAATGCTCCAAGAAGCAAGTTCTTACTAACTTTCCCTGATATAAATCCGATCAGTTTCATAGACTTGAGTAAATTGTTCGGTCTCATAATCACCTCCGTTTTCTAGAGAGAAACGAAGATTGTGCCAAAAGCAAAAAAGAGTATCTAAATCACTTTGATCCAGAAAGAGAGCATAGACGAAGTCCTAAGCGTAGCGCAGGTTGACGAGGTTGTAGGGGAATTTGTAGACCTCAAGAAGAGAGGTGCAAATTATCTTGGCCTTTGTCCATTCCACGATGAGAAGACACCCTCTTTTACGGTCTCTCCATCAAAAGGGATTTACAAATGCTTTGGCTGTGGTAAAGGAGGAGGAGCTGTCAACTTCGTGATGGAACACGAGCAAATGTCCTATCCTGAAGCAATACGATGGCTGGCCAACAAATACAATATTGAGCTCAAGGAGACTCAGCTCAGTGAAGAAGAGAAAGTAGAAGCTGATAAGCGCGAGTCTATCTTCATCGTAAACAACTTTGCTAAGGATCACTTCAAGGATAATCTGCTTAACTCCGATGAAGGAAAATCCATCGCTCTCCCCTATTTCAAAGAACGTGGATTTACTGAAAAGACGATCGAGGCCTTCGACCTGGGCTACTCTATGCGTTCGGGAAAGAGCCTGACTGAGCTAGCTTTATCAAATGGGTATAAACTCGAGATCCTAAAACAGGCAGGACTGGTAAGAGAGAAAGATGATCGCAAATACGATTTCTTTCGCGAGCGTGTCATGTTCCCGATCCATAACCTCACGGGACGAGTGATTGCTTTTGGAGGTAGGATCCTTAGAAGCAATGAGAAGGCTCCTAAATACGTGAACACTCCCGAGTCTGAGGTTTATGTAAAGAGTAAGATCCTTTATGGCGCTTTCCAGGCGAAGAAGGCAGTTAGAGAAAAAGAAAATTGCTTTCTGGTTGAGGGTTATACCGATGTGATCTCGCTTTACCAGGCTGGTATTGAAAATGTGATGGCCTCTTCAGGTACAAGCCTTACGGCCGATCAGGTGAGACTTGTTAGAAGGTTCACTCCTAAGGTTACTCTACTCTACGATGGAGATCCCGCAGGAATAAAAGCTGCAATCAGAGGAGTCGATATCATTCTTGAGCAGGGATTGGAGGTAAAGGTTGTTGTACTGCCGGAAGGAGAAGATCCGGATAGTTATGTCAATTCCCTCGGAGCCCAGGCATTTCTGGACTTTGTTGAAAAGGAATCAAAGGATTTCATTCTCTTTAAAGCCGATCAATTACTTCCCGAAGGAAAAGCCGATCCAGTAAAGAAAGCTGAGGTCATCAAAGATCTCGTTAGTTCCATCAGTATCATTCCTGATCCTATTCGTCGCTCGATCTATATCAATGAATGCTCAGGAAAGCTGGGAATTGAGGAGAGCCTGCTGATTACGGAGGTTAATAAGACCAGAAAGCGACATTGGAAAGACCAGAAGAAGATCACTGAGCAGGAAGAGCAGATCTTACAGCATCAGTTAATAGAAGATCTTGAGCGGGAACCCCAATCGGCCGAAGGCCCCGGTTCAGTGGAAAAGGCTGAAAAAGAAATGGTGAGGGCTCTACTCGAGTTTGGCACTGAGCTGATTGAGCCCGATTACTACGCTGCTATCTATATCCTGGAGGAAGCCGAAGACTTTGAATGGACCAATCCACGATACGCTAAGATCATCGACTATTATAGGATTGAGATCCAGGGAGG
>CAXDOZ010000163.1:0-4777 GCA_963991145.1 uncultured Chitinophagales bacterium | reverse complement strand
ATCTCATCTCCAGAGTAATCATGGATCACATAATTATGTATTCGCCACTTATTCTGTGTTTCGTCATGCAGCCACTCAATGCGATTACAGGATAGCTTGTAAAGAAGTTTCTTATTCGGATTAGTGATATCGTCGTAGACGAACATCTCAAATCTGCGAGCTTCATCACGGGCGAAGTCGTAGAAATAGACATACATATCTACATTATCATCGAGCTTGCGCATGATATGCAGATCATTTGTGGCCATATACGGACGCACATACTGATCTTCAAATGCAACGCGGATCTTATTGGTTTCAGGAACCCAGTAATGGTTTGAAGCCCAAAGGCAGGCAGCCAGTAATCCACTGGCAACCAGATAGGGAACCAGTATTCTGTAAAAATTTACCCCGGTTCCCAGCATCGCTACCAGCTCTGATCTACCCGCCAATTGAGAGGTGAAAAAGATTACGGTGATCAAGACAAAGAAGGGGCCCAGAAGTGCTATGATATAGGGAAAGAAGGTTGTGTAGTACTCAACGATCGCCTCACTTGGAGCGCCGTGTTTGTACATATCATCCACCTTTTCAGAATAGTCGATCACGGCCGACAGTAATACCAAAATGAAAAGGATGAAAACGAATGTTCCAAGGAACCTTCGGATAATATATAGATCGATCTTTTTGATCATAAACGCTGCATGAGTCGCTCCACCGTCACTTTCTTCCAGCTACTAAAATCACCGGCAATGATATGCTTGCGCGCCTCCTTTACCAACCAAAGGTACATGCCCAAATTGTTTATAGAGGCGATCTGAGCTCCTAAAATCTCTTTACTATTGATCAAATGACGCAAATATGCCTTGCTATGGATGCGTGAAGTCTCAACCGGGCTGTGTTCGTCAATCGGGTCGAAATCAGTTTCCCATTTTTTATTCTTGATATTGATGATGCCCTGAGTGGTGAATAACATTCCGTTTCTGGCATTTCGGGTAGGCATCACACAATCAAACATGTCAATACCTAAAGCGATCGATTCAAGAATATTCGCAGGTGTGCCAACTCCCATTAAATATCTGGGCTTATCCCAGGGAAGGATCTCAGTAACTACCTCAGTCATGGCATACATCTCCTCAGCCGGCTCCCCAACACTTAATCCTCCAATCGCATTGCCAGGCATATCCCTGGAAGCGATCACCTCAGCACTTTCCTTTCTTAGATCGGTATATGTGCTCCCCTGCACAATTGGAAAGAGTGTTTGGTTATAACCATAAAGCCCTTCTCCTTTATTAAAGTGCTCAATACATCGATCGAGCCAGCGATGGGTCATTTTCATGGAATCACGAGCATAGCCTTTCTCACAAGGGTATGGAGTACACTCATCAAAGGCCATAATGATATCCGCGCCGATGGCGCGCTGAACATCAATAGCATATTCAGGGCTGAAAAACTCATAACTACCCGAGATGTGATTCTGGAATCGAACTCCTTCTTCTGTGATCTTCCTTCTGTTGGCAAGAGAGTAAACCTGATACCCTCCACTATCGGTCAGTATAGGCTTCTCCCAGGTATTGAACTTGTGCAATCCTCCTGCAGCTTTGATCACTTCAATTCCCGGACGTAAGTACAGGTGATAAGTATTTCCAAGGATGATCTCGGCCTGGATCTGAGTCCTCAGCTCATTGAAATGCACAGCCTTCACTGTTCCTGCGGTTCCTACCGGCATGAAGATCGGAGTTTCAATCACACCGTGATCGGTTTCGATCTTTCCCGCACGTGCCTTGGATTCTTTGTCGATATGTTCCAGTGAATAGCGCATCAATTACCCCTCTTAGACTAACTTAGGGCGCGAAGTTAAGCCAATTTGATGTTCATCCTTATCCTCTTCTTTAGCAGTCTTTTCATTTATCTGCTCTACAATTTTCTCTTTCTATCGAGGATGAGAGAACCGCGACAGCAAGCAGGGGCTTTCAGGAATGGGGTTTCAATTATCATTTGCGCTAAGAACGAGCTCGAGAACCTAAAAGCAAATCTGGAATCCTGGACGAGCCAAAACCTGGAGAATGTAGAGGTGGTGGTTGTTGATGACGGGAGTGGGGATGGGACCACAGAGTTTTTGGAGAGCGCTGAGCAGCAGGGGCTTATAAAATTGGCAACCACCTTCGCCAAGGCTACGGCGGTCAAGGATTGGCAAATTGGCAAATTGGCAAATGATGAGGAGATGTACAGATCTGCAAATGATCTATCAAACCGACAGCAGATTAGCAGATCAACACATCAGCAGATCGACCCAGGTAAACGTGAAGCTCTCTTACTGGGCGCCAGGCAGGCGAAACACGACATTCTTCTACTCACAGACGCCGACTGTTCCCCTGCTTCGAATCAATGGGCAGAAAGAATGACTGCTCCTTTTCAGAACCAAGAGATTGACCTGGTACTTGGATATGGCCCTTATCGGGCCGATGGCTCAGGGCTCAACGCTTTTATCAGACTTGAAACGCTGGCTACAGCTTCCCTTTATCTGGGCGCAGCCCGAATGGGATTAGCCTATATGGGAGTAGGCAGAAATCTTGCGGTAAGAAAAGACAAACTGATCCAGGTGCTGGAATCTGCAAACTGGAAAAGCAAGGGAGGCGATGACGACGAGATCGTACAGCGAATTGCTACAAAAAAGAATGTTGAAACAGTAAGTCACCCCGATTCATTCTCCTGGTCGGAGGCAAAAAAGACCTTATCCAGCTATCTGATCCAGAAGAGAAGGCACATCGAAGCATCGGAATTTTACAGCTTGAAAGCAAAGGTGATTGCAGGACTCTTTCCCATTTCAAAGATCGCACTGGATATCTCTCTCTTAATAGTGTTTCTGATGGGTTATGGATTTGGCTATGGATTTATTTGGTTGTCAGCCAGTATCATACGCTGGTTTATCTTATATAGGAATAATATACACTTGCAGTCTGGTCTCGCTGTCCACGAAATTGTCCTAATTGATTTTACATGGGGACTTTATTACCTTGTTAGTCCGGTATGGCTCTATATTTTTAAGTCCGATACGTGGAAGTAAGCAAAGAAGATAAGCAGAAGAAGAGGAAAGAAGCCTACGCAAGAGCCAAGGAAGATTATGCCCTGGTAGTGCGTGCGATCAAAGAAAGTGATCAAACGGCTTATGCAGAGCTTATGACCAGATATCGAGAACCTGTCTACTACACGGTTCTGAAAATGGTACACAATCGCGAGGATGCCGAGGATCTTACAATTGAGGCATTTGGTAAGGCTTTTAAGAATCTTGAGAAGTACAGTCCAGATTACGCCTTCTCTACCTGGTTATTCAAGATCGCAACGAATAACTGTATCGATTACATCAGAAAGAAGCGTCTCGAAACCACTTCATTGGATAATACAGTAACCAATGAGGACGGTGAGAGCATGCAGATCAATATCAAAGATTCCTCTCCGGATCCTGAGCAATCCGTTCTTAAAGGCCAGAGAGCAGAAATTGTACGTGAGGCCGTAGAACAGCTTAAGCCTAAGTACAAAAGCCTGATCGAGCTGCGCTATTTCAAGGAGTTTTCTTACGATGAGATCTCGGAGGAGTTAGCTCTGCCGCTTGGAACTGTGAAAGCGCAATTATTCCGAGCCAAAGAGATGTTGCTTCAGGAACTTCGAAAGCAGAAGGGCCGCTATTAAATTTGCGGTATGGAGATCATCCAAAAGTACTTTCCCGATTTACGAAAAGAACAGATTGGTCAGTTTGATGCACTGCTGCCATTGTATGAAGAATGGAATGCAAAGATCAATGTGATCTCACGAAAGGACATGGATAGCTTCTACGAGCGACATGTTCTTCATAGCCTGGCAATAGCCAGGCTGATACAGTTTAATCCCGGAACAAAGATCATGGATCTGGGAACCGGGGGAGGATTTCCAGGTATCCCACTAGCTATTATGTTTCCTGAAGTTGATTTCCACCTGGTTGACAGTATCGGGAAGAAGATTCTGGTAGTTGGAGAAGTAGTTAAGGAGCTCGGTTTGCAGAATGTACGCTTTGAGAAACGCAATGCTGCCAGTGTAAAAGGGGAGTTTGATTTTGTTGTTACTCGGGCTGTCGCTCGGATTGAAAAACTACTCGATCTGGTAGAGCCCAAGATCTACCCCAGCGTGAGCAATACACTTCCTGCAGGAATTCTCGCTTTAAAGGGAGGTGATCTTTCAGAAGAGATAAAAGAAAGCGGGGCGATGGTCAAAGAGTATAATATCTCTGATTATTTCTCAGAGGAATTCTTCGAGACAAAGAAGATCCTGCATATCTCAATCTAGATTCCCAGGATCATCCGGTGAAGCAATCCTTTTCCTTCTCTTCCACCTTTTTCCTTATTGAGCCACTCTGCCAGTTTCCAATTTAGAAGCAAGTAGCCAAATACTATTCCGAGGTACAGAAGTATTCCGCCTGGTTCAATAAATCGATGCAATACTGAGTAGGCAAAAGCGAGATGACTCAAGTAGATCAGCAGAGATAGATTCCCCAATTCAATAAGCGGTTGAGATAATTTTCCTGTAAAGTGATCACGAAATTGGAAGAACAGAATTACTAATCCCGAGTAAGTCAAAATAAAAAAATCTGTAGCCGGATAGAACAGCTCAGAGAATCCCATCTTGGTGAAAAGCTGGGGTGGGAAAATGAAATAAATGGCGATTCCAAGAATGAATAGAATTGAACCCAGCCATGTTAAATTGACCTGAGCCCTTTCAAATCTTCTGATCAATATTCCCAATCCGGCGAAGCCGAGCCATGGAAACA
>CAXDOZ010000162.1:0-4806 GCA_963991145.1 uncultured Chitinophagales bacterium | reverse complement strand
CACATCCTGAAACAGGAGAAGTAACATCTGTAACCGCAAGATCCGAATCAGGGCCTTCGCGAATAATAATATTGTCAAATGCAAAACCGGCTCCTGATACAGCAAGGTTGCTTCGGAATGCAATTCTTAGAGTAACATTTGACTGACCACCAAGAGATGTTGTTCCTGAAGGATCGGTTAAAAGGTGAGTTGCATTTAACCAACCACCATTTGTAGACCAATGACTTACATTCTGACCACCTGCACCATTTGGAGTCAGATTGGTTATGTCAAACCAGTTAGAAGAAGGACCTGTAGTAGTGTTTGTACTGGAGGTGTTTGATCCAACATTCTGCCAGGTCACACCACCGTCTGTTGATGCTTGCAAAACAGCACCGTTTAGGCCACCATTTAGAGCATCCGCGAAAATATCAATCGAAATTTCCGGATTGCTAAGATTGCTAAAATCGAAACAGGGACTCATTACAACTGAATTTTCTCCAGCTGGAATAGTAAGACCTCCATTAGTCCAGAAAGCATTAGCTGAACCATTTAAAGGTGCACCAAAAGGTGGAGAAGGCATTCCTCTTGTCCAGGTAGGACTTACAACACCTCCAAGGTCCATAATTTGCCATTGACCCTCACAAACTTCAAAATCTTCCTGGTATGGGAAGACACTAATACAACCTTGTAAAGAATCATGAAGAGCAAAAACATTGTTGGGATCAGAACTTGTTAAACAAGCAGTTCTAACCGTCCAATCAGTACATCCATTACCAAATGCCATTCCTGGATTTCGCCAGTGGGCAAAAGATGTACCGAAATACGAAAGGTCAGCTGTTGTCTCCCAGGACCATTGACCAAATGTGGCCAGATCTTCATCAACAACTACTGACAACCAATACGTACCTGCCGCCAGGTTAACCTCACAAGGTAAATTGACTGTGAAGTCACCCAGGCTATCCTGGATAGTTGGTCTTACATCATTAAATGATGCTATCACTGTTGAACCTGGTTGCCCCGAGCTATCTGCATAGAAGGTGATGTCAACATTGTTGATCACACCTCTATTGGCAGGGGGGATAGGGTTAACGGTAATAACACCTAATACGTCGATAGACCTAACGGTCCATCCACCAGCAGGAACGACAAAATCGTCTGCACCTTCATTGGAGAAGGTATCATTTGCTGGCCCAAATCGTTGGGATGTCTCGCCATTTCCGGCGGCACCTAAAGTTTGGTCGTAAAGCACACCAGCATTGCTCGAAGTAGTAGCGAACAATGCTGTTGTAGCAACTAGGATAGCTATCCTAAACGTGGTAAGTAATTGGTTGCTCATAGTTACGGATTTATTAAAAAAAAGGGTTTATTTATTCTTCCTCGCCTAAGTATCCAAAGGCGCTTAAAAGTTCTTGTGAAGAAATAGGGATTAATGCTTGCTCTAAAGTCTCAGTTAGCAATGAGAGCTTTTCACATCTCTCTTGTGCCGCTGCACCAACATTATAGGAATGTGGTTTAGACCTATCCAAATAGTCATTAACAGCTTCTTCTGTTAATGGATAAAGAATTTCATAATCGGAATAGGTCTCAGATAATTCAAAGGCAGCCGCTTCGGTTTCTTCAGATTGACTTGCTAAAGCGTATGCATCAATGATAAATGCTTCCTTTGATTTGTTGGCGTTCCAACATTCTATAATCCCATCATTTTTATCAGCCACATTAACCGATACAATCTTTCCGCTCTGGGCACTACTATCCAGAACAAAAAGAAACGATATGAAAAAGGAAACTACTAGGGTTAGAAGTAGACTTTTGCCCATACGCAGGGGGTAGATTCGGTTTTAGTTAAATTCATTGAGGAGATGAATATAGAAACTTTTCTATACAATCAACAAAACAATGTGGATTTTAATAGTCGTTTAAACGGGAGTTCACGCGAATGAATCGGGAGTTCTTCATAAGAGCTCACGCAACCCTATGATTTCCTGCTCTTTATCAGGCTCCTGGTTGCTTTTGTAGAACATCTCGAGATAGGTCAACATTTCACGAATAACCTTAACTGAATTAGAGGGCTGAAAGTAGTGCTGACGATATGGGATATTGACCTTCTGAAGGTACTTCTCAACTTCATTTCTGGTAAAGACCATTCCGTTGTTTACGGGATTCATATAAAAGAGCACTTTGGACCTGTAATCATCGCTTTCATCAATGAACTCCAATTGCTCTTTACAATACGCTAAAATGAAGTATCCAGGAAGAGTAACTCCATAGACAGGAAGACCTAATTTTTCGGAAAGGATCAGGTACAAGATTCCAATGCTTAGAGCATTTCCTTTTTTGGTTTCGAGAACGTAATTCAGGAAATACTCATGCACGTATTCCGACTGTGGATTATCTCCGCGAAATTTAAAAAAACCATAAAAGACCTGATTAAAAACATTGACTTGCTCGAGCGGCGTAAGGTCATAATTTAGCTCAACCCAAATGCTTTTTCTAATAACCTCGATCTGATTCTCAATCGAGATTTTTTGAATTTCAGGGTACTTATATTTTGCAATTAATAGAGCTCCCTCCAGTAGATCTGGATCCTCTTTTGAAACCCAGTTTTTAAATTCCTTTTTTAATTCCTGGTACTGTATTCCGTGAATTAAATTTTCAATTCGAAGATGAAGTATTGGGTCACTTGTATTCGACCAGGACTCTTCAAGGATAGGGATCACAGAAGAACCCATAGCAGATATCTCTTGATGAACGTGACGAAAAACTTCATCGTCACCATCATCCAATAATTTAATTAAATAAAGAAGCTGGGCATTCTTCTCCATTTTATTTTCGACTTCGTCTTCTAGGTTTTTTCTCTGGTGCTTCTTCGATAATTTTTAGCACCGCTTCTAAATCAAGATCTGTTGCTTCAGTCCCTTTTGGAATTTTAAAATTCTCTTTTCCTTTTTTAATAAATGGACCCCATCTTCCTTTTAAAATTTGAATTCCCTCATCCGGAAAATCAGCAATTAATCTTTCAGCATCCGCTTTTCTTTTTGCCTCAATTAATTCGATCGCCTCATCCAATTTTATGGTGTAAGGACTCATATCTTTCGGAATAGAAGTGAACTTTTTCTGATGCATAATATAAGGGCCAAATCTGCCAATATTTGCTATGACATCATCATCGTCAAACTGGCCAATTGTACGCGGCAATTTGAACAATTCAAGAGCCTCCTCAAGGGTGATCGTTGAGATGTTTTGATCGGTTCTTAATTTGGCAAATCGAGGCTTCTTTTCACCTTCTTCATCAGGTCTTCCTACCTGTACCATCGGACCATATCTTCCTATCCTTGCAAGCACTTCTTCACCTGACTCGGGATGCACTCCAAGGACTCTCTCTCCAGTAGCTCTTTCTGCATGCTCAATCGTCTTATCTACATTCTCATGAAATGGCTTATAGAACTCATCGATCATCTCATTCCAGGCGATCTCACCCTGAGCGATCTCATCGAAGTCTTTCTCTATCTGAGCTGTAAAACCATAATCCATGATATTGGGGAAATTCTTCTCAAGGAAGTCATTAACCACCATCCCAATATCCGTTGGGAACAGCTTTGCTTTCTCTGCCCCAGTGATCTCAGTCTCCTCTACCCTATCAACGTTTGAGCTGTTCATTTGAAGGACAATGTACTTCCTCTCAACTCCTTCTCGGTAGTCTTTCAGAACATAATTCCGCTTTTGGATAGTAGAGATTGTAGGTGCGTAAGTAGAGGGACGTCCAATACCAAGCTCCTCAAGTTTCTTCACAAGACTTGCTTCTGTAAATCGGGCCGGAGGCCTTGTAAACCTTTGGGTAGCAGTAATGCGATTCACATCCATGATCTGATCAACAGACAATGGGGGCAACATTCCCTGCTCTTCCTTATCCTGCTCATCATCCTCCATATCTGAAGACTCCTGATAAACCTTAAGGAATCCGTCAAAGACAAGGACTTCACCTTTGGCTTTAAAGTATCTCTCAAGTCCATCAGCCTTGATATCTACAAGGGTTCGCTCGATCTGAGCCTGACTCATCTGAGAAGCGATTGAACGTTTCCAGATCAGATCATAAAGTCTCTTTTCATCGGCATTTGACCCAGCAGAATCTCTGTCTGCATAGGAAGGACGAATAGCTTCGTGCGCTTCCTGAGCACTGTCGGATTTAGTGCTAAACTGTCTTGACTGATGGTACTTATCACCGTAGCGCTTGTTGATCTCATTACCCAGGGAATTGATAGCATCCTGAGACAGAGTGGTTGAGTCCGTTCTCATATAAGTAATGAGTCCGGCCTCGTAAAGCTTCTGAGCCACCATCATGGTCTTGGCAACAGGGAATCCAAGCTTTCTACTTGCTTCCTGTTGTAGGGTTGAAGTGGTAAAAGGCGCAGCGGGATTTCGCTTGGAAGGCTTCTTCTCAATCGAGGTGATCTTAAACTCTTTTCCAATGCACGACTCAAGAAAAACATTGGCATCCTGCTCAGAGTCAAAAGCCTTATCACCTTCTGATTTAAGGATAGTCTTTCTGCCATCCTTAGCTTCTACATTAAAGTAACCATGAAGCTTAAAGGAGCTTGTTGGCTTGAAGTTTTGAATCTCTCTTTCACGCTCAACCAATAGCTTAACTGCAACGCTTTGAACCCTCCCGGCCGATAGGCTGGGCTTTACTTTTCTCCACAAAACAGGAGAGAGTTCAAAGCCCACTAAGCGATCCAGAATTCTTCTGGCTTGCTGAGCATTTACAAGGTTCTGATCAATATGTCGTGGGTTCTCCATGGCCCTCTGAATGGCCTTCGGCGTAACCTC
>CAXDOZ010000161.1:0-4831 GCA_963991145.1 uncultured Chitinophagales bacterium | reverse complement strand
AAAAGAAATTAAAAATGAGCAGGTGGTTGTTTTGGATTAGTATATCCTCCTGTATTTTAATTTCAGCCTGTTCCAGTTCTGAGAAGAACGGAGCGGAAGAGGAGCCTCAGGTAGTTAATTCGGAGGCGGTTGCCGCTCCGGGCGACAGTGTAAACACCAATACTATTCCGGCAGGAATTGATACAGTCTCCAAAACTGAAAAATACAACCAGACGGATTCGGTTAAGAAGGAAGCGCCAGGGCATGAGGGACCTAAATAGATTGCCGGATTGCTAGAATGCTGAAATGCTGGATTTTGTATACAACGAATGTGCTTCTAGGCACAAACCTTTTGTCAGTTTGTCAATTTGCCACTTTGTCAATTTAAAAATCAGAAAAGCCCTGACCGTCAAATTAACAATCAGGGCTTTCTTAGAATTTCACTCGCGGCAAAAAGCCAATTAAATCATCGGCATTCTTGCAAACCAAAGTGTGCGGCCGCCTTTGTCGGTGCCGAAGAATACTAGTTTGTTGGCTTCATTAAGTGGAAGGATCGGGAAGCTGTTCTCGAGGAAGTAGCGTTCGCCTTTATCCTGCCCAAGTGGCTCCATTGCTCCAACAGTAGCCGATCCAAGATCGATCTTACCAACTCTAGCATAGTTTAATGCGCGCGAGTCACCGCCAAACATGCTGGTTTTCATTCCTGCCACTTCCATAATGATCCAGTAAGCTCCATTTCCATCCGGAGTTTCCCAGAATAGACTTTCAGTGAAGACTGCTTTCGCGTACTTATTTGATTCAAGTGTATTCAAACCGTATTGTGCTTTTAGAACTCCCTGATCATTAAAATGGAAAACCATTACATCGAGAAACTGACGTCCATCTTCTTTGTCCTTGTAGTTCTGACCAGAGATCATGATATCGCCATTTGAAAGCTCCTGAATTCCTCCAAGCTGAAATCTCTTTCCATTATATGCTGGAGTTTTCTTTTGCTCTGGTGGCGCCTGAAGCTTGGCCTCGAATTCCTCAAGCATGGTTTTATGAACGTACTGAGTTTTGTTATCAGCAACCTTCGCAAGAATGAATGAAGTCGCTTTTGATTTACCTACCTGAACATTGTAGTACTTGGTATTTGCATTATCATTTGCCTCACCATAAATGTAGATGTCACCATCCTCAAGCAAGGTTACGTCGTGGATCTTCCAGTAAGAAGCTGGACTTTCGAAAGTCTCTCTATGAAGAATCTCTCCAGTAAATGAATTAGCCTGAAGGTAAGTCCAGTTCAATGGATTTGGATCTGCGGTTTTACCATAGCCTGCTCCACCGGTAGGAGCGAAAATGGCAACGAAATCACCATTACCTAAGACACTTGAATAAACTACAGTTTGCGGATAATCGAAATCAAAATCATCCTCCATTTTTAGAGTGAAATCATCTGCTCCCCAACGTTGGACTGCGTACTTGTAAATAGGATCGGTGTCTTTAAAGATCTTTGGCCAAACCTGACAAAGGATAGAAACATCACCAGTCAGATCAGAGAAGTTTTTTGTTTTAGGAGGGTAAAGCCATGACCATCCGAAATATGAGATCGTTTGTTGAGGAGCATCGGTGCGATAAGAAAGCATCATCATTCTTCTGCCTTCATCATCTTTTGGCTTTTCCTTTTTCATCACTTTGAAACTGGTCCAGTACACACCATTATTCCAGTCGTACTTGGTAACCCATGCACCTTGCTTTAGTACGATTTGACCGGCCATGTTGTTCTCAACTGTCATTGCAGTTGCTTCATAATTCCCACGGAAGCGGAACCATTTGTATTTCTCCTTTGCTTTTTCAAATTCAATTTCCTCTTCCATCATTTCGATGAAATTGAAATCTTCGTCAAAGAGGTAAATTTCGAAACGGGCTTTCTTTTCGGTGGACTTTGTTACATAGTTTAATTCGTAGATGCCTTGCTCAGCATCATACTTTACATAGTCTAGTGTTCCTTCTTTGCTGCCTTTGAGATCTCATATGTTTTTACGAGTTCTACCGTTTGAGCAAATGTTGGAATGCATAATCCAATAAGTAAAAGGGGAGTCAATAGTTTTTTCAGGGTGTTCATTTTATTGGGTTTAATCTTTTAAGATTTTAAATTCTACTCTTCTGTTAAGTGCTCTGTTTTCGTCTGAATCGTTTGGAACCACAGGGTTCTTCTCACCGTATCCCATAGCCGTTAAGCGCTTCGCGCTGATGCCGTTCTTCGTCAGATAGTCAACTACAGCCTGGGCTCTGTTTTGAGACAGAGTTTGATTATCGGCATCGGATCCTACATCATCGGTATGGCCGCTTATCTCTAATTCGATCTTAGGATTATCCGTCATGACTTTGACGAGATTATTCAGCTCTGGAAATGATTCTTCCTGTAAAGTGGCTTTGCCGAAATCAAAAAAGATATTGTTGAGCCTAACGACCTGTCCAACTTTGATAGGTGCTAGATACAGATTGCGCTCTAGCTCACCATACTGGTCCAACTCGCGGAGATCCAGGTTCTCACTAATGGCGCAATAACCGCTGACTTTTGCAGCATAGCCGTAATTGTAGCCTTTAGTCAGTACGATCTTGTATTCTCCTGTTTGTCCGTTTGAATAAGCTACGCCGGCTTCTTGCCCTCCGGGCAGATATTGGTAAAGGATTTCTGCATTGACCGGCTCTTCGGTCTCGGTGTTAAAGACCTTGCCGTAAACCAGGATTACCGGATCGGGCTTGGCTTCCTCACCTTCGAGTTTCACGCGCACAATATCTGAGCTCCCGCTTGGACTATTACTTGAAGAGAAGTAAGCGTATTCGCCGGAGGCGGGAACAGAGAAACCAGACTCGTACTCTGAGGTATTTATTCTTGGTCCCATGTTTTTTGGAACCGACCAGTTTGTCCAGGTATCATCGAGCCGTTTTGAAACCAGGATGTCCGAGCTTCCATATCCTGGATGCCCATCAGAAGAGAAGTACATGGTTTTCCCGTCTGGCGCGAGGTATGGGCGATCCTCTGTACCTACCGTATTAATTACAGGACCCAGATTGAGTGGCTTGGTCCAAACATTATCGTCTTCTCGTTTTCTAAAGCTTACATAGATATCGCGATCGCCGTATGTATCTTTTCGCTGCACGCATTGAAAGATCACATTCATATCGGCAGAGAGGAAAAAAGAGACGTAGTCATTGTCATTATAGTAGTCATCGATCTTCTGAGCTGAGGGGTGAAACCATCCGGTTCTTCTGTACTTTGAGATCGAAACCCCGCTGGTGGTTTGGCCTGTTCCATACATATAGACTCCGTTGACCAGCATTCTCTGTCCGTCTGGCGTAATGGCATTCACCCAGTTATTGTCGCAATTATTTAGGGGCGATTCGATATTCATGGCGGTGCCAAAATTGCCATCCAGATCTTTCACACTTACCCAAATTTCATCATCATCAGATATGCCACAAGTGTTTCCGGGATGATTCTTTCGATCGAAGTAGAGCACCCATCCATCAGGAGAGATCACAGGTTGAAGCTCTGCGTATTCCGAGTTCACTTTCGTTCCCAGGTTTTCCATTTCGGAGAACTTATCCCAATCTGCAACCAGGTTGAGGTCTGCTTTGATAGAATCTGCGGAGGCTGAAATTCCAATACAATCGATCTCATTCCATCCGCTTACGGCTCCCGGTTGAACATAAATTTCAACTGCATCGATCTTTGAGGATGTCATGTCGAAGAAGATATTCATCATACGAGGAGAGCGGGCCACATCCTGTGGTTCCTGCTCAAAGACTGTTGTGATCTCCTTTCCAGATACGACATTGACTTTTGAGATAGCTCCGGGATTTAGGTTTTCACCGATAGCCACCTGTTGGATCTGCATAGGGTTTTTGAAACCGACTTTGAGATATACTTCATCTGGTGATTCATCACCTGATTTGGTGGCTGAGGTACACCAGCTGTATTCGGAGTCTCCACCAATTGGAAGAGCATTAGGTGGTCCGAGCAGCATCTTTGCTCCATAGGAAGTTGATGAATATTGGCTTGTTGCCTTTTTCAATGAATGTGCCCATTGGACATCCTGGGCGTAAAGTATGCATGACAGCATACAAACAAGAGCAGTGGTTAGTATTGGTTTCATGGGGGGTGAGACCAAGTTATAGAAGGATTTTTAGTTATGCAAAACAAGCTGATGTATAGATTGCTAGAATGCTCCCCCTTCGCTAAAGCTATGGAGTTCAAGGAAGCTTCGGTGTTCGATGAGCTATGGGTGATGCAGTGAATGCTGGGTTGCTGGAGTCTCCTCCCTGAAGACGGAAGGATATTCGGATAATGGGAAGGTTGAGATACCATCAGAGTAGGGCTTGTCCTTACATGCGGAGCCTCGTAAGGGGTGGGTTTAAGAACTATTGTGCCACCTCCCCTGTGATCAAGATCGTACTTCTACTCCAAACCTTTGATGGACAACTTATAATTGTCCAGGCTCAATTTGTAGTTGCTTGAATTCGACTTGCAGGTGATTCCCAATATCCTTATGTAGCAAATCTGCATTCCGGCTTGTGTAGCTTGTTTTGGATTCACGGCTTCGCCGTGATCCTGTGGAGGAGGTTTGCCATAAGAAAAGCCCCCCACTGTCGTGGGTAGTTTTTTTGTGCCCTTCAGCCCTCATTCAAGCTTCCGACTTGTTTAGCTTGTTTTGGATTCACGGCTTCACCGTGATCCTGTAGAGGGGGGTGCCATAATAAAAGCCTACCCACTATCGTGGGTATTTTTTTGTGCCCTTCAGCCCTCATTCAAGCAAGCTTGATTCGGACTTTCGGGCACAAAAAAAGCCACACATTTCTGTCTGGC
>CAXDOZ010000160.1:0-4868 GCA_963991145.1 uncultured Chitinophagales bacterium | reverse complement strand
GCTTTAGAGATTATGGGCGTATCAACTCCTGCTTACCTGATCGGTCCTAAGATCATTGCGACAGTATTCGTAATGCCTATTTTGGTAACAATCGCTCTTTTCCTCGGTATCGTTGGTGGTTGGCTTTCAGGAATCGCTGGAGACTTCTTTACCACAATGGAATACAAGCGCGGACTTCAGGACGGCGTTGAGAACTTTGATCTGATCATTATGCTTGTGAAAGCCTTAGTGTTTGGATTCATTATTTCCTCAGTAAGCTGCTTCCAGGGTTTCTTCGTAAGAGGTGGTGCACTTGAGATTGGAGAGGCGAGCACAAGAGCGGTGGTTCTTAGTTCGATCCTTGTAATTGTTGCAAACTTCCTTATCGCCTTCCTATTCCTATGATACGAGTTGAAAACGTACATAAATCATTTGGCGAGCAGCACGTACTTAAGGGTATTGATGCTGAATTCGAAGCGGGGAAAGCAAACCTTATTATCGGACGCTCAGGCTCAGGTAAAACAGTTCTTATCAAATGCATGGTAGGTCTTCTGAAACCTGAAGAAGGTCATATCTATTACGATGGAGTTGATATCACAACGATGTCTGAGAAAGAGCTGAAGCTCAAGAGACGTGAACTTGGAATGCTATTCCAGGGTAATGCTCTTTTCGATTCCATGACTGTTGAGCAGAATATTCGCTTCCCACTCGATATGTTCACGAGCATGAATGATGCAGAGAAGCTAGATCGCGTCAACTTCTGGCTGGAGAAAGTGAACCTTCCAGGTGTAAATAAGAAATACCCCTCAGAGCTGAGCGGTGGAATGATGAAAAGGGTAGGTATCGCCAGAGCGGTGGTAATGAACCCTAAATTCCTTTACTGTGATGAGCCAAACTCAGGTCTGGATCCTAAAACAGCTCTCGTAATTGATGAGCTTATCCACGATTTGACCGAGGAGTTCAACATTACGACTATCATCAATACGCATGACATGAACTCGGTAATGGGAATAGGTGATAAAGTAATATTTTTACACCAGGGGTATAAGCACTGGGTTGGCGATCGATTTGATGCCAGAAAGGCCGACAATCCTGAACTTTACGACTTTATCTTCGCATCTGAATTCCTCAAGGAATTGAAGGTTGCGGCAGACAATTCAAATGACAATAAAAAAAAGAAAAAATAACCATGGCAGTTCTTGTAAATAGCGACTCCAAGATTATCGTACAAGGTTTTACCGGGAAAGAGGGAACCTTCCACGCCACTCAAATGATCGAGTACGGAACCAATGTTGTAGGTGGTGTTACTCCGGGTAAAGGAGGGCAAACTCACCTTGATCGTCCGGTATTCAATACCGTTAAGGAAGCAGTTGATAAAGCTGGTGCTAATGTCTCTTTGATCTTCGTTCCACCCGCATTCGCAGGAGATGCTATCATGGAAGCAGCTGATGCAGGTATCGCTGTGATCGTTTGTATCACTGAAGGTATTCCTGTTCAGGACATGGTTAAATTGAAAGCTTATATCGAAGAGAAAGATTGCCGCCTGGTTGGACCTAACTGTCCGGGTGTGATCACTCCGGGTCAGGCTAAGGTTGGAATCATGCCTGGTTTCATCCACAATCCTGGTAGAATCGGAATCGTAAGTCGCTCGGGTACTCTTACCTATGAGGCTGTTGATCAGGTTACAAAAGCTGGTCTTGGTCAGTCAACCTGTATCGGAATTGGAGGAGATCCAATTATCGGAACTACTACTAAAGAAGCTGTTGAGCTATTGATGAACGATCCAGATACCGACGGAATCATCATGATCGGTGAGATCGGAGGGAATATGGAAGCTGATGCAGCGAGATATATCAAAGAGCACGGCACCAAGCCTGTTGTTGGATTCTTCGCAGGTCAGACGGCCCCAGCTGGAAGAACAATGGGTCACGCAGGAGCGATCATCGGCGGAAAAGATGATACTGCTCAGGCTAAGATGGAGATCATGCGTGAGTGCGGTCTACACGTAGTTGATTCACCTGCTAATATTGGTGAGACAATGGCTAAGGCTCTTCAGGGCGCTGCCGTTTAAATTGTAAAGAATCTCATTCGAAGGCAGGGCTTTTCCCTGCCTTTGTTATTTTCATCCCATCCAAAACTGAACGAATGAAATTGCTAGAAGGAAAAAACGCGATCATCACGGGAGCAACCCGTGGAATTGGAAAAGCAATCGCTCTATGCTTCGCCGAAAATGGCGCAAACGTGGCCTTCACTTATCGCTCAAGCGGCTCAGCTGCTGAGGAAATTGAAAAAGAGCTTAGCGCCTTTGGTGTGAAAGCAAAAGGATATCAGTCTGATGCAGGCGATTTTGAAGCTGCTCAGGAACTAGTTAAAACCGTTATTGAGGATTTTGGAAGTGTTGATGTATTGGTGAACAATGCAGGAATCACACAAGACAATCTCCTAATGAGAATGTCGGAAGAGCAGTTTGATGCTGTGATTCAGACTAACCTGAAGTCGGTTTTCAATCTGACAAAAGCTGTTTGCCGTCCAATGCTAAGAGGCGGAGGTTCCATCATCAATCTGACTTCCATTGTAGGAATGAAAGGTCAGGCCGGACAGTCGAACTATGCAGCCTCAAAAGCAGGTATCATTGGTTTTACTAAATCTGTTGCCGATGAGCTTGGAAGCCGTGCTGTTCGATGTAATGCGATTGCTCCCGGTTTCATTGAGACAGATATGACCGATGTTCTTCCGGAAGAAACTCGTGCAAAATACCTCGAGCAGATTCCTATGAAACGATTGGGTAAAGCCGAGGAAGTGGCACAAGCTGCTTTGTTCCTTGCCAGTGATCTGAGCACATACGTATCAGGTCAGACGCTCAGCGTTTGTGGCGCATTGAATAGATAATTTAACCTTGTGAATTAAAGCGCGTTTCAATGACGTGCTATGTTGATGAACTCATCGCTTGATATCTTCTTACCTGTTTCTCCGGCATGGATTCTATTGTGCTTCCTGGGCGCAGCGATCTATGCCGCAGCTCTGTATTATCGGAGTAAGGATTTCAAAGAGGTAAGTGGCAACCAGCGTTTGATAAAATCCGGCCTGGGAGCGCTTCGATTCCTTGCTGTTTCCATCATCGCCCTTCTTCTACTTAACCCTTTATTAGAATCTAGCAGTCAGGAAGAGGATCCATCCATCGTGGTCTTTCTTGCAGATAATAGTGAATCGGCCGGTCAGGCCCTTAGCTCAGGAGACAGTGCTGCTTTTGTAGAAGCCTGGCGGCAGATGGGAGAGGAATTGCCGGATGAGATCGAAGTAGCCTATTTTAATTTTGCCAGTGAACTGGCCGAGGGCGATCAACTCGACTTCAGCGGTAAATCAACAGATCTTTCACTTGCTCTCAGTGGGATAGCAGATCGCTATTACAATCGAAATCTTGGAGCAGTTGTCTTACTCACCGATGGGATCTTTAACCAGGGAAGAAATCCGCTTTATGCCAGCGATGCTTTATCTGCTCCGGTTTTTAGCATTGCACTCGGAGATACCACTCCAAAAAGAGATTTAAGGATCACCAAGGTCTACTCAAACGAGATTGCCTACCTGGATGATCGCTTTGAGGTTCTAGTAGACGTGCAGGCAAGCGCTCTATCGGGCGAAGCACCCAATTTAATTCTTCAAAGGTTGAGCCCTTCGGGCGGATTGAGACAAAATGCCTGGAGCGAAAGTGATACGGCTGTAAGGATCGCAAATGAATTCTGGAGTCAAAGCGCAAGATTTCTCGTTGATGCCGATGTACCTGGCTTTCACCACTATCGTTTAACTGCTTCTATTGCAGGAGATGACGGAAGTAAGGAGCTGATCTACGGAAACAACTCCTGGGATTTTTATGTCGAAGTACTCGATAGTAGAAAGAAGATCCTTCTACTTGCAAATGCGCCGCATCCCGATCTTTCAGCTTTAAAGCAGGCGATTAGCAGTAATATGAATTACGAGGCTGTGATTGCAATGGCAAATGAGTTTGCGGGTGATTACAAGGATTACAGTCTGGTTGCCTTGCACGGTTTGCCGCAAGGCTCACAGAATGCAATGATGAATGCGATCCGCGAATCCGGAGTGTCGACATTCTTTATTCTTACTCAGGGAAGTGATATCCAGGCATTCAATGCTGCCCAACCTTTGCTTAAGATCCAGGCGAATTCAAATCAAACAAATGATGTGACCGCAACCGTGGTAGAGAGTTTTCAGCTCTTTGGATTGAATGATGACTTTCAACCAAACATCACTGATCTTCCTCCGATCACTGTACCATTTGGCGAATATCAATTGGCAGCTGCAGCGCAGGTCTTATTGAAACAGAAGATCGGAGCGGTAGCGACAGATTATCCCTTGCTTGCCTTCTTTGAGAATCAGGGGCAAAAGCAGGCTGTTATGACTGGTGAAGGCCTATGGCGCTGGAGACTTTATGATTTTCTGATACACGGTAATCACGAGAGCTTTGACCAGTTGATCAGCAAGACAGTTCAATATTTGAGCATTGAAGTTGATAAGCGAAGATTCAGAGCAGGTGCGATGAAAAGCATCTTTAGTGATAATGAAAGAGTGATTCTTGAGGCGCAATTGTATAATGCCAATTACGAGGCTATTAATGAGCCGGAAGTGAATGTTACCATCACTCATGAAGATGGAACGGAGTATCCTTTTGTGTTTAGCAGAAGTGGCAACCTGTATGAACTTGATGCGGGGTACTTACCGGAGGGGAGTTACACCTTTGCCGCGAATACAAATTATGCCGGAGAGGATCTGAATGCTCAGGGCGTGTTTTCAGTGAAGCCTTTGAATTTGGAATTGAGCCAGATCACTGCAAATCACAGCTTGCTTTATTTGTTGAGTGATCGATTTGGTGGTGA
>CAXDOZ010000159.1:0-4873 GCA_963991145.1 uncultured Chitinophagales bacterium | reverse complement strand
AAGTCCTACCGCTACTTTCCAATGGGATTTTGGTGATGGAACGGTATCAACCCAAAGGACTCCAAGTCATACCTATAACCAACCGGGGAACTTCACGATCCAGGTGATCATGACGGACCCAAATTCATGCAATATCACTGATACTTTTTCAGTAAATCTTGCTGTGATCGACAGTCATGTCGCCGCTGATTTTGATGTGCAGCGAACCTTCTACAATTGCGATAGTATGAAATTGGATGTCTGGTCGCTTTATTCAGGAGCAGATATTCATTTTTGGGATTTTGGTGATGGAACCACTTCAAATGATTCCGCGGCCAGCCATACTTACCTACCAGGAAATTATCTTCTTACCTATATCATCACGGACACCTCGCAGATCTGTAGACCAATAGATACAGCAGAAATCCCAATTTTCGTGACTCCTTTGAATGCTGAATTTGTTCCAAGCGATACGGGGGGATGTATTCCTTTAGGAGTGCAGTTCAACAATGTGACCAATTTACCGGCTGCAAACTACTTCTGGGATTTTGATGATGGATTCACCTCCACGGATTCCACTCCATTTCACACATTTACTTATGTAGATAGCTTTACTGTTACTCTGGCAGTAAGCGACACCAGCATTTGCAATTTCGCCGATACATTCAGTAGCGTGATTCGCACCCGGGACGATTTTGTTGTTGCAGCATTCAGTAGAACTATCCTTCAGGATTGTGACTCTATTCTAGAGGTTCAGTTTACCAATCAAAGTCAATTTGAAACTCAGTATCTCTGGAGTTTTGGAGATGGGAATTTCAGCACTCTGGAAAATCCCAGTCACACATATACCTTGCCTGGCACCTATCAGGTAAGTCTTATTGCGATTGATACGAATCGATGTCATCCATTCGATACTGCCTTTGACCAATTGAGGTTGAAACCAAATACGGTTTTCGATTTCGATATCTCTGAAGTGCTTTGTGATGGCGATCGGGTCAGGATAAATAATCGCGGAAATACAAGTGCTTTATATACCTGGGATTTTGGAGATGGAACAATTCTCACCGGGTACGAGCCGGTATATGGTTATCCGGCCGAAGGCCAATATACAATTACAGTTTACCTGGAAGATACCAGCACCTGTAATGTTTTTGATACTGCAAGCAGGGATATTCAGATCTACTCTTATCCTATTTCAGGATTCACCACCGATACAAACTATTACGAGTGGAACGAACCTGTAGAGTTTACAAATACAAGTAGCAATTACGATGAATTGACCTGGTATTTTGGTGATGGAGACTCAATGGTTGGAGGAGATAATCCAGTTCATTCATACACAGTGATAGGGGATGTTAGACCATGTATTGTAACCGTAAATTCTCCTGCGCGATGCAAGGACACTTTTTGTATCGATATGGAGATCTGGTTTGAAGCGCTGCTAGGTGTCCCAAATGCATTTAGTCCGAATGGAGATGGAGTTAATGATGTCCATTTTACTGAGGGTAAAGGCTTCACTTTCATGGATTTCAAGATCTATAACCGTTGGGGTCAATTAGTCTTCAGATCCAGCGATCAAAAGATTGGATGGAACGGCGTATTTAATGGAAAGGATCAGGAAATGGAGGTCTATCTATATACTATCAATGTTGAGTATGTGGACGGTACAACCATCAATCGATCGGGAAATATCACGCTACTGAGATAAATGAGGAATGCAATTTTGATATTGATCCTTGGGCTGAGCATTTCGGCTTCTTCGCAAGACCTGCATTACTCTCAGTATTATTCTGCTCCATTGCAGATCAGTCCGGCACATACGGGCTTCTTTAACGGGAAGTACCGGATTGGAGCAAATTACAAGTATCAGTGGCCATTTGGGATCGATCAGAATTTCGCCACTTTCAATACTTATGGGGCTTACGCCGATTTCGCAATTCTAGACAACAAGATCAATAATACAGATTGGATGGGTCTTGGAGTTATGTTCAGCCGCGATGCCGCGGGAGACGGTCAGCTAAGTACGACAAAGATCGGATTCAGCACTGCTTATCACAAAGGTTTGGACAGGTTGAATCGCACCATGTTTTCAGTTGGTGTGAGTCTGAACTATGTGATCAGAGATATCAATTTCGATCGCCTGTTTTTCAATAATCAATGGAATGACAGGGATTTTGATCTGAATATTGACAATCTGGAGCCATTCAATAATGAGTCTCATAGTCATCTGGATTTTGCGGCTGGAATCAATCTAAGATTAAACCCGGTAGAGGCCTGGAAAATTAGTCTTGGAACCTCCATGCACCATATCAACAAACCAAAGGATTCGTTTCTCGGCTCCAACAACAGAATCGACTTCCGTTACATTGTGAATGGCTATGTTGACGTGGCCTTAAATGAAAGATTAGAGCTCTCAAACAGCGCTTATTACACCTTTCAAAGAGGGGCACAGGAAGGGATGTTTGGCTCTCTTTTGAGAATTGGATTCAAAGGAAATGATCGCTCTGCGGGCTTCGTTGGAATGCACTATCGCTTTGGGGATGCCCTGGTTCCAGTAGTTGGAGTTGAGACCAATGGTTTAAGATTATTGGTTAATTACGATGTCAATACAAGCAATCTTGCCGGAGTCAGCAATGGAAATGGAGGGCTTGAAATCAGCCTGGTGAAAGTAGGCGATTGGACAGGTAAGAATGAGCTTGGTAGAAAACTATATTGCCCAAGGTTTTAAATTTGAGCAATTCGGGTACATCTTTGAAGAAAGCTAGTCAAATGAAGCGGATCTTAATTTTTAGTTTTTTATTGGTTTTTGCCTTTTCAACTTATGCTACAGCACAAGATGAAGAAAGAGATGAAGATGGCATTGCTAATTCATCAGGTAGCAGAGAAAGCTCATCAGCTAAAAACCCAAATAGAAAGAAGAACTTAAGTAAGATCAATGTTGGTGGGGTTCTTGGTTTCTCCTATCAGTCCTATAGCAATGGCCATTATCTAAGATTCGATTTCTGGCCGGATATCTCATACGCTGTTCACCCAAGAATCAGAATTGGTGGTGGTCCAATTTATTCATTTGAGCAAAGCTCAAATTTTGGAAACAAGTTCACCATGCACACTGCGGGTGGTAGAGCCTGGGTTAGGGGATTCATCTTCGAAGGATTATTCGCCCAGGTTGAGGGTCAGATTTTGAATTCAAATCCTCGAAACGATAACAATGTAGTTGACCTATCACAGCGATGCACCGCAGGCCAGGTTTTACTTGGAGGAGGTTATTCAGCCGCAATCGGTGGCTCTTCTGGGATTTATATATCTGTTCTCGCACCAATGATCATCAACTGCCTGAATCCAGATCGATATCCGATCATTTCAATTGGTTTCGGAGTAGGGCTTTAAAGCAGCTTTTGGTCTGCTTTTTGCAGTTTATCTAATTGAACTAACATCAACAATAGAATAGACCCGATGTTACATTCAATATTGCAATTGATGAAACTGCTACCTCTTATTTTTCTTTTTCTGTTTAGCTATTCGCTCTCTGCTCAGGATAATGAGGAAGAAGAGCAGGATCTCGGAGCTCCTACCCTTGCCCAGGAAAGAAAATTCGATCTATCTAAGCTTTATGTAGGTGGTAATTTTGGTATCGCATATAGCGGAAGCTCAGCCTTTGGAAGTGCGCTATTCATGGAGCTTTCACCAGATGTAGCGTACAGACTAAACAAGTACATCTTAGTTGGAGCAGGGATCATTTATCAATACACTCAATATTTTGATCCCAATCAGGGATTTCATGTTGTTGGAGGCAGAGCTTATGCAAGAGGCTTCGTTTGGGATCCTCTTTTTGTGCAGATTGAAGGAGTAGCAATGAATCGCTACGTTGACCGCGATCTCTCCGGCAATTTGATTGATGGAAGAAAAACTTACGGAAATGTTCTTGTGGGTGGCGGATACCAGGTTAACACCGGCGGTAATGCTTATATGACCATGACTTTGCTTGTTCCTTTAATTGAGAATGAGCTTTATCCCAACCGTAATCCTATCGTGAATTTCGGATTTGCTGTGGGCCTTGGTGGAGGTGGGAATTAGTTTTAATTAACCACAGAGGACACAAAGGACACAAAGGGTGTCAGTATGTTTACCTTTAACTATCTACCTGAAAATAAAAAGCCCGATCAGAAAAATCCGATCAGGCTTCTTGCTATATCAATCTTTAAACGACTTAAGCGTCGATATTAGCATACTTAGCGTGAGATTCAATGAATTCACGTCTTGGTAGTACTTCCTCACCCATTAGAGTAGAGAAAACATGATCAGCATCTGAAGCTGATTCAATGGTCACCTGTCTAAGTGTACGAGTTTCAGGATTCATTGTTGTCTCCCAAAGCTGCTCTGCATTCATCTCTCCAAGACCCTTGTAGCGCTGAACGTTTACGCTATCCGGTTTATCTCCTCCGATCTCTGCAATAGCGGCATCGCGCTCTGCATCATTGAAGCAATAGCGCATTTCCTTTCCTTTCTTAACCAGGTATAAAGGAGGCTGAGCGATATAGATGTAACCATTATTTACAAGCTCCTTCATGTATCTGAAGAAGAAGGTCATGATCAAGGTAGAAATGTGAGAACCGTCGACATCCGCATCACACATGATAATAATCTTGTGATAGCGAAGCTTTTCAGTATTCAGAGCTTTCTCATCCTCTTCGGTTCCCATGCTCACTCCAAGGGCGGTAAACATGTTCTTGATCTCCTCATTCTCATAGATCTTGTGCTCCATCGCCTTCTCTACGTTCAGGATCTTACCTCTTAAAGGAAGGATTGCCTGGAACTGCCTGTCGCGACCTTGCTTAGCGGTACCACCCGCCGAATCTCCCTCCACAAGGAAGATCTCTGCTGCGCTGGCATCTCT